>JAHDVQ010000019.1:13706-36048 GCA_023384595.1 Vicinamibacteraceae bacterium | reverse complement strand
TCCGCACCGCGGCCAGCTCGTCGCGCGAGAGCGTCGACACGTCGCGGCCGTCGAGCCGGTATGTGCCGCTCGTGGGCCGATCGAGGCAGCCCAGGATGTGCATGAAGGTCGACTTCCCCGAGCCCGACGGTCCCGTGACCGACACGAACTCGCCCCGGGCAATGGCGAGAGTCACCCCGCGCAGCGCGTGGACCTTGATCTCGCCGAGTTCGTAGGTCTTCGCGAGCTCGCGCACCTCGATGACGACGTCTGAGGCCATCGGCCGTGTCACCTCGCGCCTACCGCCGCGACCCGCCGCCAGTGTTGCGGGCCCCGGGAGGTCCGCCGCGCTGCGGTCCCATCAACGGCGACCGGCCCGCGTTCGACGCCGCGGCCTGCGCGATGGCCACGTTGGTCACGAGCGGCAGACCTTCATTGACCTCGCCCTCGAGGACCTCGGTATGGGTGCCGTCGGTGACCCCGAGCCTGAGACGGACCGGCCGTAGCTGTCCCTCGGCGTACACCCACGCGCGGCCGACGCTTTCGGTGACCGGAAGCGGGCCGAAGAGGGCGTCGAACGTCGCTGGCGTGCCCGGCGAGCCAGGCGCGGCGCTGGTTCCGGGGGCGGGGCGCGCAGCCGGACCGGGTGCGGCCGACTGGGCGGCGACGGCTGGCCGGCCGCTCTGGCCGCCGGGGGCCTGAGGCGCCGCCGGCTGGCTCGCGCCGGCCTCGAGCCCCGTCACATCGACCCCGCGCGCCTTCAGCCGCTCGAGAAACGCCGCGCGTTCGCCCGGCGGCATCTGCGCGAGGCGCTCCCGGAGCTGCTGCCGCCGCTCCTCGGGGCTTCCGCCGCGCGCGCCGTCGGGACGCCGGCCGCCCTCGCCCCGGGGCCGCGGGGCCTGCTCCTGGAGACTTCCGTCGACGCGTGCCCGTGCGACGTCCGTGCGGAGCGTCCCGATGTCGCCCACGCGGCCCGGCACGGCGCCGGGGGCCGGCGGCGCTGCCGCCGGGGCTGCCGGGGCCGCCACGCCCGTTCCGGGCGCACCGGGCGCGGCCGGCGTGGCCGTTCCCTCGCCGGTGCCACGGGCGTTGCTCCGCGCGCCCCGCGGGCGCGTGAGCTCCTCGGGCACCGGCAGGCCCAACGCGGCAAACGTCTCGGCGGTCGGCCTGAAGCGCAGCGCCGCGTTCGGCGCGCGCAGCACGTTCTCGCGCCTCGCGATCTCGATGTTCACGTTGGCGGTCATCCCCGGCTTGAGCAGGAGGTCCGGGTTGGGGACGTCGATGACCGTCGCGTAGGTCACGACGTTGCTCGTGACGACCGGCTGCAGCCGCACCTGCGAGACCGACCCGGTGAAGTCTCGATCCGGATAGGCGTCCACGCGGAACCGCACGACCTGCCCCGGGCGGATGCGGCCCACGTCGGCCTCGTCGATGCTCGCGTTGACCTTCATCTTGGTCAGGTCGGCCGCGAGCACGAACAGCGTCGGCGCCTGCATGCTGGCGGCGACGGTCTGGCCGACGTCCACGTTGCGCGAGATGACGATGCCGTCGATCGGCGCCTCGATGACGGTGTGCTGCAGGTTCACCTGGTTCTGGTTGAGCGTGGCGCGGGCCTGTGTCACCTGCGCCTGCGACGAACGGAGCTGGGCCTCGGTCGAGCGCACGGTCAGCTGCGCCGCCTCCAGGTCCTGCGCGGGAATCAGCTGCTGCTCGGCGAGGTTCTCGGCACGCGCCAGCTTGCTGCGCGCATCCTCGAGCGCGACGCGCAGGCGCTCGACATCCGCCTCGGCGCGCACCAGGTTGGCCCGCGCCTGGTCGATCTGCGTCGTGAAGAGCGACGGATCGAGCCGCGCGATCACCTGCCCCTTGCGGACGATGCTGTTGAAGTCCGCGTAGAGCTCCTGGATGGTGCCCGACACCTGGGTGCCTACCTGCACCGTGGTGACGGCCTCGAGCGTGCCGCTGGCGCCCACCGCGTCGACGATGTCGCCGCGTGTCACGGGCGAGGTCATCACCGACGGGGGCGGGGCCTCGTAGCGGACCTTGTAGATCCAGTACCCGGCGGCGCCGACGAGCGCGAGAACGACGAGAACGATGGCGGCTCTCTTCATGATGCCGACTCAGCGGACCGGTTCGGCCGACGGCACCGTCGGCTCGGGGGCCCTGCGGCGCAGTCCGGCCAGCCCCTCCTCGAAGATGGTGTACATCGTGGGCACGAAGACCAGCGTGATGAGCGTGGAGGCCAGCAGCCCTCCGATGACCACGCGCGCCAGCGGCGCCTGCAGTTCCGCGCCTTCGCCCAGCCCCAGCGACATCGGCACGAGCCCGAGCACCGTCGTCAGCGTCGTCATCAGGATCGGACGCAGCCTCGTGCGCCCGGCCAGCTCCACGGCCTCGCGGGTCGGCACCTTGTCGCGGCGCCGCAGCGTGTTGGTGTAGTCCACGAGCAGGATGGCGTTGCTCACCACGATGCCGGCCAGCATGATGACGCCGATGTAGGCCTGCAGACTGAACGGCGTGCCGGTGCCCTTCAGCGTCAGCACCACGCCGATGGCCGCCAGCGGAATCGAGAACATGATGATGAGCGGATCCCGGAACGACTCGTACTGCGCCGCCATGACGGCGTAGACGAGCACGATGGCCAGGATGAGCAGGAGCTGCAGCTGCCGGAACGCCTTCTCCTGCTCCTCGACCTCGGCGCCGAAGCCGACCGAGAAATCCTTGGGCGCCCGCAGCTCGGGGATGCGGGCCTGGACGGCCTTCACCGCCTCGCTGAGCGTCGTCTCGATCTCGGCGTTGACGCGGGTGATGCGCTCCTGGTTCTTGCGCTCGATCTCGCTCGGGCCCGCGTCGGGCCTCACCTGCATCAGGTTCTTGGCCGGCACCACGAGACCGCCAGGTGTGCTCACGAGCACGTTGTCGACGTCCGAGACCTGCTCGCGGTCCTCCTCGCGCAGCCGCACGACAATGGGGTACTCGTTGCCGCGCTCGCGGTAGAAGGCCGCCTGCGTGCCCTGGACGTTGGTGCGCAGCGTCTCGGCCACCCCGCTCACCGTCATGCCGAGCAGCGCCGCCTTGGCGCGGTCGACGCGGATGGCGAGCTCAGGGCGGCCCTCCTCTCGTCCGATGCGCACGTCGGCGATGCCGGGCGTCGACTGCATCATGTCGCGAGCGGCCAGGGCCAGCCGCCGCGCGTCCTCGAGGTCGTGGCCGCGGATCTCGAGCGCCAGGCGCGAGTCGGCGCCGCCGCCCAGGATGCGGTTCAGCTGCCAGTTGCCGCCTGACGGCCGGGCGCGGACGATGGTGCCGGGCAGGCCCGAGAGCTGGCGCCGCAGCGTCGTGGCGATCTCCTCGTTCGATCGCGTGCGCTCCCGCCGCGGCTTGAGACGCAGGTTCATCGAGCCGCGGTGCGACGAGCTCGGGCCGAACCCGCCGCCGCCGCCGCCGCCGACCGACACGCTCATCGTCTCGAGCTCGGGCACGAACTGCCGGACGCGGGCCTCGAGCTCGCGCATCGCGGCATCGGTGCGCTCCACGCGCGTGCCCACGGCCAGCTCGACATCCACCGACACCTCGCCCTCGTCGGTCTGTGGCAGCAGCTCGTACTTCAGCGTGGGCAGCAGCAGCACCGCGAACACGAAGAGCGCCGTCCCCAGGCCGAGGACCGAAGGCCGGTGCGCGAGTGCCTTGTGCAGCAGGCGCCGGTACCCGTTGTCGAGCGTGTCGAGGCCGCGTTCGCTCGCGGTGTAGAGCCGGCCCGCCAGACCGCGCCGCGCCTCGGGCGGGGGCGGGAGCTTGAGCAGGCGCGAGCAGAGCACCGGCACCAGCGTGACGGCCACGAACAGCGACATCGACAGCGAGAAGATGACGACGATCGAGAGCTGCTTGAACAGGATGCTCGACACGCCCGACAGGAAGAAGAGCGGGACGAACACCGCGACGTGCGTGAGGGTCGACGCGAGGATGGCGGACCAGATCTCCTCGCTGCCGTCGATGGCGGCCTGGAGGCGGGACTTGCCCATCTCCATGTGCCGTTGCGAGTTCTCGAGCACCACGATCGAGGCGTCGACGATCATGCCGACGCCGAGCGCAAGCCCGCCGAAGGTCATCGTGTTCAGCGTGTACCCGCCGAAGTAGAGCAGGGCGAAGGTGCCGATGATCGAAATCGGGATCGACGTGCAGATGATGAGCGTCGACCGCCAGCTGCGCAGGAACGCGAAGATGATCACCACCACGAGGATCGACCCCAGCATCACGGCTTCCTGCACGGCGCCGATCGACTGGCGGATGAACACCGACGTGTCGTTGGTGACGTTCAGGCGGACGCCCTGGACCTCGCGGTTGATGCGCTCGATCTCGGCGCGCACGAGGTCGGCCACCGCCACCGTGTTCTCGCCCGACTGCTTGGTGACCGTCATCCGGACGCCCGGCTTGCCGTTGATGCGCACGAACGTCCGCTGGTCCTCGGTGCCGTCGGAGACCTCGGCGATGTCGCGCATGTAGACGGGCACGCCGTCCTTGGTCATCACGACCAGGTTGCGGATGTCCTCGAGGTTCTCGAACTGTCCCGGGCTGCGCACGAGGTACGTCATGTCGCCCTCGTCGATCTCGCCCACCGGGATGTTCTGGTTCTCCTGGCGCAGAATGGAGACCACGCGATCGACAGGCAGGTTCAGCGCCGTGATCTTCTCGCGCGAGAGGTCCACGCGGATGCGCCGCCGCAGCCCGCCGCTCACGTCCACCGCGGCCACGCCCGGCACGCGCTCGAGGCGCCGCGCCAGGTCGTTCTCGGCAATCTCGCGCAGCGTCACGTCGTCGAAGTCGCCCGCGACGCCGATCCAGACGATGGGGAAGACCGTCGAGTCGAACTTGAAGACGACCGGGGGATCGGCATCCTCGGGCAGGCGGCCGCGCACGCGATCGAGGCGGCTGCGCACGTCGTCGGCGGCGACGTTGATGTCGGTGCCGTACGCGAAGTTCAGCCGCACGATGCTCGAGCCCTCGCGCGAGGTCGAGTTGATCTGCTCGAGCCCGGCCACGGCGCTCACCGACTGTTCGATGGGCCGCGTGACGATCTCCTCCATCTCGCGCGGGCCGACGCCGGCGTAGCTCACGCGAATCGTCAGGCTCGGGAAGCTGACGTCCGGCATGAGGTCCACCGGCAGCCTGATGAGCGAGATCGCGCCGAGCAGCACGATCACGGCGCTCAGGATGAACATGGTCACCGGGCGGTGAATGGCGGTGCGTGGAATGCTCATGGGTCGTCCTGTCCCTGCCTTGATCCCCTCGCCGCGTGCTACGAACGGCTCCCGCGCGCGGCCGACGGCGGGGTCGACGGCGCCGGCTCGCTCGCGCCCTGCCCGTTGGGCCGCGAGGCGCGGTCGCCGGGGCCGCGTCCGCCGGGCTGGCCCGCGAGCACGATGGTGTCGCCGTCGCGCAGCGCGGCCGCGCCCGTCGTCACGATGCGCTGGCCCTCGACGACGCCCTCGCGCACCTCGGCGCGCTGCTGGTTCTGCAGGCCCACATCCACCGGCCGGAACGTGACGCTCTGGTTGTCGTCGCCGACGAGGTAGACGCCGCGCCGGCCGTCCAGATCGACCAGCGCGTTGCGCGGCACGACGAGCGCGTTCTCGCGACGATCGACCGTGAGCTGCACGCGCGAGTACATCCCGGGCTTCAGCCGGTACGTGGGATTTGGAATCTCGATTTCCATCTCGGCCGTGCGCGTCTGCGGATCGAGCACGGGCGCCACGCGCGCCACCTGCCCGGTGAACGTCTCGCCCGGGTAGGCGTCGACCTCGACCCGCGCCGGCACGCCCTGCTTCACACGGCGGAGGTCGCGTTCGACGAGGTTCACGACCAGGCGCACGAAGCGGATGTCGACGACCGAGGCCACGGGAGCGTTGGGCCCGACAAACGCGCCCGCATCGAGGTTCCGGCGGCCGACGAAGCCGTCGACCGGTGAGGTGATGCGCGTGTTGGCGAGCGTGATACGCAGCTCCTCGAGCCGTGCGCTGGCTTGCGCGAACTGCGCCCGCGCGAGATCGAGCTGCGCCGAGGCCGCCTGCGCCTGCGCTTCGGCGTCGTCGAGCGTCTGCCGGGGCAGCAGCTGGCGCTGGAACAGACTGCGGGTCCGCTCGAGGTTGGTCTGCGCGAACTTCTCGTCGGCCTCGCGCTGGCGGATCGTCGCGCGCGCGACGTCGAAGGACGCCTCGGCCTGCTTCACCTGCTCGCGAATCTCGCGGTCCTCGACGACGGCGATGACCTGGCCCTGCCGGACCTGATCGCCGATGCGGACCGAGACCGACTGCAGGCGCCCGCTCACCTTGGGGACGACCTCGACCGTCGCGGCCCCGATGAGGTTGCCCACGACCGTGATCTCCTCGGTGATGACGGCGCGCCCGACCTTGTCCACCTCGACCGGCATGGGCGGCCGGGCGAAGCGCCCGCCGCCGTCGCCGGCCGCGCCCGGCGCCGTCGCGGCGTCACGCCCGAAGAGCCAGTAGCCGCCGCCCAGGAGGACCACGGCGATACCCGAGAGAATGAGGATGCGCTTCATGAAACCTGTCCGAGATAAGCGAGTTGTCCGTCCGGGGCGGCCGTCCTCAGCCACCGGCGCTCACCGACGTCACCGACACCCGCGGGCCCGATTGCTGCACGCGTTCGAAGTCGACGAGCGACTTTGCGTAGTCGAGCAGTGCCCGCAGCTCGGTGAGCTGCGCCTCCACGAGGTCGCGCTGGGCCTGCACCACGAAGAAGTTGGTGCTCATGCCGACCTCGAACTTGCTTTCCTCCGCCTCGAGACGGCGCTGGGCCAGCTCGCGCGCCGCCGTCGCGGCGTCGACCCGCTGCAGGTTGCTCTGCACGAGCAGCGCCGTGTTGGTCACCTCCGTCGCCACGTCGAGCTCCACCTGACGCACCTGCGCCTCGGCCTGTTGGGACTGGATGCGGCCCCGCGAGACCCTGGCCTCGGCCGCACTCGTGCCGAGCGGGTAGCTCACGAGCAGCTGCAGGTTCCACTGCGGGTAGTCGCGGCCCGTGATGGCGTCAATCGCGTTGCGGAACCCGCCGGGGATCGTCTCGATGACCGGGCTGCCGATGCCCCCTTCCCGGATGAAGCGGGTGCCGCCAATGCCCTGCAGGCCGTACGACGCGACGAGGTCGACGCCCGGCAGGGTCTGGTTGCGGAGGTACCCCAGCGTGATGCGGTTGCTGTCGAGCTGCCTGCGCGCCTGCTGCACGTCGGTGCGCTGCTCGAGCGCCCGGCGCAGCGCGGCCTCGAGGTCGATGGCCGGCGGTACGCGCGACGGCCGGTCCACGGGGTTGAGTGACGAGGACCACAGCGGATCGTCGGTGCCGCTCACGATGAGCCGCTTGAGCGCGAGTTCCGCCGTCCGCCAGGTCGCCCGCGCCGCGGCGAGTCCCTGACGCCGCGTGGCCGCCTCGGCCTCAGCCTGGACGACATCGATCGGGGCGAGCGTGCCGACCTCGACACGGACCTTGTTGTCTTCGACGAGCTTGTCGGCCAGCGCCAGCGACCGCTCGGCGACCGCGACGGCTTCGAGGGCGGCCGTCAGGTCCCAGTACGCGCTGCGCACGTCGGCCACCGTGTTGGTGATCGTGGCCTGCAGCTGCAGCTCGGAGATCTCGCGGTTGATCTGCGTGATGCGGATCTGCTGGCGCGTCTGGTCGGTGGCGAAGTTCCGCAGCAACGGCTGCGTGTACTGCACCGAGAACGACGAGTTGTACTGCGGGTTGAACGTGTTGAACGGGCTCGACGAATCCTGGCGCCGATTGTTCCAGCCCGCTGTGAGGGATCCGCCGCCCCACGGCACCCCCTGCGAGGCCTGGAAGTTGAACGTGGTCGATTCGACGTCGACGCGCTGGCCGCCGACGAGCTGACTCGACGGCAGCTGGCCCACGCTCTGTTGCCCGAGCGTCGATTGGAAGAGCGGGCTGTAGAGCGAACGCAGGCTGGCCAGCGTGTAGTCGAACGTGCCCGGCGTGAGGCGTTCGACGAGGATGTCGAGGTTGCGCTCGAGGGCACGCGTGACGGCTTCGTCGACGGTGAGATCGAGGCTCGGTCGTGCCTCGGGCACCAGGGGCGTGGCCGGCGCCGCGGCGCTCTGCTGAGAGAGCGCCTGCGTCATGAGCTCGCGGACGCGCGCGTCCGACACCGCCGGCTGCGCCAACGCCTGCGTCGCGCCGCCGAGCACGACACCGATCGAGAGGGGAACCAGAACACGTCCGATCACGGGAAGAGATCCTCCAGAACGAGGTCCGCGCCGGGCGCCGGCCCGGCCGGGAGCCCGGCAGGGTGTCATTCGGGCCTGGCCGCCGACGAGTTCGGCCGGCGCTCGCGCCGTTCCTGCTCCTGGCGCTCGTGCAGCAGGCGCAGCCGCGACCGCTGGTCGGCCGAGAGCACCCGCCGCATCCGGAACAGCATGAGCATCCGCGACTTGTTGAGCGCGCCCCGGGCCGCCTCGGCGCGGTCGAGGGCCGCCGCGAACTCCGCCTCGGACAGGCCGGGCCCGCTCAGCAGGTCGGACACCTGCTTCTCGAGCCGGTCGAGCTCCGCCTTCTGCGCACGCAGCTGCGGAACCGTGGCCTGGAAGATGGCCTCGATCTCCCGCGACTGCTGCTCGGTCAGCGACAGCTCGCCTTTGACCCGCTCCGACATCCACCACTTGCGGTCGCTCGCCCCGGAGGGCGCAGCGGCGCCGAGGGTGAGCACCCCGATAAGGGCCAGCACGATGAGAGATTTGATGTTCATGAGCACACGCCTGCCGTCTCTGGAATGACGACTGCGCGCGCGCCGCCGTTTACCCGGCGGCGTTACCGGACTTCCGCGGGGCTGGCAGACGCGGGCCGCTCGGCGAGGGGGGCGCCGGCAAGGGCCGACAGGCGGGCGACGACCTCACCGATGATGTTGTTGGGCGTCGAGGCCCCGGCCGTGAGGCCGACGACGACCGGGCCGTCGGGAAGCCACCCCGAGGTGCGCACCTCGCGCCCCTGCCGGAGTGGCGTGCCCGGGGGCGTGGCCGGCCGGTGACGGATGACCTCGGCCGACTCGAGGCCGGAGGGATCGGCGATGTGGAAGGTCGGCACCCTCGCGGCGCAGATGTTGGTCAGGTTGCAGGTGTTGCTGCTGTTGTAGCCGCCGACGACGACCATCACGTCGAGCGGGTGCTCGTCGAGCAGCGCCACGACCGCGTCCTGGCGCTCCTGCGTCGCGCTGCAGATGGTATCGAACGCCCTGAATCGTTCCGCGAGCGCCGCCTCGCCGTAGCGGTCGGCCATCGCCTGGCGGAACAGCTCGCCAATGGCCAGCGACTCGGTCATGAGCATGGTCGTCTGGTTGGCGAGCCCGATGCGTTCGAGGTCCCGGTCCGGGTCGAAGTCCTCCGACGCGGCGTGGCCGAACCGCGCCAGGAACGCCTCGCGATCGCCGCCGTGGCGGATGTAGTCGCACACGGCCGTCGACTCGTCGGTGTCGAAGACGACCAGATACCGCCCGTTGGGGAAGTCGAGCGCCTGTGAGGCGGTGGCCTGCGTCTCCTCGTGGTGCACCTTGCCGTGGATGATCGAGGTGAAGCCCTCGTCGGCATACCGGCGCACGTTCTTCCAGACGTTCAGCACCGATCCGCACGTCGTGTCGACGAGGCTGCAGCCCCGCTTCTGCAAGTCGAGCAGCAGGCGGGTCGTCACCCCGAAGGCCGGGAGAATCACCACGTCGTCGGGGCCGAGGGCGTCGAGCGACTCGCCAGGATCCGAGAGGAAGCGGATGCCGGCATCCCGCAGCTTCTGGTTCACGTGCGGGTTGTGGATGATCTCGCCCGTCAGGTACACCCGGCGGTCGGCAAAGCGGCGCCGCGCCTGGTAGGCGTAGTCGACGGCGCGGTCGACGCCGTAGCAGAAGCCGAACTCGCGCGCGAGGTGCACGGTCAGCCGCCCGGCGACGTGCCGGAAGTCGTTGGCCTTGACCTCGTCGACGAGTGCGCTGTGGTAGTCGGCGGCCAGGGCGCCGGCGACCTCGGCCTTCATGTCGAGGCCGCGGCGGAAAATCAAAGGGGGCACAAGTCCATTATAGGGGTCGCGACGACGGGTCAGCGCGGGCCCGACCCGTTGGTCAGCTCGGCCGAGCGCGGCGTGAGGGCGTCGAGGGCCCTGAGCGGCTCGATCCGCGGCTGAACGGCCGCCATGTCGAGCTCGGTGAGGAAGATCTCGTCGGAGTCGATCCCGGCCTGGGCGGGCGACGTGGTGGCGGTCACCGCGGACGGCGCCGGCTCCGGCCACTGATGCCAGAGTTGAGGCCCCGAGGGCAGGAGGACCCGGCCCGCCACCACGCCAATCAGCAGGCCCGCCGCCGCCGCGCCCGCGACCCAGCGGCGTGCGTGCCCGTAGCCCGCGGGGCGAACGACGACCGGGGCGGGGAACGCAATGACGCGCGCGCGTGCCGGCGGCTCGATTCGCCGCATGATGGCCGTGCGCTGGCGGTCGAGCGCCAGCGGGGTGAAAACGGCATCGGCCTCGTCCTCGAGGTCCTCCCGGAGCCCGTGAAGCGAGGCGGCGATGGCCTCGACCTCGCGCCGGCACTCCGCACAGGCGTCGGCGTGGGCGCCCACGCGCGGGTCGGCGGCGGAGTCGCCGGCCGACCTCGCGACCGTCCAGTCGAACAGGACGTTGGCCGGCGGGTGTGATGCGTGGCGTTCAGGCTTCCACTTCATGCGTGTCGTGCGCCCTCCTCACGCGTCGGCCTGCGGCGCGCCTCGAGCAGCGTGCGCAGCCGCCGCATGGCCCGGAAGAGATGAACCCGCACCGTTGATTCCGACAGACCGGTCACGTCGCTCACCTCGCGGGTCGTGTGCCCCTCGAGCTGGCTCAGGAGCACGACCTGCCGCTGCCGGTCGGGCAGCGCATCGATGGCCGCGCGCAACGCCGCCGCGCGCTCGCCGCGGACCAGCGCTTCTTCCGGCGTGGCGGTCGGCGCAACCGGGTCCAACGGGACTTCCTCGCTGCCTGCCTCGGCAAACGGCACCTGCCATCGCTGTCGTCGCGAGCGGGCCTTGATGCGATCGAGGCACGCGTTGATCAGGATCCGGCCGAACCACACGTCGAACGGCGAGGTCTCCTGGTACGACAGCAGGTTCGTGTACGCCCGGACGAAGGCGTCCTGCACGGCCTCGTCGGCATCCGCCGTGTCGCGCAGGTAGTGCCATGCCAGCCGCAGGGCCCGGCGCTGCCACACAGCCACCAGGTCCTCGAACCGCTCCCGGGCCCGGTCCTCGTCGCCCGCCGCCAGGTGCGTCCGCACCTCGCGGGCCAGCGCCGTGGCATCGTGCCGCGGCCTCGCCCGGTCCCTGTTCTGGAAGACGTCGGTCATCGTCCGTGCGTTTACCCGCTCCAGGCCGGTCGCCGGAGACCGGACGCCGGAGGCCGGGTAGAATCGGCGGTCATGGGTGCCCCCTCCCGCCGGGAATTTCTCGCCAGGGCCGCCGCCCTGGCCGGCCTGGCCTCGGCGGTTCAGCCCGGTACGGCGCGGGCGCAGGCGGCCCCGCGGCCATCGGAGTTCGTGTTCGCGCGCCTGCGCTACGAGTCGGGCGACTGGGACTACAACCCCAAGGTTGCCGCCAACGTGCTGAACTCGCTGGTCGAATATACGACGATCCCGGTTTACCGCGAAGAAGTCGTCATTGGCGCCGACGCCGACGAGCTGCTGGCCTTTCCATTCCTCTTCATGACGGGCCACACCCTCGTGCGTTTCCGCGCGCGCGAGCGCGAGGGCCTGCGCCGCTACGTCGAGCACGGCGGCTTCCTCTTCTCGGACGACTGCAACCACGACGTGAACGGGTTGTATGCAAGGTCGTTCGAAGACGAGATGCGGCGCATCTTCCCGGGACCCCGGACGCTGGCCAGGCTTCCGAACTCGCACGCGATCTACCGCTGCTTCTTCCGGTTCCCGGACGGCCCGCCGCAGACCTCGCACGAGCTGAACGGCTGGGGCGACGACCTGGTTCACGAGTACCTGCGCGCTGTCGAGCACCGCGGCCGCGTCGGGGTGCTCTACAGCAACAAGGACTACGGCTGCGAGTGGGACTACGACTGGCGCAACAAGCGCTTCCAGCGCGACGACAACACGCGCTTTGCCGTGAACCTCGCCGTGTACGCCATGACGTGATGGATCCGACACTGCACATCCAGCCGGCCGGCTACACCCTGCTGGTCGATGCCGACGACACGCTCTGGGAGAACAACATCTACTTCGAGCGGGTGGTCGGGGAGTACTGCGCGCTGCTCGCGGCGCACGGCATCGGCCCCGACGAGGCGCGCGGGCGCCTGCTCGCCATCGAGCGCGTCCGCACGAAGACCAACGGCTACGGCATCGACAACTTCGCGGCCTCGATGGCCGAGGCGTGCCGTCAACTGCTCGGCGGGCCCGCCGAGCACGAGGTGACCACGCTGGGCACCCTCTGCCACCAGATCCGCGAGCAGGACCTCGAGCTGCTACCCGGCGTGGCCGAGACGCTCGAGGAGCTGAGCCAGCGTCACCGCGTGATCCTGATGACCAAGGGCGATGTCGGCGACCAGCGCCACAAGATCGCCCGATCCGGGCTCGAGCGGTTCTTCCACGACGTGGAGATCGTCCGCGAGAAGAACACGGCCACCTATCTGCAGACGATCGTGCGGCACGAGGTGGACGCCGATCGAGGGTGGATGATCGGCAACAGCCCCCGCTCCGACGTGCTGCCCGCGCTCGACGCCGGGCTGGGCGTCGTCTACATCCCGCACCCCGCCACGTGGGTGCTCGAGCTCGACGATCTGCCGACGCCGCGGCCCGAGCGCTTCATCCAGATCGACCGCTTCGACGACCTGCTTCGCGTGTTCTGAGGCGGGGGCAGTCCTGGGCTCAGGCGACGTCCTCGCGGAACTCGAGCGAGGGCGTCGGCTCGTCGGGCTGTGCCAGCAGGAACGCGAACCGGCAGCCCGTGGGATCGCGCGGCTCGACACGGATGCGCCCGCCGTGCTGCTCGATGATGGCGCGCGAGATCGCCAGGCCGAGGCCGGTGCCTCCGGTCGTCTGGCGTTCGTGCGCGCCCACGCGCGAGAAAGGAAGGAACAGCCGATCGAACTGATCGGGCGCGATGCCAGGCCCTTCGTCCTCCACCGCGATCTCGACCCCCTCGGGCGTCATGGCCGCAGTGATGGCGACGACACTGCCCGGCGGCGAGTACTTGACGGCGTTGCTCAGGAGGTTGGCCACCACGCGCATCAAGTGGTCGCGGTCGCCGACCAGGTCGGGGAGCCCCTCGGCGACGGTGCAGGTGATCCGCGTACCGCGCGTCGACGCCAGGCCTTGCATGCCGCGCGCCGCATCCTCGACGAGGGCGGCCACCGACACCGGCGCCACGACAAACGGCATGCGCCCCGACTCGATCTTCGAGAGATCGAGCAGATCGTTGACCAGACGGACGAGGCGTTCGGTGTTGGCCTGCGAGATCTCGAGCAGTTCGCGGTCTTCCGGGTCGAGCAGGCGGCCGCTCCCGGAGAGCGCGAGCTGCAGGGCCCCGTGCACCGAGGTGAGCGGCGTGCGCAGCTCGTGGCTCGCCATCGACACGAACTCGCTCTTGAGCCGATCGACGTCGGTCTCCGCGGTGACGTCGGTGTAGGTGAAGACCCGGCCCTGCACGCCGCGGCCGTTGACAATCGGCGACGAATGGCGGCGCAGCACGCGGCGCCGGGGCGCGCGCAGCAGCAGGTGATCCTCGTGCGGCTGATCGGGTACCGCGAAGTGGGACGCGAGCCGCACGTGGTAGGTCTCGGGCTCGACGCAGCGCTCCTCGAGCGCCTGCATCAGGTCGTGCGTGTCGCGGTTCAGGAGGTCCTGCATCGAGAAGCCGAGCAGGTCGGCGCATCGGCGGTTGGCCGCCAGCAGCCGGCGGTCGTTGTCGTACAGGAGCAGGCCGTCGTTCGACGCGTTGATGATGGAGTAGAAGAGGTCGCGCTGGCTGGCCGCGTCCTCGAGCGCGGCGTTCAGCTGGGCATCGCGCTGGTCGCTGGCCGCGCCGATGTCGTGCAGCGCCCCGGAGAGCAGCCCCCATTCGGCCACCCGCGACCCGTGCATCCGTGCTTCGAACTGTCCCGTCGCCAGCTGGCGCGCCGTGCGCACCGCGTCGTCGAGCGCGTCCAGCAGCGACTTGCTGAGGGCCAGGCCGACGAGTACCGCCACGCAGAGGCCGGCGGCGACGACCGCCGGATGGTGCATCCACCCGCCGAGCGCGGCGAGGATCGCGACCGGAACGAGCACCCCGAGCACGACCAGACGAAGCGAGGCCGGGCGGCGCACGTCAGGCTGCGCTCCCGCAGATCGTGCGAATCTGGCGCCCCAGAGAGAGCGCGTCGAAGGGCTTGCGGATGTAGCCGTTGGCCCCGGCCGCCTCGCCGGCCGCTTCGTCGCTCGCCTGGGTCCGGGCGCTCAGCATGATGACCGGCAGGTGTGCCGTCCGTGGGTTCGCGCGGATGCGACGGCAAACCTCGAGGCCGTCCAGGTTGGGCATCATGCCGTCGAGCACGACGAGGTCGAACAGGCGGTCCTCGAGCATCTGCAGGGCCTCGGTGCCGTCGGCCACGGCGAACACCTCGAACCCGTCGCGCCGCAGGGCGACTTCCGACACTCGCCGGATGTGCGGGTCGTCTTCGGCGAGCAGGATCGACGTGATGGAATCGGACACCGGATCGACCGCCTTGCGCAGGCCTCGGCCCCGGCTTCCGGCCCCCGCGCACAGGGGGAATCGGCACGCCCCGCGGACGGCTTGAAGTCCCGTGACCCCTACAGGTTGACGCGCCTCGTGCCGATTGCCCCTTGTGGAGAGTGCGCGGGGTGTGCGCTCGTGGCCCCCGCCGCCCGACACACATGGAACACACACCGGTCATCCTGGTGGTCGACGACGAGCAGGCCGTGCTCGACATGCTGACCCGCTTCGCCTCGCGTGCCGGCTTCGATGTCGTCGCCTGCGGTGGCGGTCACGAGGCCATCGACACGTTGCGACGCCGGAAGGCCGATGTCGCCCTGGTCGATCTCCACATGCCCGATGTCAACGGGCTCGACGTGCTGCGCGCCATCCGCGACGCGCACCCCTTGTGCCAGACCATCCTCATGACCGGCTACGCGAGCATCGACTCGGCGGTCGAGGCCGTGAAGCTGGGGGCCACCGACTACCTGAGCAAGCCGCTCGACCTCGCGCGGCTCGAGCGCTGGCTCACCTCGATTCGCGACGACCTGGAGCGCCGCCGGGCGCTGCTCGCGGCCGAGGCCGACCTGGCCGAGCGCCTCGAGTTCCAGGGGATGGTGGGCCGCAGCGCCGCCATGCAGCAGCTGTTCTCGACCATCCCGCGCGTCGCGCCCCACCTGCGGACGGCGTTGATCGTGGGTGAGACCGGGACGGGCAAGGAACTCGTGGCCCGCGCCCTGCACGCCGCCGGTGCCCGGGCCGAGCACCCCTTCGTGGTCATCGAGTGTTCGGCCGTGCGTGAGGCCTCGTTCGAGGTCGACCTCTTCGGCGCCGCCGCCGGGGCCATCCCGGGAAGCCCCGAGCCTCGCCCGGGCCTGTTCGAGAAGGCCGACGGCGGGGTGGTCTTCCTCGACGAAGTCGCGGAGCTGCCGCTGGCCGTGCAGGCCAGGCTGCTCCGCGTCATCGAACTCGGTGAGCTGCACCGGATGGGCGCGCTCGAGGACCGGCGCATCGACGTCCAGGTGATTGCCGCGACCCAGCGCGACCTGCGGGCCGACGTCGCGGCGGGACGCTTCCGAAGCGATCTGTTCTACCGGTTGAACAGCATCGAGCTGACGGTGCCGCCGTTGCGCGAGCGGCGTGAGGACATCCCGTACCTGACGGCGTCGTTCGTCCGGTCGGCCGCGGCGCGCCTCGGCCGGGCCATCCGCGGCGTGACCACCGGGGCCGAGGCCTTGCTCTCGGCGTCGGCCTGGGACGGGAACGTGCGCGAACTGAGACACGTGATCGAGCGGGCCTGCCTGCTGACCGACGGGGAGTTCATCTCGGACCGTGAAGTCGGTCTGTGCATGCCGCCCGCGCCGGTGCGGCCGCCCGCCGCCGCGTCGCCGGGGCGTCCGATCCCGTCCGCCGACGAGGACCGCCCGCTCTCGACGGTCGAGCGCGAGCACATCCTCCGTGCGCTCCAGCGCGCGGCCGGGAACAAGAAGGCGGCCGCGCGCATGCTGGGCCTGAGCCGGCGCGCGCTGTACCGGCGTCTCGAGCGGCTCGATCTGGGCGCGACGATCAGCAGGCGGAAGGGGGGCGACCCGGCGTCGGAGGCACCGCCCGACGCATCGACTGATGTAGCATTGCCGGGCGAACCCGCCGAGGCCCCATGACGTCCGGAGAGACCGTTCCGACCATTCTCGTCGTCGACGACGAAGCCGGCGTGCGCGATCTGATGGCGCGCTGGCTGCGTGCCCTGGAACTCGACGTGGTCGCCGTCGGCAGTGCCGAAGACGCGCTGGCCACCATCCGCAGCCGG
The DNA here is from genome assembly GCA_023384595.1 of Vicinamibacteraceae bacterium. GTDB lineage: Bacteria > Acidobacteriota > Vicinamibacteria > Vicinamibacterales > JAFNAJ01 > JAHDVQ01. The sequence goes on along the minus strand of JAHDVQ010000019.1, from coordinate 19,533 downwards.
CCGATCACGGTGGCGCTGTGCGACATCCGCATGCCCGGCCGCGACGGACTGTGGCTCGCCGAGCAGGTGCGTCGCCTGAGTCCGGACACGGCCGTCGTCATGGCGACCGGGGTGCAGGACGTGGGGTCGGCGGTGACGAGCCTGCGCCACGGCGTCATCGACTACCTGATGAAGCCGTTCGGGCGCGACCGCCTGCGCGAGGCGGTGCAGCGAGGCATCGACTGGCATCGAGCCGCGGTGGATGCGCGCGCCGGCGGAGAGGATCGGTTGACCGAGGCGCAGCAGCGCCGGGAGGAGCTGGCCACGGCCATCGCCGGCCTGCACATCGAGTCGCGCGCGGCCCTCGAGGCCCTGGTCACCATGCTCGCCCTGCAGGATCGCGGCATGATCGAGCACTCGCGCCGGGTGGCTCAGGCCGCCATCGCCCTCGGGCGGGCGCTCGGCGTGGATGCCGCCGGTCTCGATCTGCTCGATCGGGCGGCGCTCGCCCACGAGATCGAGAAGCTGACGATGCCGCCGGGCGTCATCCAGAAGGAAGGGCCGCTCTCGCCCGCCGAGCAGGAGCTCGTGCGGCAGGCGCCCGAGCACGGCTACCGGCTGCTCGAGGGCGTGCCCTACCTGGCCGAAGCGGCGGCCGTCCTCCGGGCGAGACACGAGCGGTGGGACGGGGGAGGCTATCCGCGGGCGCTGGCCGGCGAGGCCATCCCGCTGGCCAGCCGCATCCTGGCCGTCGCCGACACCTACGAGAGCATGGTCAGGCCGCGCCGCCCGCAGCCGGCCCTGCCCGTGGCCGACGCGCTGCAGGAACTCGATCGCTGCAGCGGGACGCAGTTCGATCCCGACGTGGTCGCCGCGTTCCGGTCGGTCGTCCCGAGCCTGCCTCCGGCCCGCCCCGTGCTCTGAGCCGCGACGCGGCGAGTCCGGTCGCGTTGACGCCGGCTCGGCCGGCCACTACGATCCCTCAGATCCATCGTCGGTGCCTGCTGCCATCCGTGCAGCCACGTTGCGCGCGCCCGTTGTCGTCATTCTGAGGAGTTCATCATGCAACCGGAGCCTCGGGTCGATCTCGATGCCCACGGCATTCACAACGTCTCGCGGGTCTACTGGACCCTGCGCACGCCGGCCCTGTACGAAGAGGCCATTCGCCGCCGCGAAGGCCTCGTCGCCCACGCGGGCCCGCTCGTCTGCCGCACCGGCCACCACACCGGCCGCTCGCCCAACGACAAGTTCATCGTCGAAGACGAGCTGACGAAGCCGACGGTCTGGTGGGGCAAGGTGAACCGCCCGATCAGCGAGGCGCAGTTCGACGCGCTGCACCGCCAGATGACCTCGTACCTCGAGGGCAAGGAACTCTTCGTCCAGGATTGCTACGCGGGCGCCGATCCGAAGTACCGGCTGCCGATCCGGGTCATCACCGAGTATGCGTGGCACAGCCTCTTTGCGCGCCACCTGTTCATCCCCGAGCGCGATCCCGAGGTGCGGCGCCACCACGAGCCGCAGTTCACGGTGATCGACGCGCCGCGGTTCCACGCCGACCCGGCGGTGCACGGCACCAACTCCGAGGTGTTCATCCTGGTGAACTTCTCGAAGCGCCTGGTGCTCATCGGGGGCACGAGCTACGCGGGCGAGATCAAGAAGTCGATCTTCACCGTGATGAACTACCTGCTGCCCGACAGAGGCGTGATGCCCATGCACTGTTCGGCCAACATCGGGCCCGGCGGCGACACGGCGCTCTTCTTCGGGCTGTCGGGCACCGGGAAGACCACGCTCTCGAGCGACCCGGGCCGGCGCCTGATCGGCGACGACGAGCACGGGTGGAGCGATCACGGGGTGTTCAACTTCGAGGGCGGCTGCTACGCGAAGATGATCAACCTCTCGAAGGAGGCCGAGCCGCAGATCTACGCGGCGACGCGCCGCTTCGGCACCGTGCTCGAGAACGTATCGATCGACGTGCTCTCGCGGGAACTCGATCTCGCCGACGCGAACCTCACCGAGAACACGCGCGGCGCCTACCCGATCGGCTTCATCGAGAACTCGGTCCCCGACGGCGTCGGCGGTCATCCGAAGACGGTCGTCATGCTGACGGCCGACGCGTTCGGCGTGCTGCCGCCAATCGCGCGGCTCTCGCGCGAGGCGGCGATGTACCACTTCCTCTCGGGCTACACGGCCAAGGTCGCGGGCACCGAGAAGGGCGTAACCGAGCCGAGCGCGACCTTCAGCACGTGCTTCGGCGCGCCGTTCCTGCCGCGGCACCCCAACGTCTACGCGAAGTTCCTTGGCGAGCTGGTCGAGAGGCACGACGCGAAGGTGTGGCTCGTGAACACCGGATGGACGGGCGGTCCCTACGGCGTGGGCCGCCGCATGAAGATCGGCCACACGCGCGCCATGATCAACGCCGCGCTGTCGGGGGCGCTCGACTCCGTCGGGTACCGCACCGACGCGGTGTTCAACCTCCAGGTGCCGGCCGAGTGCCCGGACGTGCCCGGCGAGGTGCTCGACCCGCGGGGGACGTGGGCCGACACGGCGGCCTACGACGCGCAGGCCGCGAAGCTTGCCGGGATGTTCGTGGCCAACTTCAAGCAGTTCGAGGCCGAGGTGGCGCCCGCGGTGAAGGCCGCGGGACCGCGAGCCTGACGCGGCGGGAGCCCACGACGCGCCGTGATTGACGCCACTCACGTCTCACGCCGGTACCCGCGCGGCATCACGGCGCTCGCCGACGTGTCGCTCAGCGTCGAGAAGGGCGAGTTCGTCTTTCTCACCGGGCCGAGCGGGGCGGGGAAGTCGACGCTGCTGCGCCTGCTGCTGCGGGAAGACGTGCCCACAGGGGGCACGCTGAGGGTCGGCGGGCGCGACCTCGCCCGGCTCTCGCCGGGCGAGGTCCAGTCCTATCGGCGCACCGTGGGGTTCGTCTTCCAGGATTTCCGGCTGGTGCCCAGGCGGACGGTGCTCGAGAACGTCACCCTCGTGCTGCGCGCGATGGGCGTCGACGCGCCCGCGCAGCGGCGTCGCGCGCTGCAGGTGCTGCAGGCCGTCGGCCTCGAGCAGCGCCTCGAGAGCTTCCCGCCGGAGCTGTCGGGCGGCGAACAGCAGCGCATCGCCATCGCCCGCGCCCTCATCAACGATCCCCACCTGGTCCTCGCCGACGAGCCGACGGGCAATCTGGATCCCGATCTGGCGTGGGAGGTGATGCAGTTGTTCCGCGAGATGAACACGCGCGGGACGACGGTGGTCGTCGCCACGCACGATCGCGAGCTGATTCGCCGGCTGGGCCGGCGAACGATCCGCCTCGATCGCGGGCAGGTCGCGGGAGCCTAGCGATGCGCGCCCTGGGCAACTACCTGACCGATGCCATCGCGGGACTCCGGGCCGCCTGGCGCTCGGCGCTCCTCGCCACGGCGGCCGCGGCAGCCGCCGTGTTCGTCCTCGGCGCCTTTCTCCTCGTGTCGGCCACGGCGGCGGCGGCCGTCGAGGGCTGGAGCCGGGCCGCGGAACTCTCCGTCTTCGTCACGCGCGAGGCCGACGCGGTCGCGCGGGCGCGCATCGAGCAGACGCTGCGCGGCTCGCCTCTGGTCGCCGAGGTCACGTGGGTGAGCGAGGCCGAGGCGACGCGCCGCTTCCTGGACGACTTTCCGGATCTCGCGGGCCTCGTCCGGAGCTTCGAACGCTCGCCGATCCCGCCCTCGTTCGAGGCCGGACTCATTACGGCCGAGGCCGGCGAGCCCGCGCTCGCCTCGTTCGTCGAGACGCTGGCCGCGCTGCCGGGCGTCGCCGACGTGCGCGTCGATCGCGGGCTGGTCGATCGTCTGAACACGCTGGCCACCGGCGCCCGCCTCGCGGGGCTCGTGCTCGCCGCCGTGCTCGCCGGCGCCGCGGCACTCGCCGTCCTGAGCGTGATCCGGCTCTCGTACGTCGCGCGTCGCGACGAGGTGGACATCCTGCTGCTGGTCGGTGCGCCGCTCTCGACCATCCGCGGGCCGTTCATCGCCGAGGGGTGGCTGCAGGGCACCGCGGGTGCGGCGGTGGCCCTCGCCGGCCTGTGGGCCGCGCACCGCGCGGTGGTGGCCCGCACGGGGCCGGCCCTTGCCCGGGCGCTCAACCTCGAGGCGCTGCCGTTTCTCGACTGGCCCGTCGTGCTCGCGCTGCTCGTCGGCAGCGGCCTCGTCGGCGCCCTCGCCGGCCTTGGGGCGGTGGGACGCCGGGTGCTGGCGCGCGACGACGCGCAGGGTCGGCTGGGCGAGGCCTCTCGCGAGGACCCGACTCGCTGACAGGCCCTTCGACGCGAGGCCCTTCGAAGCGTTGACAGAGGTCGCGCCCGGCGTTTAGTCTGGGGAGAGGTAGACGTCGACCGCGCATGCATCGACCCCATAGTCGCTGGACCCGCTGGTCGTTCGACCAGATACGCCCCAACGGCATTCATCCCTTCACCAACAGGACCGAGTTCTATCGCGAGGAGTTCCTCAAGCGCCGGCGCTCGCTCGAGCAGCAGCGCGAGGCCTACTCCGACGGCGAGCTGCGCGCGTTCGACGATGCCTTGAGCCGGATTCTCGCGGAGCTCGATCGCATGTCGGCCCGCGACGATGCCGATCGCGTCGTGAGCGACCTGCTGCGGCACTTCGATCTGGTGACGGGACTCTCGGCGTGGCGCGACCCGAGCAAGCTCCACTGACCTCCCTGCCGGCCGCGCGCGCCGACCTCACGACGATTCTCACCGCTGCGCTCGAGGCCGTGGCGCCGTCGCGCCTCGTGCACGCCTTCTGCGCGACGCATCCCGACGAGCGTCCCGACCCCGCGCGGCAGCACGTGATCGCCGTGGGGAAGGCCGCCGAGGGCATGCTCGCGGCGTGGACGGCCGCGGGCGCTCCAAGACGCGGGCTCCTCGTCACGCCGCAGGCCCCGCCCTCGCCGCCGGCCGGTGCGATCGAGGTCGTCGTCGCGGCGCATCCCGTGCCCGATCGCGCGAGCGTCGAGGCGGCCCAACGCGCGCTCGCGCTCGCCCACGCGACCGGCCGCCACGACACGCTGGTCGTGCTCCTCTCCGGCGGCGCCTCGTCGCTGATGGCGCTGCCGGCGCCGCCCTGCACGCTCGAGGGGAAGATCGAGATCACATCGCGGCTGCTGCGTGCGGGCGTGCCGATTGAAGACATGAACGTCGTGCGCCGCTGGCTGTCGGCCATCAAAGGCGGGCGGCTGGCCGCCGCCTCGGGGGGCCGGGTGCTCACGCTCGCGGTGTCGGACGTGGTCGGTGCCGGCCGGCTCGAGCCCGCGACCATCGGATCGGGACCGACGGTGCCGGAACCCTCCACGGCAGCCGACGCGATGGCGGTGCTCCACCGGGCGTGGCCCGGGGAGACGACGTGGCCGGCGGGCGTGCGCGAGCGGCTTCGGGCGGCCGCGCGAGAGCCGGCGGTCCGGACGGTCCGCGGCGCGTTCCACGTGATCGGGAGTCGTCGCACCGCCGTGGCCGCCGCGGCCGACCGTGCCCGCGCACTCGGGTACGGCGTGCGCGTGCACGAGCCGCCGGTGGTCGGTGAGGCGCGCGACGCGGGACGGCGGCTCGCGCAGGAACTCTCCGGCGAGGGCGAGGCGCCGCGCTGCTGCATCTGGTCGGGCGAGACAACGGTAACGGTTCGTGGCGACGGGCGCGGCGGGCGCAACCAGGAACTGGTCCTCGCGGCCATCGACGGGCTCGAGGTGAACACGCGGCCGTGGGTGTTCGCCAGCCTCGCCACCGACGGCATCGACGGGGCATCCGCGGCGGCCGGCGCGATCGCGGACACGGCCAGCGGCGCCCGCGCCCGCGCCCTCGGGCTCGATCCCGCCGTGGCGC
>JAHDVQ010000019.1:7314-13606 GCA_023384595.1 Vicinamibacteraceae bacterium | reverse complement strand
GACACGGCCAGCGGCGCCCGCGCCCGCGCCCTCGGGCTCGATCCCGCCGTGGCGCTCGCGCGCAACGACTCGGCGGCCTTCTTCGCGTCACTCGGCGATGCCATCGTGACGGGCCCCACGGGGACGAACGTGGGCGATCTGCAGGTCGCGCTCGTCCGGTGATAGCCTGAGCGAGCACCCATGCCCACCGAGTCCCTCCTCGACACGCTGCGCGCCCGGCTCGATCACCCTGCCGATCTCGCTCGGCTCATGCGTCTGGCAGGCGTGCCGCGCGAACACCGCGCGAGCTTCCGCCGGCAGGTCACGCAACTGGTGCGCCGCGGCGATCTCGTCCAGACGCGATCCGGCCTCTTCGGGCTGCCCGAGCGGATGCACCTTGCGGCGGGCCGCCTCTCGCTGAACGCCTCGGGCTTCGGCCTCGTCGATCCCGACCGGCCGCTCGACGAGGTGGCCGGCGCCATCTACGTCGCCGGCGCCCACCTCAACGAGGCGATGCACGGCGATCGCGTGGTGGTCAGGGTGGAGCGGGTGCGCCACGACGGGCGGGCCGAAGGCCGCATCATCCGCATTCTCGAGCGGCGGAGCACCCGGGTCGTCGGCCGCCTCGAGAGCGGGCAGGGCGGCTGGCACTACCTGGTGCCCTTCGATCGCCGGCTGCTCATGGACATCGAGATTCCGCGTGGCGAAGAGGGCGCGGCGACGCCGGGCGAGATGGTCACCGTCGAGATCACGCGCTGGCCCACGCCCGCCCGCGCCCCGCAGGGCCGCGTCGTCGAAGTGCTCGGCGCCATCGACACGCCGGGGGTCGACACGACGATCATCCTCCGCAAGTACGGCATTCCCGACGCGCACGACGAGGAGGCGGTCGAGGAGGCGCGGCGTCTCGGTGCCGCCGTGCGCCCGCGGGATCTCGAGGGGCGCACCGACTTCCGGGACGTGCCCATCGTAACCATTGACGGCGAGACGGCGCGCGACTTCGACGACGCGATCAGCATCGAGCGGGTGGCGAACGGGCGGTTCCGTCTGGGCGTCCACATCGCCGACGTCTCGCACTACGTGGCCGAAGGCTCGGCGCTCGACCGGGACGCGCGCGAGCGCGCCACGTCCGTGTACTTCCCCGAGCGTGCCGTGCACATGTTCCCCGAGGCGCTGGCGACGGGATTGTGCAGCCTCAGGCCGCACGTCGACCGGCTCGCGCAGTCGTGCGTGATGGAGATCGACCGGCGCGGCGAGGTGGTACGCGCCGAGTTCCACGACGCCGTCATCCACTCACGCGCACGGATGACCTACACCGAGGTGAACGCCATTCTGACGGATCGCGATCCGGCGCTGCGCGAGCAGTATGCCGAACTGGTGCCCGTCTTCGAGTTGATGCACGAGCTGTTCGAGGTGCTCCTCGCGCGCCGCCGCCGCCTCGGGTCGATCGACTTCGACCTGCCGCAGCCCGAGGTGCTGCTCGACACCGAGGGCCTCGTCGAGGACATCATCCCGGCGGAGCGGAACGTCGCGCACCGGCTGATCGAAGAGTTCATGCTGGTGGCCAATCAGACGGTCGCCTCGTGGCTCGATGGCCGCGACGCCCCGGCGCTCTACCGCATCCACGAGGCCCCCGATCCGCTGAAGGTGGCCCAGTTCGAGGAGTTCGTCTCGTCGCTCGGCTACAGCCTGGGCGCGCCGATCGAGGGCGTGGAGCCCCGCCACTTCCAGCGCCTCATCGAACACATGAAGGGCGATCCCGCCGAGCGGCCCATCGCGTTCCTCATGCTGCGCACGATGCAGAAGGCGCGCTACGAGCCCTCGAACCTGGGACACTTCGGGCTCGCGTTCACGAGCTACTGCCACTTCACGTCGCCCATCCGGCGCTATCCCGATCTCGTGGTGCACCGGGCGCTGCGCGCGCTGCGCCACCGGACGTGGTCCGACGAGGCGATCGAGGAGCGCCAGGACGACCTGGTGGAGCTGGGCCGGCACACGTCCGACATGGAGCGGCGCGCGGCCGATGCGGAGCGCGAGCTGGTGCAGTGGAAGAAGGTCCGCTTCATGGCGGACAAGCTCGGTGAGGAATACGACGGCTTCATCACCGGCGTCGCGGCCTTCGGCCTCTTCGTCGAGCTGGTCGAGCACTTCATCGAAGGCATGGTGCACGTCTCGACGATGTCCGACGACTTCTACCGCTACGTGGAGCACGGGCACCGCCTCGAGGGCGAGCGGACGGGGAAGGTGTACCGGCTGGGCGACCGGGTGCGCGTGCTTGTGGTGCGCGTCGATCTCGATCAGCGGCAGGTCGGGCTGGGACTGGTGGAGATCCTCGAGGACGTGCGCACCTCGGGCCGCGGGCGGGCTCCGCGCTCGACAGCCGCGCCGCGGAAGGCGCCGTCGAGGCCCGCCGGGCGCACGGCGACCAAGACCGACTCACGCGCCGCGGTCCGGGCGCGCGCGCGCAAGGCCAGCCGCGTGGCGGCCCGCCGCTCGTCGCGCCCCGGGCGCCGCGAGCGCGGGGCGCGCAAGAAGGGGCGTTGACGCGTGCGTCATGTGGTGGTTGGCACCGCCGGGCACATCGACCACGGCAAGAGCACGCTGGTGCTCGCCCTCACCGGCACCGATCCGGACCGGCTGAAGGAAGAGAAGGCTCGCGGGATCACCATCGATCTCGGCTTCGCGCACCTCGCGCTCGACGACGCGATCGAGCTGGGGTTCGTGGACGTCCCCGGTCACGAGCGCTTCGTGAAGAACATGCTCGCCGGGGCGTCGGGCATCGACCTCGTGCTGCTCGTGGTCGCGGCCGACGAGTCGGTGATGCCGCAGACGCGCGAGCACTTCGCGATCTGCCGCCTGCTCGGAGTGGAGCGCGGGATCATCGCGCTCACCAAGGCCGATCTCGTGGATCGCGACACGGTGGCGCTCGTCGGGCTCGAGGTGAAGGACCTCGTGACCGGCTCGTTTCTCGAGTCGGCCCCGGTCGTTCCCGTCTCGGCGCGCACCGGCGAGGGGCTCGACGCGCTGCGCGCGGCGCTGGCCGGCGAGGCCCGGGCGCTCGAGCGCCGCTCGGCGAGCGGCCTGGCACGCCTGCCGATCGACCGCGTCTTCTCGGTACGGGGATTCGGCACGGTGGTTACGGGGACACTCGTCAGCGGCGCGCTGGCCGTCGACGACGAACTCGAGATCGCGCCCGGTGGCCGGCGCGTGAAGGTGCGGGCCGTGCAGGTGCACGGCCGCGCCGCCCCGGCGGCGTACGCCGGTCAGCGTGTCGCCGTGAACCTGGCGGGCGTGGACGTCGAGGAGATCGCCCGCGGGCAGACGCTCGCCTGGCCCGCGAGTCTCGCCGCGACCCGCCGGTTCGACGCGCGGCTCGACCTGCTCCCCGATGCGCCGGCGCTGCGTCACGGCGCGCGCGTCCGCGTGCACTGCGGCACGAGCGAGGTGCTCGGCCGTGTGAGCCTTGGCGGCGTCGCCGCGCCAGCCTCGGGCGAGGCCGCGCTGGCGGTGGCCGCTGCGCTCCCGCCGGGCGGCCGCGCCTACGTGCGGCTTCGGCTCGAAGCGCCTGTGGCCGTGACGCGCGGAGACCGCTTCATCGTGCGCTCCTACTCTCCGCTCTCCACCATCGGCGGCGGCGTCGTGCTCGATCCCCTTCCGGAGCGAGGCGGTATCAGGACGGCGGCCGGCCACGCGCGGTTTCGCGCGTGGGACCTGCCAGGACACGGAGGCGCCCTCGCGGCGCTCGTGGCCGACCGTGGGCTCGCGGGCGTGTCGACCGAGACGCTGGTCGCGCGCCTCGGCCTGGGACCTGACGAGGTTCGCACGCTGGCGGCCGACGCCTGCGCGGGCGGCGGGGTGCGGGCCGTCGGCCCGTGGCTGGTGGCCGGGAGCGCCCTCGACACGGCCGCCCGCACGCTCCTCGCGCTCGTCGCCACGCACCACGAGCAGGAGCCGCTCTCCGAGGGGCTGCCGCGCGAAGAGGCCCGCACGCGGCTGTTTGCCCGCGTGCCTGAGGCCGTGTTCCAGCAGACGGTGGACGATCTCGTGTCGGCCCGCCGGCTCGTCGGCCGCGAGCGGCTCGCGCTCCCCACGCACCGCGTGACGCTCGGCGGCAGCGACGATCTGCTCGAGCGGGTGGCCGGCGCCTTCGCGGGTGCCGGGCTGACGCCGGCCGATCCGGGGGCGATCGCGGCGGCCCTCGGGGCCGATCGCCGCCGGGTGGACGAGGCCGTGATGCTGCTGACGCGTCAGCGGCGGCTGGTCCGCCTCGACACGCTGCTCTTCGACGCCGCGGCCCTCGAGCGCCTCAAGGCCGGCGTGCGCGCCTTCAAGCGCGCCGGCGAAGACACCTTCATCGATGTCGCGGCCGTGAAGGAGCGGTTCGGGTTGTCGAGGAAGTATGCGATCCCGCTGCTCGAGTATCTCGATCGCGAGCGCGTCACGCGCCGCGTCGGGGATCGCCGCCTGGTCCTGTAGGTCCTGGCGCCACGCGTGACGCTCGCGCGGCCCCGGGAGCCCAGGCGGATCGACGGCGCGTCAGGAGCGGGCGTCGTGGTTGTCGTCGCGTCCCTCGCGGGTGGCATCCTTGAAGTTACGGATGCCGCGGCCGAGGCCGCGCCCGATTTCCGGCAGCCGGCTGGCCCCGAAGATGAGGATGATAATCAGGACGATGATGAGAATCTCGGGTAGACCCAGGCTGCCCATGTCGGACTCCTCGTTTGCCCGATTCTAGCATTGGCCTCCACCATGACGTTGACGACCCTCTTCGCCGCCGCCCTGGCGTTCTCGACCCTGCAGTTCTCCACGAGCGTCGACCTCGTCGAGGTCTACGCGACGGTCACCGACGAGCGGGGCCGCCCCGTCGAGGGCCTCGAGCAGGACGACTTCCTCGTCTACGAGGACGGGACACCGCAGACGGTGACGGCCTTCGCGGCCGGCGACATGCCGCTGTCGGTGGCGCTCGCGCTCGACAGGAGCTTCAGCATGCGCGGCGAGCGGCTGCAGACGGCCAAGTCGGCGGCCCACGTCTTCGTCGGGCAGCTCCGGCCCGGCGACCAGGCGATGCTCATCGGCTTTGGCAGCGTGGTAGAGACCATCGCCCCGCTCGGGCGCGACCGCGTGGCGCTGCACGAGGCCATCAGAACGCTCGGCACCTTCGGCAGCACGGCGCTCCACGACGCGGTGATCGCCGCCATCGACGAGGTGCAGCGCGGCACCGGGCGCCGCGCGCTCGTCATTCTCTCGGACGCCGACGATCGCTACTCGAAGGCGACGGCTGACGAGGTCGTGGCGGCGGCCCGCGCGGCCGACGTCCTCGTCTACCCGGTGTCGTTCGGGAGCCGCCCGTCTCCGCTCTTCGACGATCTCGCCGCCGTCACCGGAGGGCGCAGCTTCCGCGTGCCGCGTCTCGATCGCCTGACCGACGCCTTCCAGGAAGTCGCCCGCGAACTGCGGCACCAGTACCTCCTCGGCTACGTGCCGGCGCGCGCGGGCCAGACCGGCGACAGCCAGTACCGCACGATCCGTGTGGAGGTGAAGCGCCCGGAAGTCACCGTACGCGCCCGCAAGGGCTACCTCGCGCGTTGATCCTGCCGGCTCCTCCGGGCCTCAGCGTGTACGCACCGCCGGCCGGCCACCGCGCCGCTCCATCCGCCAGAGCCGCCACGCGAGCGAGACATGCAGCGTGGCGACGAGCCGCCGCTTGAGCGTGGCGTAAGGCTGGCGCCCGGCGACGAGATCGGCCATGACCTTCCGGATGGCGGTGCTCGTGGCCAGCGCATCGACCATGAGTCCCGTGAACCCGCTCCGGAAGAACCGCCGCTTGAGGCGGGCGGCGCGCGTGAGCTCGGGCAGGATCTCGTGCCACAGGCCTTCGAGGTAGGCAGCCGTGGGGTCGGACGTCTCGAGGGCGGCGGCGGCCAGCTCTCCCGATTCGAGGGCGAAGTAGATGCCCTCGCGCGTGATCGGATCGACGAGGCCCGCGGCATCACCAAGCAGCAGCCACCCCGGGCCGGCCGGCGGCTGGCAGGTGAGCGTGACATCGTCGAGCGAGGGAATCGGCCAGCCATAGCGCGCGAGCCGGGCACCGTCGCCCACGCCGGTTGCGCGCATCCACGCGTCGAGGCGGGCCAGCAGCGGCGCCGGCGTGCTCTCGTCGGCCTGCGCGCAGATGCCGAGCGCCAGGTGATCGGTGCGCGGGAACGACCACAGGTAGCCGGCCGGATCGTCGACAAAGCCGATCTCGATGGTCGATGCCGACCGGTCGTGCGCGTAGTAGCCGGCCGCAATCGAGAGATCCGCGCGATCGAACGGACGG
>JAHDVQ010000019.1:0-7214 GCA_023384595.1 Vicinamibacteraceae bacterium | reverse complement strand
GTCGTGCGCGTAGTAGCCGGCCGCAATCGAGAGATCCGCGCGATCGAACGGACGGGAGACGCGGCGGCGCACGAGACTGTTGGCGCCATCGGCACCGACCACGGTGCCCGCCGTGTATCGGCCGCGGGCGGTCACGAGGGTCACCGGTGTTGCCGGCGCGGCCGGCGCGTCCCAAGCAGGCGTCCCGTCGACGTGGACGTCTCGCACGCGCTCGCGCACCCACCGCGCCCCCGCCTGCTCGGCGGCATCGGCCAGCGACCGGTCGAACCGCGTGCGGTCGACGATGATGAGCGGAGCGGGGGCCGTGCCGCCGTTGCGGACCAGCCGCACCTCGGCCCTGGGATGCGCATCGAGGCTGAACCGTGCGGCGTCGACGGCGACGCCGTCGACGGCGAATCCCGGGACGGCGCGGCGGATGAGCGCGAGTGCGCGCCCGGTGACGCCGCCGCCGCACGGCTTCTCGCGCGGGTGGCTGTCGTCGAACAGGAGCACGCGGCGGCCGCGCTGCGCGAGGCGAAGCGCCGCCCACGCGCCGGCCGGACCCGCACCCACGACGGCGACTTCCGCGTCCCACGCGTGCGACATGCCTTGATGCGCTCCGGAGAACGAGTTTACAGTAGGGCCATGTCGCACCCCCTGGTGCTCGCCATGTTCGACGATCTGGCCGCGGCGCGCGACGGCGCGCGCCGGCTCCACGCGCTCGGCGTCACGCCGGCCCGGCTGTCGGTGGTCGCGCGGTCGCACGAGCGCGAGGGCGAACTGGCCGAGTGGCTGGGCGGGACGCCAGGGGCCGACATCGAGGACTCGCGTCTCGCGGCGCGCGTCGGCGAGGTGAGCGCCCACGTCGTGGCGGCGGTGGCCACCATCCTGCCCGGCGTCGGGCCCATCGTCGGGGCCGGACCGCTCTCGGCCGAGTTCGGCGAGGCGGCGGGGCACGCGGCTGGCGGGCTGGCCTCGGTGCTCGCCCGCGCTGGCCTCGACGACGACGATGTCGCCGCCTGGCAGGAGGCGGTGGAGCGCGGCGCGGTGATCATCGGGGCGCACCTCGACGGCCCCTCCCCCGACGCGGTCGAGGCCGCGCTGCGCGAGTCGGGCGCGGGCGCGGTGGCTCGCGCCACCTGGACATCCTGATATCCCTCTCGATTTGCCCGTTGTCCTTCCAGCCCCTTCGAGCCGACCATCATGTCTGACCATTCCGGCACCTTCACGGTGGGTGTCTTTCCCGACGCCGAGCGCGCGCGCCTCGGCCTGGACGCGTTGCGCCGTCACGATTTCGCCGCGGAGTCCCTGTCGATCATCGCCAAGTCCAGTGAGACGGTCACCGGCCTGGGGGCCGGCATCGGCCGTCCCGCGCTGACCACCATCGAGCTGCCGCGCCTCGGGGCCACGCTCGCGGGCGGTCCGATCGTTGCCGCGCTCGATGGCGACGACCACGGGCTGGCCGCGCAGGGACTGGCGCCCGCCATGCGCCGGCTCGGGTTCCAGCCGCACGACGGCATCATCTTCGAGCGGTTGGTCGACAAGGGCGGGGTGCTGGTGGCCGTGCACCACGAGCCCCGCGCGGCCGACGCGCTCTCCGTGCTCCACAACTACGGGGCAGGGAACGCCGCCATCGGGGCCTGGCACGGACGGTTGTGACGCGTTATTGACGGTCACGCAACACGACACGGCTGTCCTCCGGGAGAGACAACTCGACGCAGGCGATCGACGTCTCAATCAGTGATCACGGGCCTGCCGCGCGGGCACCCGATTTGCTGTTGATGCGAGTTGGGGAGTCGTTCACAATTGAGGACGGGGCTCCCCGTAGTCGATCGGTCGCCGCCCATGCACGAGTCTTCAGGGTCGCACGTCCGCCACGCTTCCGACGCCTCGCCGCCTCCGGTCGACGAGACGCTGCACGTGCGGCCCGAGCACCCGAACGACGTCCCGTTCCTGCTCTCGCATCGCGAGAAGCGGTTCGGCGGGGCGTTTTCCGCCTCGCTCGTGGCGCACATCATCGGGAGCTTCGTGCTGGTCTGGATCGTCACGCAGGCCCCTCCGGCCGCGTCGACCGAGGACGTCGTCTTCAAGTCGTTGTCCGACTACGACATCATCTGGATTCCCGAGGAAGGCCCCGGCGGGGGGGGTGGTGGCGGGGGCAACGAGTCGCCCGACCCGCCCCGGCAGGCCGAGCTGCCGGGGAAGGACCGCCTGTCGATCCCCGCCGTGAGGCCGCCGTCGCTGACCCCGCCCAAGGAAGAGACGCCGCCACCGCCCGATACGCCGCCCATTCCGCAGGTGAACGTGCCGGTGGTGGCGATGGGGTCGGGCGAGAACACGCTGCCCGGCGTCATCGAGGGCCTGCCGTCGGGCTCCACGACGTCGCAGGGGAGCGGCAGCGGCGGGGGCGCCGGGACTGGCCGCGGCACGGGTATCGGGCCGGGCACCGGATCCGGGCTCGGGCCGGGCTACGGCGGCGGGACCGGCGGCGGGGCCTATCGTCCGGGCAGCGGGGTGACGACGCCGCGCGTGCTGCGCGAGGTCAAGCCCGCGTACACGTCCGATGCGATGCGCGCGAAGATCCAGGGCGAGGTGACGCTCGAGGTCGTCGTGCTCCCCGACGGCACGGTCGGCAACGTCGAAGTGCTGCGCTCGCTCGACTCGGTCTTCGGCCTCGACCAGGAGGCGATGAAGGCCGCGCGCCAGTGGCGCTTCGTCCCCGGCATGCTCCGCGGTCAGCCCGTGCCCGTCGTCGTGAACATCGCGATGACGTTCAATCTTCGGTAGGCTATAGGCGACAGGCGACGGGCGACGGGCCATGGGGATGCGCTGAGCGCGTCCTCCAGGGCCGCCTGCCGACTGCCTCGGATGGCGGGTGCCTGCTCTGCTAGACTCCCGGCATGCGACGGCGCCTCACGCCGGGTCAGTCCCGCACCATTCTTCCAGACATCCTGTTCGGCCTCGCCCTTGCGACGGTGCCCTCCATGGGTGCGGCCCAGCCCGCCGTGCCAGACGTCGTGCCGCCAGGGCCGGTGTCGTTCGTCATCGAGCGCGCTCACACCGAGGTCCGGATCGGCGCCGACGGCCTGCTCGACCAGACACGGCGGGTGCGCGTGCGGGTGAACGATGAAGCCGCGGTGGCCGCGTGGGGTCGCCTGGTGGTGCCCTTCATCCAGGGCTTTCAGACTGCACAGATCCTGAACATCTCCATCGAGCGCGATGGTCGTCAACTCGATCTCGGAGAGGTTGTGCCCGAGGACATTTCGGCTGGCAGTTCCGAGGGCAATCCCGATGGGCGCGCGTTGCATGTCGCCATTCCCGCACTGCGTCCCGGAGACGTGCTGACGACGGCGTCGCGCAGCGTCGACACCAGAGCCTTGCTGCCGGGACACGTCGCAATCGACTACACGGTTTCGCGCTATGCCGTCACCGAGTCCGAGGTCTTCGAGGTCAGCGCGCCCCCCACGTTGCGCCTCGCGATCCAGTCAGGCCCCGACATCACGGCCCCGACCGTGGTCGAGGCCGGCGACGTACGCCGCTGGACCTGGGAATGGCGCATGCTGACCCCGGTGCGGCCGGCCGATCCGCACTGGGAAGAGATCCTGGAAGAACACGTGCGCAGGCCGCCAGACATCCTGATTGGCAACTTCGAGTCGTGGGATGCGCTCGCGCGCTGGTATGGCGGGTTCGCGCTTGGCCAGGTGCGCGTGGACAGCGCTATCCGGGCGAAGGCCGAGATGCTCACCGCGGGGAAGGTCACCCTGCGCGAGCGCCTCGCAGCGCTCCACGACTTCGTGGCCACCGAGGTGCGCTATCTCGATCTGCCGTTGGGTTCGCGCCGCTTCCTGCCGCGGCCAGCCCCCGAGGTGCTGTCGACTCTGTACGGCGACTGCAAAGACCAGGTCGTCCTGCTCACGGCGCTGGCCGGAGCCATCGGCATCCGTCTCGATCCTGTCTTCATTCACACACGGCGCGAGCTCGAAGAGGGCGTCCCGTCGCTCGCGCAGTTCGATCACGTGATTGCCGTCCACGAGGGGCAAGGTGAGCCCCTGTTCTGGATGGATCCCACTGCGCAGACGGTTCCAGCGGGCGAACTGATGGACAACCTGCGGGAACGGCAGGCGGTCAGGTTGCTGCGATCAGGGGGGGCGGGAGCAGTCGAAGGGGGGCGGGTGGTGCGGACGCCGGCGCTGCCCGTGACACAGAACGAGTCGCGCACCGTGGTCGCGGGCAGCGTCGGGCTCGATGGGCGTGTGGGTGGCCGGGTCGTTCAGACGCTCCAGGGCGACGTTGCCTCGTTGCTGCGCCTGGCGCTCAGGATAGGCGGCCCCGACGCGGCGGCGTCGATTCCCAAGGGAACGATCGAGGACTGCGGCTTCAACACGGCACGCGGCGGCACGATCGGCAACGAGCGCGAGGTGGGCGATCTCCTCCGCATCGAAGGGTTCGGCGAGACGCGGCTCGATGAGGGCTCGATCGAGAAGGGATGGCACTTCTCGGTTCCGGCGGCGCGCATCTCGGTGCCGTCGTTGCGCGCGAACGACCAGCAGCCGATGCGGCGCACGCCGCTGCGGTTCGGCGCTCCGCAGGTGTTCGTCTCGAGATCGAGCTTCGAACTTCCGCTGGGCTTCACCGCCGAGGCGCCCAAGGGCGCCAGTGAGTCGCACGCCTTCGCTGACTACACGTCGGAGTATTCGGTGAACGGCCGGCGCCTCACGTTGACCCGGACGCTGCGCACCAACGTGCGGACGCTCGCGCCCGAGCAATTCGCCGCGTACGAAACATTCAAGAAGACCATTGACGACGATCGGCGTCGGACATTCAAGGTCACGCCGCCGGAGAAGGGGGCCGCCGCGAGTGGCGACACGGCACGAGCACCGACGTCGCCGCTCTTGCCCGGCCCGATCGCGTCAACCGAGGCTGGGGCGCTGGCAGACGAAGCCGACCGTCTCTACGACGCGAAGCAGTATCGCGCTGCGGCAGCCGGCTATCGCAGGGCCATCGAGCTGGCGCCAGAAAGCGCGGAACTGTGGAACGCGCTCGGTACGGCGCTTGAGATGAACCGTCAGCCGTCCGAGGCGCTGGCGGCTTATGCGAAGACGGTCGAGATCGATCCCGTCAACGAATCGGCCATCGAGAACCTCGCGCACCTTCACGGGGCGCTCGGGCAGAGAGAGGAGGCGGAGCGGGCGTTTCGCCGGCACCTGGAGCTGGCGCCCGGCGCAACCGAATCGGTGGTGATGCTGGCGCTCGTGCTGCAGGGCACCGGGCGTGCGGCCGAGGCGCTCACGTTGTTGGACCGACACGTGACCGACGCAACGAAGGACGTGCGCCTCCTCGCACTCCTGGCGCGCTCGCAGACCATGCTCGCGGACACGACGGCGGCTCTCGTCACGCTCGATCGAGCCAGTGCGATCGCGGAATCACCGCGTGAGATCGCCTTCGTGGCCGATGCGCTGTTGATGACGGGCGCGGCGCCGGAGCGGGCGCGACGTTATGCGCGACGCGCCGCCGGGCTGGCGGCGAGACGGCTCGAGGAGGCCGAGCTCACGAGGGCCGGCGCCACCTACCAGGACGACGTGACGACGCTCCTCGGCGCCTGGCGCGTGCTCGGGTTCGAAGCCGCCAGTCGCAACGCGCTCGACGAGGCCGAGCATTACCTGCTGGCGAAGTTCTACACCGACGGGGATCCGCGTTGTGCTGAAGCGATGGCCCGGCTTTACCTGCGGTCGAACCGGCCTGATGCGGCGCGGCGCATTCTAGCGGAATGCCTGGTTGCCGTGCCGGGACACCAGTACTGCTTCGAGCAGATTGTGCCGCTCGCGCCGGAGGTGCAGGAGCAGACGGCGCTGGTCGATGACGCGAGGGAGCATCTCCTTCGTCGGACTACTCTCGCACTGCCGCGCACGAAGGAAGACGACCCCTCAGAACGGGTCGCGCTGGTGCTCTCGTTCGATTCCAGGGGACAGGTCGACGAGGTGCGCCCCCTGGACGGCGCCGGGCGCGTGCCTCCGGAGCGGCTGGCGGCCCTCATGGGACTGAAGCACAATCTTCCCATGCCGACGGCCGAGGCGCCGCGGCTCGTGCTCGTCGGCCTCTGGGACTGTTCCGACAACGAAGTTTGCCGGGTCTCGCTCGCGCCCGGTCGCACGTCGCTCCCCGTCGACGGCATGCCCGCTGCGCCCAGGGCCGGCGTTCACGAGCTGCCCTGAGCCCGCCGCGCGAGGTGATGATCCACTGATGCTGCGCACGTGTCCTGTCGGCTTCCTCCTGCTGCTCCTGTTCGCGTTCGCGACATTCGCTCCGCCGCCTTCCGCAGCGCTTGGGCAGGTGAAGGTCCCGCAATCGCCCCCGGTCGACTTGAAGACACCCGAAGCCCGAAGACTGGCGGAGCAGGGTGATCTCGCCTTCGACGCCAACGACCTCGAGGCTGTCGCGGCAGCCTGCCGGGAGGTGGTGAGGCTCGAACCTGGCGTCGGTGAGGCCTGGTTCCGGCTCGGCTACGTCCTGGAACGGCCGCGGCAGTCCGAGGAGGCCGTCGATGCCTTCGAGCGCGTGGCCGCCCTCGAGCCGGCACACTGGGCGGTGCACGCGTACCTGGGCCGGGAGCGCTCCCACCACCAATCACATCGCCATGCGAGTGTTGGTCGTGCTCGGATGTGCGGCCATCGCGCGGCGGGAGTGGTCCGAGGCCGAACGGTCCCTGGGGCCGGCCTGGAGCCTGCGCCCCATCGAAATGCACGCGCTCTCCCTGGTACGACTCTACGAAGCGTCCGGCCGCAAGGAGCAGGCGCGTGAGGTGCTCCTGGAGTGCATCGTCGACGGGGCTTGGGATCGCGAGGCGGAGCGCGCGATGGTGAAGGTGAGCCGCCCGGCGGGCCTCCTCAACGGATCGGCGACCGTGTTGCTGTCGATCGGGGAGGAAGGCAAGGTCGATGGCGTACAGGATCTCGCCGGCGACGAGGCGGTTCGTCAGAGCGTGAAGGCCCTTGTCGGCGTCACGGTGCCGTACGCGCTGCCTTGGAACGTGTTCCCGCGGTTCGTGCTGTTCGGCAACATCACGTGCCGGGAGGGGGCGCCCACCTGCGGGCTGGCGCTCGCGACCGAGCGCAGGTTTCTGCGGACACCGTAGGCCGACGCGTGGTGAGGCGCCCAGGCAGGCCCAGTGCCGCGTGTGGAAAAAGAAAAACGGCCCGGCGAATCGTGAGATTCGCCGGGCCGTTCCGTTCCCTGGC
>JAHDVQ010000262.1:2764-3853 GCA_023384595.1 Vicinamibacteraceae bacterium | reverse complement strand
CCCCCGGCCCCCCGGCCTTGGGCCCGGCCCTGGGCCGCCTGTAGCCTGTAGCCCGTAGCCTGTAGCCTGTAAGATCCCCCCATGCGTCCCGTCCGGCTACGCCCCACACTCAGCGAGCGTCCCTGGGGACGCGACGATCTCCGGCCCTGGGCGGTGCCGCCGCCCGACAGCGGGCCCATCGGCGAAGCCTGGTTCTCGGCGCGCGACTCGGACACCGAGCTCGACGAGACGCTGGGCGCGCTCATCGCCCGCGATCACGACACGTGGCTCGGGCCCTCCATCGCGCAACCGCATCCCGACGCCCCGGTCTGCCCGCTCCTGCTGAAGGTCCTCTTCACGTCGGACCGGCTCTCGATCCAGGTGCATCCCGACGATGAGTATGCGCAACGGGAACATGGATCGCTGGGGAAGACCGAGGCGTGGCACGTGCTTGCCGCCGGGCCCGGTGCCAGCCTCGGACTCGGGTTCGTGCGCCCGCTTTCGCGCGAGGAGGCGGTGGCGGCCGCGCAGTCGGGCGCTATCGAGACGCTGCTCGACTGGCGGGCGGTCACCGCGGGCGACACGTTTCTCGTCCCGGCGCGCACCGTGCACGCCCTCGGCCCCGGGCTCACCATCGTCGAGGTCCAGGAGTACTCGGACCTGACCTACCGTCTCTACGACTACGGACGTCCGCGCGAGCTGCACCTCGAACGCGGGTTCGAGGTGGCCGAGCTTGGCCCCTATCACGCGGCCAACGCCCGCGTGGCGCTCGACGGCGGCCGCGAGCGGATCGCGATGTCGCCCTACTTCGTGCTCGAGCGCCTGCGCGTCGACGGGAAGCGCCGGTTTCACGGGGGCGAGCCGTTCTACCATCTGCTCGTCGTCACGAGCGGGGCCGGTCAGGTGGCCGGCCGGCCGGCGCAGGCGGGCGACGTGTTCTTCGTTCCGGCGGCAACCCAGGACTTCGACCTGGAGTTCGCGCACGGCGAGCTGCTCGTCTCCTACACCGCGGCGGCGCCGACGGGGGCGCTCGGGGGGGTGTGACATGCGGATGGTGCGCGGGCGCGGGCCCCTGACCCCCTTCTTCATCATCCTGTTCGTTCTCGTGCT
>JAHDVQ010000262.1:0-2664 GCA_023384595.1 Vicinamibacteraceae bacterium | reverse complement strand
CTATCTTGCGACCCATTCTCAATCTGTGTATGATGGGACGAACTCGGACCATGGGGGTCCGATTTCAGATGTTCGTCCCCCCGGCGCCATCATGACCACCCGGCATCGCGCTCCGGTCCCACTCACCGCCCTCTCGGCGGGCACCCATTGCACGTTTCACGAAGCCCGGCTCGACTCCTCGTCCAGCCGGCTGCTGCGCGCGCTCGGCCTGACCTCGTCGTGCCGTCTCCGCCTCTGCAAGAACGGTGAGCCGTGCATCGTGCAAGTCCGCGCCACGCGGATCGGCCTGTCGAAGAAGGTGGCCGGCAGCATCTTCGTCATTCCCGACACCCACGCGGCCTGAGCATGGGGCTGGCTGCCGCGACGAGGCCCGACCCTGCCGTCTCGACCGGAGCGGCGCACGTCGCCCTCATCGGCAATCCCAACACGGGCAAGACCACCCTCTTCAACCGCCTCTGCGCGGCGCGCGCGAAGACCTCGAACTTTCCCGGCACGACCACCTCGACGCGCACCGGGCGGGCGGAGCTTCCCGGCGGGCGCGCGATCCAGGTGGTGGACCTGCCCGGGCTCTACGAGCTGCAGCTCGACTACCCCGAGACGCGCATCGCCCGCGACGTGCTCGGCGGGGTCGGCGTGTTCCGCCGGCCCGACCTCGTCGTCTGTCTGGTCGATGCCTGCAACCTCACGCGGAACCTCGTGCTCGTTGGCGAGCTGCTCGCCTACGACGTCCCGCTCGTCGTCGTGCTCAACATGGTTGACCTCGCCCAGCGACGCGGGCTGACGGTGAATGCGGCGACGCTCACGCGGCGGCTCGGCGTGCCGGTCGTGCCGATGGTGGCGCGCACGGGCGAGGGCTTCGAGACGCTGCAGGCGGTGATGGCCCGGGCGCTCGAGCCGCTTCGTCCGCAGGTGCGGCCGGCGGATCTGCCGAGGAGCGGATCGGTCGACGACCTCACGGCGTGGGCCGACGGCATCCTCGCGGAAGCCGCAGCCGGCTCGTCGATCGACGGGGCGGTCGACACCTTCACGGAAAGCCTCGACAGGACGTTCACGCATCCGGTCCTCGGCGTTCTCGCGTTTCTCGCGGTGATGGGGGCGCTCTTCTGGACGCTCTTCGCGCTGGCCACGATCCCGATGGACCTCATCGAGGCGACCTTCGCGCAGCTCGGCGCGCTGGCGCACGCATACCTCCCGGCCGGGCCGGTGCGCGACCTGGTGACCGACGGCATCATCGGCGGCATCGCGGGCACGGTCGTCTTCCTGCCGCAGATCTGCCTGCTCTTCTTCCTCATCTCGCTGCTCGAGGACACGGGCTACCTGGCGCGGGCGGCCTTCGTCATGGATCGCGCACTGCATCGTTTCGGCCTGCCGGGGCACGCGTTCGTGCCGCTGCTCACGGCGCACGCGTGCGCACTGCCCGGCATCATGAGCACGCGGCTCATCCCGGACCGGCGCGACCGGCTCGCGACGATCTTCGTCGTGCCCTTCATGAGCTGTTCGGCGCGCATGCCGGTCTACGTGCTGCTCACGAGCCTGCTCTTCGCCCGCCAGCCCGCGTTTGCCGCGATGGTCTTCGCCGGCTGCTACCTGCTCGGCAACATCGCGGCGCTCTTCTCGGCGTGGCTTCTGAGCCGCACGTGGCTCAAGGGCACGGCGCAGCCGATGGTGCTGGAGCTGCCGACCTACAAGGTGCCGTCGCTCACCAACGCGATTCTCACCGCGAAGGACCAGGGCGTCGCGTTCCTGAAGACGGCCGGCACGGTCATCATGGCCATCTGCATCGTAATGTGGTGGCTCAGCTCCTACCCGTCGTCCGGGCCGTCGCCCGAGGGGGAGGCGCGCCGGGCCGAGGCGTCGGCGCTCTCGTCGTTCGGCGGCGATGCCGACACCATTGCGGCGCTCGAGGCCGAAGCCGACGCGCTCGACGCGCGCGCGCGCCAGTCGGGGAGCTTCGCCGGGGACATCGGCCGCGGCATCCAGCCGGTGTTCGCGCCGCTCGGCTACGACTGGCAGCTCACGGTCGGTGTCGTCACGAGCTTCCTCGCGCGCGAGGTCTTCGTCTCGACGATGTCGGTGCTCGCCGGGGCGGGGAGCGAGACCGAGGTGGACGAGGGCATCATCACGCGCATCCGTACGATGACGCGCGACGATGGGGAGATGGTGTTCACGTTCGCGCGCTCGGCGAGCGCGCTGGTGTTCTTCGTGCTGGCGATGCAGTGCCTGCCGACGCTCGCGGTGACGCGGAAGGAGACGGGCCGCGTGAAGTACGCGGCGCTGCAGCTGTTGTACATGTCGAGCCTCGCGTACGTGGCGGCGCTGGTGGTGTACCAGGGGCTGCGGATGGCGGGGATTTCGTGACAGTGATCAGTTGTCAGTCATCAGTTGTCAGTTTTCAGTGCTTGTCTCATGACGTCGCACGTCGCACGTCGCACGCCGGAAGCCGGAAGCCGGACGCCAACTGATAGCTGATAGCTGATAACTGAAAACTGATGACTGAAGACTGACAACTGAACTGAACTGAACCGAAGTGCCCTTACTGATCCAGCACGTGTTCGTGACGCTCGTGGCGCTGGCCGCCGTGGTGGTGGTGCTGCGCCGCATCGTCGGGACGGTGCGGCCGTCGCCCGGGTCGTCGCCGTGTTCGACGTGCGCGGCGGGGACCGG
>JAHDVQ010000261.1 GCA_023384595.1 Vicinamibacteraceae bacterium | reverse complement strand
AAGGAAGCCGAGGCCACCCTGCGCCGCGCGGCCGATCTGGATCCGACGGCGCTGGCTCCGCGCATTGCCCTCGCCAGCTACTACTGGAGCGGCGGCGACGTGGCGAGCGCCGAACGCGAACTGCGCGCGGGGCGTGACATCTCCCCCGACAGCCAGCAGGTCAACCGCGCGCTGGCCATGCTCTACCTCGCGACGAACCGGCGCGACGAGGCCCGCGAGGTCATCGAAACGTGGGCCGGCCGCCAGAAGACCCCCCAGGCCGACCTCGTCCTGGCCGACTTCTACGTCGCGAACGCCGAAGCGGCGCGAGCGAGGCAGATCTACGAGCGCATCCCGGACCGGACGCTCGGCCCGGTGGTCGCCACCCGCCTGGCGCAACTCGACCTGGCCGAGGACAAGCGAGCGCAGGCTTACGAGCGGCTCGAGGCGGCGCGCACCTCCTGGCCGCGCGACGAGCGCCTGCTGGCCACGCTCGCCGGGCTCCTGCTGCAGGATGGCCGCGACGAGGAGGCCCGGGCACGGGTCGACGAGTTGCTCACCGCGCATCCCTCCTCGGCGCGCGGCTGGCTCTATCGCGCGCGGCTCCTCGCGCGTGGCCACAACGAGGACGAGGCGATTGCCGCCTACAGGCAGGCGATCAGGTTGGGTCCGACGTTCATCGAAGCGCGGCTCGAACTGTCGGCCATGTACCTGACCCGGCGCGAGCCCGACGCCGCCGTGGAGTTCGCGCGCGAGGCCATTGCGGCACAACCCACCAACCCGCGAACCCGGCTGGCGCTCGCCCGCGCCTACACGGCCCGCGGCAACTACTCGGATGCGAGGCTCGAACTCGATCGCATCCTCCAGGCCTCGCCCGGCTGGGTGCCCGCCCTCGTCGAGCGCGGCATCCTCGAGGCCGCGCAGGGCCGTCACGCCGAGGCCCGCCGCATCTTCACGCCGCTCACCGCCGGCCCGCAGCCGCCCATCGACGCGGTCGCGGGGCTCGTGCGCTCCCAGCTCGCGGATCGACTCTACCGCGACGCGGAAGCGGTGGTCGCACGGGAACTGGCCCGCCTCCCGGACGATCCGACACGCCTGATGCTCGCCGCCTCGGTGGCCCAGGCCGCCGGGGACAGGGCCCGCACGGAGCGCACGCTGAGGCGTGTCATCGAGGTCGCTCCGGAGCGGCTCTCCGCCTACAACCTGCTCGGGCAGCTCCTCATGGCCGAAGGCCGGCTGGTGGATGCCCGTCGCGAATTCGAGGCGCTCGCCAAGCGTCAGCCTCGTCCGGTCGGCCCCGAGACGATGATCGCCATGACCTACGAGTTCGAGAATCGGCCCGAGGACGCCAGGCGGCATTACGAGCGGGCGCTGTCGCTCGATCCGCGCGCGGCGGTTGCCTCGAACAACCTCGCGTGGCTCCTCGCCAAGAATGACGAGCAGCTGGGACGGGCGCTGGAGCTGGCCACCGTGGCGGCGAGGGAGCTTCCTGACCAGGCCGAGGTCATCGACACGCTGGGCTGGGTGCACTACCGCCAGGGGGCCGCGCGGCTGGCCGTGTCGCATTTCGAGCGCGCGGTCGCGCTCGGGCCCGAGACGCCGGTGCTGCGGTACCACCTGGCGCTCGCGCTCGAGGCGACCGGCGATCGGGCGCGCGCACGGCGCGAGGTCGAAGCGGCGCTCGCCTCGAACCGTCCGTTTGCCGAGAGGGGCGAAGCCGACGCGCTGCGGCGGCGGCTTTCGGGGCAAAACTAGGCTGTCCCCAGGCAGGGGCGAGGGCCTCTATCCCCCAATCTGGCTGAGCAGCTTCTTCGCCTCTCCGGCTCCCGCAAAATCGGGCCTCAGCTTCAGCGCTTCCTGGAGCGCGCGCCTCGCCCGCTCCCAGTCGCCCGACTTCACCGCCGCCTGTCCGAGGCGGAAGTGGTACTCGGGGTTGCGCGGGTCCTTCTCGACCGCGAGCTCGAAGCTCGAAATGGCTTGCGGGAACATCCCCTTCTTGAAGTAGACCCAGCCCACCGTGTCGGCGACCTCCGGTGATTCCGGGAGCTGCTCCTTCGCGACGTTGGCGAGCTGCAGCGCCACGTCGAGGTTGCCTCCGCTCTCGGCGTACATCCAGGCCAGGTTGTTCGATGCCACGGCCGCCCGGGGATCGAGCTGCACGATCTGTTCGTACCGCTGGCGGGCCTCGTCGGCCTTCCCTTGCGCCTGCTTGATCATGGCCACCATCGTGTGCGCCGACACCGAGTTCGGCTGCCTCTTCGCGATGGCCTCGAACTCCGCGACCGCCGGGTCGAGCTTCTGCTGAACAAGGTAGAGCTGCCCGAGCATGCCATACGCCCGAAGGTCGTTGGGTTCCACCTCGATGGCCTTGCGCAGGTGCTGCTCGGCGGCCGTCAGATCGCGGGCGCCCGCCGCGACACGGGCCGCCAGAATCAACAGGGAGGCGTTGTTCGGGTTGCGGGCGAGCTGCCCGGTGACCCGCGCGCGGGCCTCGGCCACCTTGCCTGCCGCCATGTCGAGAGTAACGAGGCCGGCGAGCCCTTCGAACGAGTTCGGGTCGAGCTGGAGGGCCTTGTCGAACGACGCCCGCGCCTTCGCGAACTCGCCCTTGGCCACCTGCAAGGTGCCGAGCTGGCTGTGCACCGGCGCCGCGTTCGGGTAGCGCGAGAGCATGGCCTGCATCTCGGACTCCGCCCGATTCAGCTCGCCGCGCGCGATGAGCGCCCGCGCCAGAATCAGCTGCGCCACCGGGTTGTTCGGCTGCGCGGCGAGCGCCTCCTGCGCCAGCTTCGCCGAATCGGCCACGTCGCCCCGCTGAAGCGACAGGCGCGACAACTGGATCTGCGCCGGCACGGCGCGCGGATTCAGCTTCAGGACCTCCTGGAAGGCCTTGGTCGCCTCGTCGTTCTGGTTCTGCGCGGCCAGCAGCGTGCCCACCAGGTAGTGCGCGCCCGCCGAGTTCGGGTCCGCGGCGGCGGCGGCCCGCGCCTGGTCCAGCGCGTCCTCGAGCTTCTGGTCGCTGGTGAGGAAGCGGGCCTTCATCATGAGTGCATTCGGGTCCTTCGGGTTCTTTCCGAGGACCTCGTCGATGGTGGCGTAGGCTTCCTTCTTCTGGTTGTTCGAGAAGCGAATCGCCGCGAGCCGCGTCTTGGCCGGGCCAAAACCGTCCTGGGTGGCGGCCGCGCCCTCGAACACCCGGGCCGCGTCCGAGGTCTTGTTCACCGCCAGGTAGTAGTCGCCGAGCGTGATCTTCGGACCAATGTCGGCGCCGCTGTTGTCGGCGAGCGCTTTGAAATACGTCTCCGCCTCGGCGGCGCGGTTCGACGCCATGTAGAAGGTCGCCAGCGCCCGGTTGGCGAGGGCGTTCTTTGGCTCGAGCGAGAGCGCCTGCTTCAGCGAGGCCTCGGCCTCGCCCTGCCGCCCCGACGACCACAGGTAGTTGGCGAGCGCCAGGTGGGCGTTCACCGACGAAGGGTCGGTCTCGACGGCCTTCCGGAACGCGCTCTCCGCTTCTTCCCGGTTGCCGCGGGCCAGCTCCAGCGCTCCCAGATTGGCATACGAGCCCGCCTGCTTCGGATCGAGCTGGATCGCCTCTTCGATCTCCCGTACGGCGCCGTCGAGGTCCTTCAGGCCCGCCAGCGCGTTGGCCCGGAGCACCTGCGCATCCACGTTCTTCGGATCGATGGCGATCGCCTTGTCGGCGCGCGCGCGCGCGTCCTCGAACTGGCGCGCGAGCAGCAGCATCGTGCCGGCCCGCACCTGCGCCGTGATGTCGTTCGGCAGCAGGTCGGCCGCGCGGATGTACTCCCGATACGCGTTCCGCAGATCGTTCACGCGCGCGTACGCCTCGGCGAGCTTGAAGCGGGCCTCGCCGAACTTCTCGTC
>JAHDVQ010000260.1 GCA_023384595.1 Vicinamibacteraceae bacterium | reverse complement strand
GCACCTGGAGCGAGATGCCGTCGAGCACGACGATCTCCTGGTGATCGCGGTGGTAAACCTTCTTCACATTGCGGACGTCGACGGCGATGGGCGACGCGGTCGAGCCTTCTCCGCTGCGTGCCGGATCGGTGAGCGTGGTCGTGGATGCCATGATGACTCCGCGTGTCCGGGGCGGGCTGAAGCCCGCCCCTACGTCTACGGTCCGGGTGTAGGGGCCGGCTTCAGCCGGCCCCCTGTCATTTCCTCACCCGCACCCTCATGCCGTCGGCCAGGGTCGCGTCGGGGCGATCGACGAGCGTCTCGCGGCCGGCGAGCCCGCTCTTGATCACCGCCTGGCCCTGTTGCGCGCTGCCCACCTCGACCCTCCGGGCCCGCACCATCTCACCCTCGACGACGAAGACCGACGTCTGGCCCGCGCGTGTGACGATCGCCGACTGCGGGGCGAGGACGACAGGCGTGGCGTCGGTCTTCCCCTCGGCGATGTGCTCGAGGAAGGTCACGCGCGCGCTCATCTCGGGCTTGAGCAGCTCGTCGCGATCGAGGATCGTCACCTTCACCATGACGGTGGCCTGCGTGCGATCGGCCGTCGGGATCACCTGGCGGAGCACCGCGCGGTACCGCCGATCGGGGAACGCTTCGACGACAACCTCCGCGGGCTGCTCGTCGCGCAGCCTGGCCACGTTCGCCTCGGCGACGTCCACCTCGGCCTCGAGCGTCTGGAGGTCCGCGAGCGCGACGACGGCGCCCGACGAGGTCGAGATGTTGACGCCGGGCGGAATCGGCGCGACGCTCTCCCCGACCTCGGCCATCTTCCTGACGACCGTGCCGTCGAACGGCGCCCTGATGACGGTGTTCTGGAGCTGGGCCTCGGCAAAGCGCACGTCAGCCTGCGACTGGATGAGCTCCGCGTCCATCTGCGCACGCTCGGCGCGTGCCTGGCTCACCGCCGCACGCGCAATCGCGACGCGGCTCCGCGCGACCTCGAGCGTGTCGGTCGCGACCACGCGCTCGTCGACCAGACGTGCGGCCTGGCGCTCCTGCCGCTCGTTCTCGGCAAGGTCCGCGAGGGCTCGCTCGACGCGCGCATCCGCGCTCTGCATCTGCGCGCGGATCGACTCGACCCGGGCCCGCGCCCTTCCGAGCGCCGCCTCGTAATCGGCACTCTCGAGCCGGGCGATGACCTCGCCCTCGCGCACGCGGCTGCCCTCCTCGACCCGCAGCTCGCTCAGCCGGCCCTGGATCTTGGCCGACACGACCGCCTTGCGCCGGGCCACGACGTATCCCGAGACGGTGAGCATCGGGGCGCCGCCATTGGCCACCGGCGCGCGCACCGAGGCCTGGACGACGGCAACGTCGGGGGCGCCGGGCCCGGCGAGTGCCCTCCAGGCCACGACCGCCACGGCGGCCACGAGCACCAGGGCGAGGACCCCCCACCAGGCCGTCCGGCGCGGTGGCCCCTCGTCTTCGTCCAGTCGGAGAGCTTCCAGTTGCTGCCGCAGTTCGCTCACGAACGAATCTCCCTCACCGGCACCCGGCGTCCGGCGTCCGGCATCCGGCGTCCGGCATCCGGCGGTGTCCGGGCCGGCTGACCGCCTCCCAGCACAGGCCAGATTGAGAGCCTACTCCCTAAGACGGAAGTTGAGGGCCAAAGTCGTCGCACTGGCCGCCTTCGACTCCTGAGCGGACGCCGGAGCCGGCTGAGCGGCCGTCTGCGGCGTCCCGTCCACCTCGAGCGCGAGGTCCGACGCCGTCGGCCGTCTCGTCCTTGCGCGCGGCCGAGTGCCCAGTGCCGAGTGCCCACTGCCCAGTGCCGAGTGCCCTGCCCAACGCCCACCGCCTTGGGCGCCGGAGCGCGAAGCGCGGAGGCGGCCCAGCGCCCAACGCCCAGCGCCCAACGCCCAACGCCCAACGCCCTTGAAATACAGCGTCGCCACCATTAAGATACTTGTCTAAATGTCGTATTCACGGGATCCCCGCCAGACCGCCGCCCTCGCCCGCGTCGCCCGTGCGCTCGCCGACCCGACCCGGCTCGACGTGCTGCGGACCATCGCCACCCGCGACGAGTGCTGCTGCGGCGACATCGCACGCGGGCTCGCGGTGACGCCCGCCACCGTGACCCACCACCTGCGCATCCTGACCGAAGCCGGCCTCGTGGCCTCGCGCCGCGAAGGCCAGTTCATCCGTCTGCAGCCCGACGCCGACGCTCTCGACACGTTCTGCCGCGGGCTGGCATCCCTTACTGCACCGGGCCCGAGGGCCGTCGAGCCCGACGCGCCGGCTCGACCGGCCTCCGCTCCGCGACGCCGGACCGGACGAGGACAAGGCCAGAGGACCGGCGACGAGACGCGTCGGCCATGATGAAGGGGCGCACGATCAAGCACTACGAGGTGGGCGACCTGCTGGGTTCCGGCGGGATGGGCGCCGTCTACCGCGCCAGGGATACGCGGCTCGGGCGCGACGTCGCGTTGAAGATCCTGCTGCCCGAGGGCGACGACAGCGGCGACCGACGTTCGCGCCTCCTGCGCGAGGCGCGCGCGGCCTCGAGCCTCAGTTCGTCGAACATCGCGTCGATCTTCGACATCGGCGAGGTCGATGGCGCGCCCTTCATCGTCATGGAGTACGTGCAGGGCGAGGCGCTGGCCTGCCGCATCGCCCGCGGGCCGATTCCGCCGGGCGAAGCCATTCCCATCGCCATGCAGGTGGCCGAGGCGCTCGACGATGCACACGCCCGCGGCATCGTGCATCGCGACATCAAGAGCGCCAACATCATGGTGGACCCGCGCGGCCGGGTGAAGGTGCTCGACTTCGGCCTGGCGAAGGTCCTCGAGCCCGCGCTCGAGGCGTCGGTCACCTACGCCCAGACCCAGGCGGGGGCAGTGCTCGGCACCTTCTCGTACATGGCGCCGGAGCAGGCGCTCGGCCGCGAGATCGACGCGCGCGCCGATCTCTTCTCGCTCGGCGCCGTCATCTACGAGATGCTGACGGGCCGTCGGCCGTTCGAAGGTGCCACGGCGGCCGCGATTCTCGACGCCACCCTGCACCAGCAGCCGACGCCCCCGTCGCGCCTGACGCCGGCGCTGCCCGTGTCGATCGACACGCTGGTGCTGAAGGCGCTCGCGAAGGACCCCGCGTTTCGATATCAGACGGCCCGCGATCTGTATATCGATCTCCGCGCCGCCGCCCAGGAACTCTCCATCTCGCAGGCGCTCAGCGCGAGCGGGCTGAACCGCCTCGCCGTGGCCGGTCTCACACCGCCGCACGGCCAGCCCGGTGCGGCGATGGCCACGCCGGCGGCCGGCACGCGCTCAGTGGCCGTCGTCGGCTTTGCCAACATCACGCGCGAGCCCGCCGACGAGTGGCTCGGGTCGGGTCTCGCCGAGACGCTCACGACCGACCTCAAGCTGGTGCGCGGGCTCACCGTCATCGGACGCGCGCAGGTCTTCGACGTGGTGCGGATGCTTGGCGGCGCCACTCCGGCCGGGCCCGACGACCACCTCGCGAGCGAGATCGGGCGCCGCGTTGGGGCCGCCTACATTGTCTCGGGAGGGTATCAGCGGCTCGCGGACCGCGTGCGCATCACGGCGCAGCTCATGGAGGTGGCCACCGGTCAGGTCATCCGGACGGTCAAGGTCGACGGCCGCGTCGACGACATTTTCTCGCTCCAGGATCGACTCGTCGTCGAACTGAGCGAGGGCTTGCGCGTCTCGCTCCACGACTCGGAAATCGAGGCGATCGAGCAGCCGGAGACCACGTCGCTCGAGGCCTACGAGGCGTACTCGCAGGGGATGATGAACGTCCGCATCGCCTCGCCGAGCGCGCTCGATCGCGCCGCGGCCCTCTTCGAGCGCGCGATTGCCCTTGATCCGTCGTATGCGGAGGCGTGGGCCGCCCTCGGCAACGTGCAGCAGAACAAGGGCATGTTCCTCGCGGCGCCCGAGCTGTCGCTCAAGG
>JAHDVQ010000259.1 GCA_023384595.1 Vicinamibacteraceae bacterium | reverse complement strand
GTGAGCGGCCCGATGCGCACGCGCTTCAGCGACTCGACCGGGTGGCCGATGGCGTCGCACATGCGCCGCACCTGACGATTGCGCCCCTCGCGCAGCGTGATCTCGAGGAGCGCCCGATCACGGCCGCGCGGATCCGCGTAAGCCTTGAGCACACGGACCTCGGCGGGCGCGGTGCGCTCGCGCCGCGCTCCCGCCGGCTGGGACTGACCCGCGGACTCCAGGAGCAGGCCGCGCGTCAGCCGGTCGAGGTCGCGCGCGTCTGGCACGCCCAGCAGCACGGCGTGATAGGTCTTGGCCACCTCGTGCCGCGGGTGGGTCAGCCGCGCGGCGAGATCGCCGTCGTTGGTGAGGATGAGCAGGCCCTCGCTGTCGTAGTCGAGGCGGCCCACCGGGTAGAGCCCGGCCCCCTCCCCGCCCAGCAGGTCCATCACAGTACGGCGGCGGTGGGGATCGGACCGCGTGGTCACGACGCCCGCGGGCTTGTTCAAGAGCAGGTAGCGCGGGACGACGGCGCGGCCCACCTTGACCCGGCGCCCGTCGACGCGGATGTCGTCACGATCGGGATCGGCCTTCGACCCGAGCTCGGTGACGGCGCGGCCGTTGACCGACACGCGTCCCTGCTCGATGAGCACTTCCGCCGTGCGCCGCGACGCCACGCCGGCCGCCGACAGGATCTTCTGAAGACGCTGTTCCATCGCGCCTCAGCGCACCGGCTCGACGTCGTCGCGCGCCGGGGCGCCTTCCGGGTCCATCCCGGCGGGGCCCGCTTCTGCCTCGGTCGCCTCGGCGTCCGCCGCCTCTGCGTCGGTCGCGTTTGCCTGCTGCGCGCCGGCGGCTCCTGCATCAGTTGCCTCTGCGTCGGCCGAGGCCTCGCCGGCGCCTCCCTCACCCGGGTCGAACGGCAGCACGGCGTTGGCGGCGCTCGACTCGAGGCCCGAGAGGTCGAAGCCCAGCACGTCGGCCATGTCCTCGATCCTGGGCAGGTCGGTCAGGTCGCGCAGGCCGAAGCGCTCGAGGAACTCCCGCGTCGTCGCGTACATGAACGGGCGGCCCACGACCTGCTTGCGGCCGGCAATCTTCACGAGCTTGCGCGAGATGAGCGTGCCGAGGACGCCCGACGTGTTTACGCCGCGGATCTCCGCGATCTCGGCCGCCGTCACGGGCTGCTTGTAGGCGATGACGGCGAGGGTCTCGAGGGCCTGCACCGAGAGCTTCTGCGTCGCGCGCTCGTGGAACAGCCGGCGCACCCACTCGTGCAGTTCGGACCGCGTCACGATCTGAAAGCCGCCGGCCACCTCGACGAGCTGCAGCCCTCGCCCGTCACCGTACTCCGCCCTGAGGGCGTTGATCGCGTCCTCGATGGCCTCGGGCGACTCGCCGTCGAGCACCTTCCCGAGCGCCTTGGGCGTGAGCGGATCGGGCGAGGCGAAGATCAGCGCCTCGACGATGGCCTTCAACTGGGTATCGGACACTCGGGTACTTCCTCCGTGATCAGGCCGGCGTCGTGGTCGCGTCCGACGCGTGGTCGCCAATCGGCCGCGGGGCGTCGGACGGCCGGGCGCGCTTGTAGATGCGAATGGCGTTGAACGCCCCGGCTTGCACGACGCGCACCAGCTTGAGGCGGATCATCTCCAGCAGCGCGAGGAACGTCACGATGAGATCCGGGCGCGACGCCACATCGTCGAAGAGGTCTTCGAAGCCGCAGGCCTCGTGCTCGGAGAGGCGCACCAGGAGCTGATCGATGCGCGTCTCGATCGAGATCTGCTCGGTCGGGACGACCACCTCGGGCCGTGCCTTGGCGCGTTCGAGTACCGCTTTGAAGGCGGTGATGAGGCTGAAGAGGTCCACCTCGAGCTCCGGCTCGTACTCCTCGCCCGCGATGGGCGCGACCCGGTCGTCCGGGCGCATCCACTGCGCGCTGCGCACCGTTTCGCGCTCGTGCAGCAGTTCGGCGGCCGCCTTGTAGCGCTGGTGCTCGAGGAGCCGCTGGACGAGGACCTCGCGCGGATCCTCCTCGGGGTCCTCCTGCTCGGGCGAGGGGCGCGGCAGGAGCAGGCGCGACTTGACGTGGATGAGCGTCGCCGCCATCACGAGGAACTCGCCGGCAATCTCCAGATCCATTTCGCGCATCAGCTCGAGGTAGTCGAGATACTGCCTCGTGATGAGCGCAATCGGGATGTCGTAGATGTTCACCTCGTGCTTCTTGATGAGGTGCAGCAGGAGGTCGAGCGGGCCCTCGAAGTTCTCGAGCCGCACGGGATAGCGGCGGAGCACCGACTCGAACTCGGGAGCCTGGGGATTGGGTGTGCCGCTCACGGGAGTCCTGACCCCATCAGCCGCGCTCGAAGTACCGGAGCTTCATGGCCTCGCGCACGCGCTCCATGGTCGCCTCGGCCTCGCGCTCGGCGCGCCGCGAGCTCTCGACAATCATCTCGCGCAGCCACTCGGGACGCGCCAGCACCACCGCGCGCCGATCGCGAATCGGCTCGAGCATCGCGTTGAGCGCCGTGGCGAGCTTCGTCTTCACCTCGACGTCGCCCACCTTGCCCTGCCGGTACCGTGCCTTCAGATCGTTCACCTCGTCCACGTTCGGGTTGAACGCGTCGTGGTACATGAAGACCGGGTTGCCCTCGACGGTGCCGGGAATGTCGGCCCGCACGCGCTTCGGGTCCGTGTACATCTGCCGCACCTTCTGCCGCACGGTCTCCGCATCGTCCGAGAGGTTGATGGTGTTGCCGTAGCTCTTGCTCATCTTCCGGTTGTCGATGCCCGGCAGGCGCGGAATCGCCGTGAGCAGCGGCTGCGGCTCGTTGAAGACCTCGCCGTAGAAATTGTGGAAGCGGCGCACCACCTCGCGCGACAGCTCGAGGTGCGGCACCTGGTCCTCGCCCACCGGCACGTAGTGCGCGTTGTAGACGATGATGTCGGCCGTCTGCAGGAGCGGATAGCCGAGGAAGCCGTAGGTGGAGAGGTCCTTGTCGCGCAGCTGGTCCTGCTGCTCCTTGTAGGTCGGCACGCGCTCGAGCCACGGAATGGGCACGACCATCGACAGCAGCAGGTGCAGCTCGGCGTGCTGCGGCACGAGCGACTGAATGAAGAGCGTGGAGCGCTCGGGGTCGATGCCGGCGGCGATCCAGTCGGCCAGGCTGTCGACGACCGACTCCGCGATGCCCGAGGGATCGGCGTAGTCGCTCGTGAGGGCGTGCCAGTCGGCGACGAAGTAGAAGCAGTCGTACTGCTCCTGGAGGTCGGCCCAGTTGTGGAGCGCGCCCACCAGGTGTCCGAGGTGCAGCTTTCCCGTCGGGCGCATGCCCGACACGACGCGTGGCTTCACGACGTGAGGAACCTTTCCAGCCAGAGATAGGGCGGGCCGATGATGGCGCTCAGCGCGCCCGTGAGAATCAGTCCGTAGAGGATGAAGATGCCGTAGGGCCGGAGGCGGGCGAAGGTGAGGCCCAGACGCGGCGGCAGGAGCGCACCCAGGATGTTGCCGCCGTCGAGCGGCGGCACCGGGATCATGTTGAAGAGCGCGAGCAGCACGTTCAACGACACGGCTGTGTAGGCGAACACCAGGAGCGGCGTCCTCACGTCCATGGCTCCCTCGGCAGGCGCGGCGACGAGGCCGGGCACCGCGCGCAGGAGGAGCGCCGCGGCGACGGCCATCACCAGGTTCGAGGCCGGCCCGGCGGCGGTGACGGCGGCCAGTCCCCAGCGCCCCGAGCGCAGCCGCGCCGTGTTGACGGGCACCGGCTTCGCCCAGCCGATGAGGGGCGCCCCGGTCGAGAGCGCGATGACCGGCAGCAGCACCGTGCCCACCATGTCGATGTGGACGAGCGGGTTCAGCGACAGCCGGCCGAGCTGCTGCGCTGTCGGATCGCCGAGCCGGTAGGCGGTCCAGGCGTGCGCCGCCTCGTGCACCGAGAGCGACAGCAGGAGGACGACGACCGAGATG
>JAHDVQ010000258.1 GCA_023384595.1 Vicinamibacteraceae bacterium | reverse complement strand
CACCTTCCCGTGGCGCGAGAAGATCTTCGGCGAGTGGATTGCCGCCATCGAGGCGGCGACGAAGGACTCCGACGAGGGCCGCATCAAGGTGGCGTCGGATCTCAAGGGGCTCCTGAACCGTTACAAGAACGCGCAGGGGCAGATTGCCGGCCTGAAGCGCGGGCGCATTCCCGAGAAGCAGGCCGAGACCGACAACGCCGTGGCGGCGTGGGCCGCGAGCCGGCCGGAACACAAGGCCGCGCTCGAGGCGCGCGAAGGGCTGCGCGCGATCCTCGCGGAGCAGGAGAAGACGTGGGAGCGCGACTTCCTGCTCTCGCTCGTGCCCTTCGGCCTGCAGCCGGTGCCCGGATCGGCGGGGGCGTTCTCGAAGATGCTCTTCCACGGCGTCACGGTGGCGCACATGGCGCGAGAGCGGGCGAAGCCTGACGCCGAGCGCGAGACGTCGTTCACCGAGAAGGACCTGGCCCGCTACGAGGATCGCAGCGCGCGTGAGGAGAAGAGCACGTTCCTGCCGGCCGATCGCGAGGTGTTCGCGCTCTACATCGAGCGGCTGCTCGCGCTTCCCGAAGACCAGCGCGTGCCGTCGGTGGAGCAGGCCTTCGGCGCGGAGCGCGGAAAGCCCGAGGCGCTTCGGGAGAAGATCGCCGCCATGTACGAGGCGACGCCGCTCCGGACTGAAGAGAACCGGCGCGAGCTGCTGCGCGAGACCGAGGCCGGCCTCGCCGCCATGGACGACCCGTTCCTCGACTTCGCCCTCGCCTTCGATGCCGACCTGCGTGAGCTGCGCGCCCGGCAGGCCGCGTGGGAGGGCCGCACGAGCGTGCTTCGCCCGGCATGGCGGCGCGCGGTCATCGCGCACGCCGGCAAGCCCGTGGCGCCCGACGCCAACAGCACGCTCCGCGTGAGCTTCGCGCACGTCCAGGGCTACTCGCCGCGCGACGCTGTCATCTACGAACCGCAGACGACGCTCGCGGGCGCCCTCGAGAAGCACACGGGCGAGGAGCCGTTCGACCTGCCGGCGAAGGTGCGCGACGCGGCCGCGAAGGCACCGCAGAGCCGCTGGGCCGATCCACGGCTGAAGGACATCCCGATTGGCTTCCTCGCCGACGCCGACACGACGGGCGGCAACTCGGGCAGCCCCGTGGTCAACGGGCGCGGCGAGCTCGTGGGCCTCAACTTC
Source organism: Vicinamibacteraceae bacterium (assembly GCA_023384595.1). Taxonomy (GTDB): domain Bacteria; phylum Acidobacteriota; class Vicinamibacteria; order Vicinamibacterales; family JAFNAJ01; genus JAHDVQ01. Next base: position 2,804 of record JAHDVQ010000258.1, on the reverse strand, counting down.
GACCGCGTGTGGGAGAACGTCGCGAACGACTTCGGCTTCAACCCCGACATCGCGCGCAACGTGAGCGTCGACGTCCGCTACCTGCTGTGGATGCTCCAGGACATCGAGGGGGCGGACGGGCTCGTGAGGGAACTGACGATGGGGGGCTCTGGGCTCTAGGCTACGGGCTCTGGGCCTTGTCCAGCCTTGGCCGAGGGCCCAAGGGCTGGAAGCTACGGGCTGAATGCTGTGGGCGGCCTCCCCCCGACGCCGCCCCCAGCCTGGAGCCCGCAGCCCGTAGCCTATTTCAACGACAGCGTCGCCGACACCTTGTACGGCACCTTCTCGACCTTCAGGTCCTGCCACATGTCGAACTCGACCGCCGCCGGCGTCGCGTCGGTCTCGAGCTGGTAGGAAATCGACGCCTCGTCGTTGAAGTAGCCGCTGCTCGTGCGCTGCGCCGGGATCGCCTCGCCCTTGGCGTCGAAGAAGCGCGCGTCCTTGATGCCCTGCAGTTGCGCGCGCGTCATCGCCAGCGAGAAGCTCCGCGTCCCTCCCTCGGCCGTAATCTCGCTGAACGCAATCGTGCCGTCGCCGGCCTTCATCGCGAAGCCGTTCTCGAACTTCACCTTCGACACCTTCACCGGCTTCACTCCCGTCGACGAGGTGAACACCAGCGTGCCCTCGGCGCTGATGGCCTTCGCGCCGGCAGCCGGCCGCAGGTTCGACCGGATCTCGATCATCCCCACGGTGCCATCGTCGCTCGTCTTCGGGAACGAGCCGTACTCGGCCTGCTCGAGCAGGTCCGTGCCCAGGTCGTCGGTCATCACGTCGAGCGCGCAGTCGTCCTCGTCGAGGTCGATGATGCCGGCGCCCTGCGGCATCTTGATGATGAGGGCGACGGCGGTGCCGGGCTCCTCCATGAACGGGCGGACTTCGCTGCGGTTGTTCCCGTAGCCGGGACCGACGACACGGATGCCGCCGACCACGATCTCCGGTTCACCGCCCGGCGCCGCTTTCGCGGCGGGCTTGCGGGTCTGTGCCTCGAGCCGCGTTCCCGCGCTCACCGAGAGCGCGCAGATCATCGTCAGGGCCGCGGTCGCGCACACGGCGCCCGGCCAGCCACCCAGAATCCGGGTCCTCGACATTGCCATCCTCCAAAAGCTGAGCTGTGGGAGGACAAGGGTAGCACGGGATCGGGCCTTGGGCGCTGGGCGTTGGGCGTTGGGCGTTGGGCAGGAGCCCCGAGCCGCGAGCCGGAAGCCAGACACCGCCGGACGCCGGATGCCGGACGCCGGATGCCGGATAATGTCCTGTGCCCTTCCCGCGCGCGGTCCTCTTCGATCTCGACGGCACGCTCCTCGACTCGATCGACCTCATCCTCGATTCGTACGCCCACACCTTCGCGCACTTCGACCTGGCCGCGCCTCCGCGCGAGACGCTGCTCGCCGACATCGGCGTTCCGCTGTGGGTGGTGTTCGACCGCGTCGGCGGTGATCCCGAGCGCGTGCACGAGATGATTGCCGCCTATCGCGACTTCAACCTGGCGCACCACGACACGCGGGTCGCGGCGTTTCCCGGCGTGGCCGAGATGGTGCGGGAGGTCCGCGCGCGAGGCTGCCTCACCGCGCTCGTCACGAGCAAGAACCGCCACGGCGCGCTCCGCGGGCTGCGCGTGCTGGGGCTCTCGGACGCGATCGACGTGGTGGTCGGGGCCGACGACGTGGAGCGCCCGAAGCCGGATCGTGAACCGGTGACCTTCGCGTTGACACGGCTGGGCGTGCCGCCCGGCGAGGCGGTGTTCGTGGGCGACAGCGTGCACGACATCGCGAGCGGCCGCACCGCGGGCGTGCGAACGGTGGCCGCCGTCTGGGGCGCGATGGCCCCCGACTCCTTGCGTGCGGCCGGCGCCGACACGCTGATCGAGCGACCGGAGGAGTTGCTGGCGTGGCTGACCCGGGCGAGCGTGGCGGAGTCGCTCTCATGAGCCATCGTCACGCCCTGATCGCCGGGGCGACCGGGCTCGTAGGAAGCCGGCTCGTCGCGTGTCTTGCCGGCGACGATCTGTTCGGTAGCGTCATTGCGCTGGTCCGCCGGCCGCTCGGGGTCTCGCACCCGAAGCTCACCACGCACGTGATCGACTTCGGGCAACCTGGCGAGCACTTCGACGAGCGGGTCGGCGAGCAGGCTGGCGACGTCCTCGCGGGCGCTACCGACATCTTCTGCGCGCTCGGCACGACCATCGCCGCCGCCGGATCGCAGGAGGCGTTCAGGCGCGTCGACCACGACCTGGTCATCGCGCTCGCCGGGGCCAGCGCGCGCGCGGGCGCGACGCGCTTCTTCCTCGTCTCGTCGGTGGGCGCCGACGCGGCGTCGAGGAACTTCTATCTGAGAGTGAAGGGGGAGACCGAGCGCGACGTCACAGCGCTCGGGTTCGTCCGCGTGGACATCTTCAGGCCGGGCCTGCTCGTCGGCCCGCGTTCAGAACGCCGGCCCGGCGAGGCGCTCGCGCAGCGCCTGTTGCCGCGCGTCGACTGGCTGCTGGGCGGCCCGTTCTCGAAGTACCGCAGTGTCGAGGCCGGCCTCGTCGCCCGCGCCATGGCCGCCGCGGCGCATCACGACGCCGCGGGGCGATACATCCACGAATACGGCGCGATCGTCAGGCTTGCGGGTGGGGTTCGGGCCGGCTGAAGCCAGCCCCTACGCCGTAGGGTCCGGCTTCAGCCGGACCAGACGCCGCCCGTCGCCCCGACAGGGCCTGGAGCCCGTAGCCCGGAGCCCAGGGCCTATTTCCCATTGCTCATCGCCCCCAGGAAGTCGGCGTT
>JAHDVQ010000257.1 GCA_023384595.1 Vicinamibacteraceae bacterium | reverse complement strand
GAAACTCAGGTCGCGCAGCGAGACGAAGCCCTCGGGAGCTCCGCCAAAGGGATCGTTCCGCATGTCGGCGACCGCGAAACCCGGTGTCTGGATGCCCGTGTAGTCCCAGGACATGGCGTACGCGCGGGCCCGGAGCTGGAACTGGTAGCGCCGGCCTCGCTTGAGCACGGTGCTGAAGGCGGCCGGCGAGGTGAACGTCACGTTCTTGTAGTCCGGGATCGGCACCGGGATCTTCGCCACCGTCTTGATCGTGCCTCGCGCCGCCGAGAGCGTCTCGAGATTCTGGTAGCTGATGGCCGTGTTTCGCTCGAGGTCCATCACGCGGGCCAGCCCGTGGAATTCCGCCTTCGAGCCCCACCCGAGGGCCCGGACCTGCCCGACGATGCCGTAGCCGAACGTGATCTTGACGGCGATGTCGGGAGCCGCCGGGTCCGAGACCTCGTCGCAGGTCGTGAGGCCCGGGCGGGGTACGCAGAACTCCAGGCGGAGTTGAGCAATGGCTTCTGCCCCAATCGGCAGACCGCCCTTCGACCACGCGTAGACCTTCATGATCTGCGTGAACGGATCGAGACGGCTGAAGCCGACGAAGGACTCCTCCCACACGGTGTCCTCGTCGGCGATGGCCGTCCGCCGCGCGGTCCTCTTCTCGATGTACCCGGCTGCCGGGACGTTGGAGTAGACCTCACCCGGCATCAGGATGAACGGCGACTGGGCTCGCGCCGGCTGCGCGGCAAAGACGACGGGGATGGCGAGAAGGGCGACGACGAGGTGGCGGTGCAGGTTCATCGGGACCTCCCTCGAGACCATGCGACGGGGATGTTCTGTGAGCCGGCGATTCTCGCTACCGCAACACGATCGGCTTTCTGGCGAACACGCGCCGCGGATCCCGGTGCGCGAGGTAACGCACTTCGTACTCGCCGGGTTCCTTCGGCAGGTTCAGGATCGTCACAACCGGCCCTCTGGAGAGGTAAGCGTGCGCGCCGAGGGCCGCGTCAGGGCTCCCGGCCGGCACGATGTTCATGTAAGCGAGCGGGCTGCACTCGCCGGCGCAGCGTACCGTCACGCGCCCGCCGGCGTCGGCGTGCTCCGGGGCCTCGATGGAGGCCACCGGATCGCGGGCCATGAAGGGCACTCGCAAGGTGACGGCCCGCCAGCCCGACGCGGCCGTCTTGTAGCGAAGTTCGTACGGACCGGACTCGTTCCGCGCGATGAGCTGGATCGTGCGCTCGTCGGGCCCCTCGCCCACCCTCGCCTGGGTGACATGGGCCGGATCGGCGGCGTCGGCTCGGGCGATGGCAATGGTGTCGCCCGCCGGGGTCGGGCCGCTCACGCGGACCTCGACGGGGAACGACGCGATCACCTCGCGTGGCGCGGTCAGCGTGATGCCTCCCCCGGTCGCCGACTGCATGCCATCTTCGGCCCCGGCGCCAACCGCCGGATCCGTCTCCACCATCTCTGGCGGCGCCTGCTGCGAGAGCGCCGATTCGACGTAGGTCTCATCGCCTGTCAGCGCGACGTCGAACACGCACTCATCGAGTGCCTCCTGCGCAGTGACACCGGCCGCACGGCACAGCGCCTCGGCGCGCGTCCGGGCCGCGGCGTCGAGGCTCGGGGCGGTCACCTCGCGCGCGGGGAAGTCGCGTCGCGTGAACGTCTCGGTGCTCTGCCCCGGCTCGTAGTCGAACAACGATTCTTCGGACCTCACGCGCCAGCTGTCGGCAAATACCCTGTACCGCGTCTCGAAGTCCTTCAGCGAGGCAATCGCCCGGCCGTCGCGCGTACGAAAGTCGTTGGCGCCCCCGTCACCGTCGGCGTTGCCGAGCAGGCCCACGAGCCGGCCGTCGCGCTCGAGCGCCGGGAGCATCCACACGTTCAGGTGCCTTCGGAACACGTCCACGTGGAGGTTGGTCCCGTCGGGCCAGACGAGGGAGTAGCGGGGACCGGTGCGCACGATGCCGCCGGCGCCCTCGAGGATCCGGTTGTCGTGTTCGTCGAGCGCGAGGGGCCGGCCATCGACGTGGAGCGCGGCCTCGCGTCCGGCGGCGACCGTCACGCGATAGCGGCCGAGGCGCGCCGCTGCGGCCGTCACGACGCTCACCTGGGCCGTCTGGCTCACAGGCTCGAGCCGAAGCTGCACATGGAGGTCGTCATCGGCCGATGCTGCCGCCACAAACTCGCCCGCGGCCTGCAGGTCGTAGCGGACCTTGTCGAAGGTCGAGACGTGCGGCTCGCCGCTGACCCCGGCACAGCGCTCGTGTCCCTTGGGGAAGTAGGTGTGCCAGTTCTTGTACCCCTTTGGTCCTGTCACGACCAGGCATTCACTGTCGTACAAAGTCCCGTCCAGTCGACGCCGGACCACGCCGGGCTCGGTGACCCAACCCCTTTTCGCCTCCCCTTCCGGGGCTGGACCGACAGCGCCGCACATCTCGTTGAAGGTGGCGAGGTCCAATTTCGTCGTAGCGCCGCATTCGATCAGGCAGGGAAAGTCTGGTCCCTTTCCGGGCAGAGGCGGGGAGTGAAATGCGATGAGGCAGCCAGGCATCGGGTTGCCATTGGGGTCGGCCGCAGGTATGGGCGCGTCCCACGTGCCCGCGGTCTGAGTACCGGCTGCCTGGCCCGGTACCTGGGCGCCCGCCGCGGGCACGAAGGAGTTCATCGCGAGAATGGCGGCGCAGGCGATGCGTTTCATCGGCGGACCGTCCTCTCGGCGGCAGGAAGACTGAACGACCCGCGTACGCGCAGCCCCACGTTGTCGGGGCAGGCGAGCACGCCGGCCAGGGTCCCCTCGATCCAGCCGCTGGCCCGCTCGATGGTGGCTCGGAACGGCGGGTCCGACGCGACGAGGTGACAGGGACGGCCACGGCCGATGCTGAAGAAGGCCGCCTCCACGGGTCGCTCGCGAGGTTCTCCTGGCGGCACGACCATGCCGAGGTTCACGGCCTCGTCGTTCACGAGCTGGATCACAAGGGTCTCTCCTGTCTGTCGCACGATGGCCAGGCGGCCCTCGTAGACGTCGGTCTCCGTCTCGACACGCCAGGACGGCTGCTGGCGTTCGGACGCCTCCGCGGGCGGCAGCGGTGCCGGGACCGCCCTGGCTCCCGACGCCTCGACCACGGTCTCGCGAATGCTGCCGAGGGCCTTCGCAAGATCGACGGCATTGGCGGCACCCGCGTAGCGCCCGCCGCCCGCTTTGGCAATGCACTGGAGCTGTTCGCTCTCCTGCGCGGTCACGTCGAAGCCGACCACGTGCACGGTGACCTGGACGCCTCGTTCGCGAATCGTGCGCACGAGCGCGCACGGATCGCCCGAGCACGTCTCCTTCCCGTCGCTCACGAGCACCACGTGGGCGGGTCCCTCGCCCGTGCCGAGGCTCTCGACGGCTCGCTCGAGCGCGGCGGTGATCGGCGTCATGCCCCTCGGCTGGAGGCCGCCGATCGCGCGTGAGACGAGGTCGCGATCGTGTCCGCCCGCCGGCAGCAGGATCTCGATGTCGTCGCAGTCCTTCTCGCGCCGGTGTCCATAGGCCGCCAGCCCGATCTCCATGTCCGGGGGCAGGTCGGTCAGCATCCGCGAGAGCACCTCGCGCGCCACCGCGATCTTCTCGGTGCCGTCCACGCGCGCCCACATGCTGCCCGAGGCATCGAGGACCAGCATGACGCGGCCGGTCTGGGCGCAGAGCAGGGGCGGCCAGAGGAGAATCGCGAGGGTGACGAGCGGGAGCCGCGACGCGGCGAGCTTCATGTCGGTCTCTCGCCGGGCACGCGGCCTGCCCGGATGAAGGGTCCCCCGCTGGCCGGAGGTGGGGCTCCGCCATCCTCGCGCGGGCAAGCTGGACGATATTCGGCCATTCTGCCGTTCAGGCAGAGGTTGTCAAGGGGCGGCGCGGCAGCGCCGGATCACTCTTCGGTCTTCCAGTGCGTGCCAGCGGGGAGGATGGGCGCCGCCTGCCGGCCCGTGATGTGCGCGGCGATCTGGCGCGCGTGGAA
>JAHDVQ010000256.1:2052-4068 GCA_023384595.1 Vicinamibacteraceae bacterium | reverse complement strand
GGGACATCAGGTGGATCGGGGGATCGGGGGATCGGGGGATCAGGGGATCGGGGGAACAGGGGATCAGGGGATCGGGGGATCAGGGCGGAGGACCGACGCAGGTGGTTTCGAACGGCGCCCCGCGTGGCTCGAGGCGCCCGGCGCGCAGGACATCACCGCCCACGTGGACTTCACGGCCGTCACGCGCGCCGCCGAGCGGGCCGGCCTCGTGCGGCTCGGACTCTATTCGCAGACGCGCTTCCTGCTCGAGTTCGGCGCCGACGCGCTGCTGCACTCCGGCCCGGCCGGCGATGGCCTCGCGGCGGTGCGGCACCGTCTCCAGGCGCGCACGCTGCTCCACCCCGAGGGCATGGGCTCGGCCTTCTCGGTTCTCCTCTTCGGCCGCGACGCAATCCGGCCTCCGGCGTCCGGCATCCGGCTTCCGGAGGCTTCCGGCCAGGTTCAGGAGCCGGACACCGCGGGATGCCGGACGCCGGACGCCGGATGCCGGATGCCGGACGCCGGAGGCCGATATAATCCGCCCCATGGCCACCAACGACATCGAGCGTGAGGTGAAGCTGGCGTTCCCCTCGCTCGACGCGGCGCGCCAGGCCGTGGCCACGCTCGGGGCCACCCCGCTCCGGGGCCGCCGCCTCCAGGACGATGCGCTGCTCGATTCGGCGGACGGAGCGCTCCGGGCTCGGGGCTCGGTGCTGCGCGTGCGCGACGAGGCCGGCCAGAACCACCTGACCTACAAGGGGCCGGTGCAGCCGGGCGTCGTGAAGGTGCGCGAGGAGCTCGAGACGGTCATCGGCGATGCCGAGACGACGCTGCGCATCCTCGGCACGCTGGGCTTCTCGCCCTGGTTCCGCTACCAGAAGTATCGCGAGGAGCTCGCCCTCGAGGACGTCGTCATCGCCATCGACGAGACGCCCATCGGCGTGTTCGTCGAGCTCGAAGGCAGCGAGCACGGCATCCAGGGAGTGGCGGCGCGCCTCGGACGCGCCCAGGCCGATTTCATCCTCGACTCGTACAGGACGCTCTTCGCCGCCTGGAAGGCCCGGACCGGCGCCGCGCTCGAGCACATGGTCTTCGAGGACGCGTGAGCGCGACGCTGCCGCCCACGCTCCTGCTGTGCGCGGGTCTCGGGACGCGGCTGCGCCCCCTCTCGTACGTGCGCGCGAAGGCGGCCATCCCGGTGGCCGGCACGCCACTCGTGGCCCGCATTCTCGCGTGGCTCGCCGCCTCGGGCGCCCGCGAGGTCGTCATCAACCTCCATCACCTGCCGGCGACCATCACCCGTGTGGCCGGCGACGGCGCCGCCTGGGGCCTTCGCGTCCGGTACTCGTGGGAGCCGCGCGTGCTCGGTTCCGGCGGCGGGCCCCGCCACGCGCTGCCGCTGCTCGACGGCGACCCGTTCCTGCTCGTCAACGGCGATACGTTGTGCCCCGCCGACCTCGGGGCGCTCGTCCGGGCGCACGAATCGAGCGGCGCCCTCGTCACGATGGCGCTCGTGCCGAACGACCGGCCGGACCACTACGGCGGCGTGCTCGTGGACGAGGCGGGCGCGGTGACCGGCTTCACGCGGCGCGGCGATCCCCGTCCGAGCTTTCACTTCGTGGGGCTGCAGTGCGTGGCCCGCCCGGTGTTCGCCAGCCTCGAGGACAACGTCCCGGCCGAGAGCGTGAACGGGGTCTACCGGACGCTGCTGGCCGAGCGGCCGGGCAGCATCCGGGCCTTCGTCAGCGACGCCCCCTTCGACGACATCGGCACGCCGGCCGACTACGTCGCGACGTCGGTCCGGCTCGCGGCAGCGCTCCCGGGCGGCGTATCGCCGGTACCTCGATCCGCCCGCGTAGCGCCCGACGCGCACCTCTCCGACGCGATCCTCTGGGACGACGTCATCGTCGAACCCAGCGTGCGCCTCGAGCGCGCCATCGTCACCGACGGCGTGCGCGTGCCGGCCGGCACCGCCTGGCGCAATCGAATCCTGCTACGATCGGGATCTGCGCCACCCATGGAGGATGCGACCGACGA
>JAHDVQ010000256.1:0-1952 GCA_023384595.1 Vicinamibacteraceae bacterium | reverse complement strand
ATCGAATCCTGCTACGATCGGGATCTGCGCCACCCATGGAGGATGCGACCGACGACGGCGCGGTCCTGTCGGTTCCCCTGGCCTGGCCCGTAGCCTGTAGCCCGTAGCCCGTAGCCCGTAGCCTGTAGCCTATTCGAAATGCCCAGCGCCCTCGACGAACCTGGCGTCCGCGACCGAGTCGTGACGTTTCTCGCCCGTACCGGCCTCACCGAGCGCGGGGCCCGCGTCGTGCCGCTCACCGGCGACGCCTCCGACCGGCGGTACTTCCGCGTGCTGGTCCCGGGCGACCACTCGCGCGTGCTCGCCGTCCACTCGGGCCCCATCGACTTCTCGGTGCTGCCGTTCGTGAACGTCGCGCGGCTGCTGCACGAGATGCCAGTGCCCGTGCCGCAGATTTTCGGGCACGAAGACGACCTGGGCATCCTCGCGCTCGAGGACCTGGGCGACGTGACGCTGCAGGCGCACCTTGGCGCGGCGCCCTCCACCGACCACGTCGCGCTCTACCGGCAGGCGGTGTCGCACATCGCGACCTTGCAGAAGCGCGGCGCCGACCTGGCCTCCGATCGCCACGTCCCGTACGGCATCGCCTTCGACGTCGAGAAGCTCTCGTGGGAGATGGACTTCTTCGTGAAGCACTTCCTCGAGGCGTACCGCGGCGCCATCCTCACCGACGGCGACCGCGCGGCGCTTCGCGCCGAGCTCACCCCCATCGTCGAGGAGCTGGCCGCGGAGCCGCGCGTGCTGTGTCACCGCGACTATCACAGCCGCAACCTGATGCTCCACGCAGGGGAGCTCTTCATCATCGACTTCCAGGACGCGCGCATGGGCCCCGACACCTACGACCTGGTGTCGCTCCTGCGCGACTCCTACGTCGATCTGGGCCCGCAGCTGACGGCCGATCTCATCGCCTACTTCCTGGCGGTCACGGGGCGGCCCTCGACCGAGCGCGAGTTCCTGCCGCGGTTCGACCTCATGGCCGTGCAGCGCAACCTGAAGGCGCTCGGCACCTTCGGCTACCAGACGGCCGTGCGCCGCAATCCGGTCTACATCCAGTACATTCCGCGGACGCTGCGGTACGTGCACGACACGCTCGAGCGGTACCCGCGCTTTGCCCGGCTCCGCGAGCTGCTGGCCGAGCACATCGAGGAACTGCGATAAAGGATGCGACCCGACTTCGGCCTGTCCAGCTTCCTCTGCTACCGGGAGCGCTTCGAGACGCGCCACGTCGCGGCCATGGCGCGCGCCGGGTTCACGGCGGTCGAGCTCTTCGCGCTGCGCACGCACCTCGATTACCGCGAGCCGGCCGAGGTCGACGCGCTCGCGCGCGCGCTCGACGCGCACGACATGACGCTGCACAGCGTCCACGCCCCGACCGCGCTCGGGTGGCGGAACGGCGAGTGGCAGACGACCCTCTCGATTGCGGCCTCTGATGCCGCCCGGCGCACCGCGGCGCTCGACGAGGCGCTCGCCGCCCTCGACCTCGCCGCGCGCCTTCCCTTCCGCTACTTCGTGGTGCACGTCGGCGTGCCCGACAGCTTCGCCAAACCGGGCGACAACGCGCCGGCGGCGGCAAGACGAAGCCTCGAGCGGCTGGCCGAGCGGGCCGAGGCCCTCGGGGTCACGCTCGCCCTCGAGCTCATCCCCAACGGCCTCTCCACCGCCGACGGCCTCCAGCGGTTCTTCGACGACGAGGATCTGGATCTCGGGTCGAGCGGGGTGTGCCTCGATCTCGGGCACGGGCATCTCATGGGTGATCTGCTCGATGCCATCGAGGCGGCTTCCGGGCTCATCGTCACCACGCACGTCCACGACAACGACGCCGTGCACGATGCGCACCTCGTCCCCTTCGACGGCACCATTCCCTGGGCGGAAGCGGCGTTCGCGTTGCAGAAGGTCGGCTACGATGGCCGCCTCGTGTTCGAGCTGGGCCCCACGGCCGGCCTGGACGAGGT
>JAHDVQ010000255.1 GCA_023384595.1 Vicinamibacteraceae bacterium | reverse complement strand
TTGTCGGCCGCGTGAGTTGCAGACATCGCAATTGCGCGCATACTAGAAGGAGAACGCGCTCGGGGAGGCACTCATGTGGTGGCTCATCGCCTTGACCCTGGCGCTCGTGGCGCTGTCGATCTCGCCGTACCTGCGGCATCGTCTCGGGCACGCGCGCACTCCCGATCCGGGGTGGATGAGCGTGCAGTGGCTTCAGGAATACCGCGCTGGACGTCACTGAGTGCCCAGACGCGGCCCGCACGTCGGCACGCGGCACGTGCGATGAGGCCCGGCTTGTGTGATGATGGGCAAGTACTAGGAGCCATCCCCCCGATGCCCAACATTGCCAACGTCCTCAAGGAAGAAATCCAGCGCCTGGCGAAGAAGCAGGTCAAGGCCGGGATCGAGCCGCTTCGGCGCGAGAACACCCGGCTCAGGAAGCACGTCGCGGACCTGCGGCGTCAGATCGCTGAACTGACGCGCACAAGTCAGCAGTTGCTGGCGCGCGCGGGCTCGTCGTCCGCGCCTGCCGGTTCGAATGACGAGACCGCCGACACGGCGCCAAAGCTGCGTCCCACCTCGAAGAGCCTCGAGTCGCTGCGTCATCGTCTTGGACTCACACAGGTGCAGTTCGGGCAACTGCTGGGCGTGAGCGGCCAGGCCGTCGTCTATTGGGCCGCGCGCCGAGGTCCGGTGAAGATGCGGCGGTCCACGCTCGCGGCGCTCGCCGACGTGCAGCGCATCGGCAAGCGCGAGGCCCGGAAGCGGCTCGAGGCGATAGGAGAGCCGCCGGCCGGGCGTCGCGGGGGGGCGCGCACGCGCGCCCGCAGTACGCGCACCGGCCGCACCGCTCGCGCCGGTCGCGACACGGGCGGCGGCCGGGGCACGCGCAGCGCCGGCGCCGCCGAAGCCTGACCCCCGCCCGCGACCGCGGGGACGCGCACCCTGCAACGCCTGAACGCCCGCGCCGCGAGGCTTGGGCGACGCCCGCGCGACGAGTCCTGGACGATGGCGGCGCGACGCAGCTTGGACAAGCGGGCGCTGGGGACTCCCGCGCCCCCCGGCCCGCTCAGCGCGCGGTGTACGCGCCGTCCACCGTGAACTGCGCGCCCGTGACGAAGCTCGCCTCGTCCGACAGCAGGTAGAGCACCAGCGACGCCACCTCCTCGGACCTTCCGAGGCGTCCGATCGGGTGCAGCGCGACCAGGCCGTTGTAGGCATCCCGCGGGAGGCCATCGAGCAGCGGCGTGTCGACGTAGCCCGGGTGCACGGAGTTGATGCGGACGCCTTTGCGGGCGTAGCCGAGCGCGGCCGCCTTCGTCATTCCCGTCACGCCGTGCTTGGCTGCCACGTAGGGCACGGCCGTCGCTTCGCCGACCAGGCCGAGAATCGACGAGGTGTTGACGATGGCCCCGCCGCCGGCCCTCATCATTTCGGGAATCTCGTAGTACATCCCGTAAAAGACCGAGTGCAGGTTGACGTCCATCAGTTTCTGATAGTCAGCCAGATCGATCTCGGTGAGCTTGCCGAGCGGTCCGCCGATGCCGGCGTTGTTGAAGGCGAGGTGCAACGCTTTGTATGCCTCGACGGCCGCCTCGACGGCCGCCTTCACGGACTCCGGCTTGCCCACGTCGCCGGCGATGGCGAGGGCCTTGCCTCCCGCCGCGACGATTTCGTCGACCACCGCCTGTGCCGTCTCACGTTTCAGATCGTTGATGACGACGCTGGCGCCCTCAGCGGCGAGGGCGACGGCGACGGCCTTCCCGATGCCGGAGGCCCCGCCGGTGACGAGCGCAGTCTTCCCTGCGAACCTGTTGCTCATGGCCAGTCCTTCGTGGTGTTGGAGGCGCAACGATGCGCCTCCCCTGACGATGTCACAGAAATAGGGGTCGGGAGTATTTTCAGTTTTTGCGATCTGTCCTGTTCGGCGGACAAAGCCTCGACCCTGCCTGAATCCGACCTCCTTCAGAAAGGCGCGGGGCGGCTGACCTCACCTGTCATCCCTCACGTGTCTACTACCCTCTGGCGGGCCGCGTCGGTCTGCCAGGGGGGACCACGTGAGGACTGCGATTCAGTTGTTGACGACGTCGATGTTCTGTTTGCTCGTGGCGTGCGGGGGCAGCGGAGGAGGGAACCCAGCGAAGCCGTCGGCGCCCGGCGCGCAGGCTCCCACGCCCGCGCCGACCACCTTCTCGTTGAGTGGCAAGGTGACCGAAACGGCGCCGACCTCGTCGACGCCCATTGCCGGGGCGCGCGTGTCCATCGGCGACGGCCCGAACGCCGGTCGTTCGACCACGACGGATGCCGCCGGCACCTACACCTTCGCCAGTCTCGAGCGGTCGGGGTTCACGGTGACGGCGTCGGCTGACGGTTACGAGCCGCGCAGCCAGGGCGTCGATCTCACGGCGAACCGCACCGTGAACTTCCAACTCCGCCCGCTCGGCCCGCGCACCACCTTCGGTTCGGGACAGCACCTCGTCGGCAGGGACATCGCGGCCGGGCGCTACTTTGCCGACCCGGCGAGCGGCTGTTACTGGGAACGCCAATCGGGTCTCGGCGGGACGCTCGGCGAGATCGTCGCGAACGACTTCGTCGCCTTCAACTCCGCGCAATCCATCGTCGACATCCTCGCGTCCGATCTCGCGTTCGAGACCGACTCGGAATGTGGCACGTGGTACAACTCGCCGCGTCACGCCCACCGCACCGACATCGCGCCCGGCACGTGGCTCGTGGGCGCGCAGGTGTCTCCGGGCACCTACCGCGTCACCGCGCAGGCGGGCTGTTACTGGGAAAGATTGCGCGACTTCACGGGGACGCTCAACGGCATCATCTCGAACGACTTCGTCTCGAGCGGCGGCGTGCAGTATGTCACCGTGTATCCGGGCGACACCGGCTTTGCGACCGATGGCGACTGCGGCACGTGGGCGCCGGCCTCATCGAGTGCCGGCGGCGGTGAAGTCGAGGCTGCGGTGAGAGGTACCCTCGCGGGCAGCCACAGCCGGAGGGACATCGAGGCCAACCGCCAGATGAACCGGCGCCAGCACCCCGGCCGGCTGCGGTGACGACGCCTGTGTGGCCAGCGCGCCACGCCCTCGGCCGCGCCTCCGTGGTTTCGGCGGCACTGCCAAGCCTCGGTGTGAGGGCAAGGTCTCGAGCGCGCGTCGCAGCGCGATTTCGAAACCTCGCCCCGAGAACCGATGTGCGAAGCCCGCTGTCCGGCTACCGCCGTGCGCGGCGCCGCACGGCGAGCGCCACCAGCGCCACGCCGACGAGCGACACGGTTGCCGGCTCGGGCACCCTGCCGGTCGGGAACATCCGCATGGTGAAGCGGTTCACGCCCTGGGGATGAAGCGTCGTGAGGCCATCGGGCACGTCGATCGACAGCGTGAACGCGGACGAGAACGGGCCGGGGCCGGGGCCCAGCGCGTAGTTCACCGTCGCGCCCGACCACTCCACCAGGTTCGGCTGATGGTTCAACGTGGGGAACGCCGTGGAGGTCGGTGCCGGGTCGCCGTTCGGTGTGTCGAAATCCAGTCCGATTCCGACAGGCGCCAGGACGAAGTCGGCGCCCGTGCCGAACCCGAGCTGGAAGTGGAAGTCGGTCCAGACGATGCCGGTGTTGTTGAGGAAGTTCCCGCTGTAGAAGTACTCGGTCACCCCGCCCGAGTTGTCGACGTTGAACTCGAAGTCGGCGATGCCGAAGCCGCCGGCGTTCAGGAAGATCCCGAAGCCGCCATTCGCGATGGTGTTCGGACTGGCCGCCGCGGCGTTGTCGTTGTTTGGCGCGACGGGCAGGGAGACGACCAGGCTCCCGGTGCTGAACCCCGGCAGCAGGAACGCGTTGACGCCGGAGATGGTGCCGGCCTCGGCGCCGGCCACTCCGGCCCCTGTCATCGACAGCAGCACACACCCGACCCGTAACACCGTTGGAACGCGCATGGGGGTACCCTCCTCCAGGCTCCGGAGGCAGTCCGAAGCCGATTGCTCACGCGACGCCGGCCGCTCACGTGGTCCTGACGCACGCCGATGCGCGGCGCGGCACACGACGCCCGCACGGGCGCGAATCTTCGGTCCGTCCGGCAGACCGCAGGAGCTTGTAGTTAGAGAGTAGAAAATACCAAAGGAACGTAACGGAGAAAAGGGGGG
>JAHDVQ010000254.1 GCA_023384595.1 Vicinamibacteraceae bacterium | reverse complement strand
CTCACTTGACTTCACTCCCCCTCCAACCGATACTTCTGCGTAGTGACTTTATAAAGTCTCTTAAGTAAGTTCATCGGTCGCCGCCCCCGGAGAGAACTCGATGTTCACCGCGTGCTTCCGTCGCCAGGGCCTGACGCTCCTCGCGGCGCTCGTGCTGGCCATCGGCGCCACCGCCTCGGCCCAGGTCACCCCCCCGCCGCACGACCAGGGCGCCGTGGGGCTCGGCCTCGCCCTCCGGCACCTGCCCGTCGACGGGTCGGTGCTCTACGTCACCGCGCACCCCGACGATGAGAACAACGGCCTGTTGGTGATGCTCAACCGGGGCCGTGGTCTGAAGACGGCGCTGCTCACGAGCACCCGCGGCGACGGCGGACAGAACGAGATCGGCCCTGAGCTCTTCCAGGCCATCGGCATCCTGCGTACCGAGGAGCTCGAGAACGTGCACCGGTACGACGGGGCCGATCAGTACTACTCGCGGGCCTTCGAGTTCGGCTACTCGTTCAGCGTCGAGGAGACCTACGAGAAGTGGGGCCGTGAGGAGATCCTCGCCGACGTCGTGCGGGTCATCCGGACGGTGCGCCCCGACGTCATCGTCACGATGCCACGCGAGGCGCCCGGAGGAGGCCAGCACCATCAGGCGACGGCGCGCCTTGCCCACGAGGCCTTCCGCGTGGCGGCCGATCCCGCGCGCTTCCCCGAGCAGATCCGCGAGGGTCTGCGGCCGTGGCAGGCACGGAAGGTCTATCAGACGGCCGGCGGCGGCCCCGGCGACATGGGACGCGGTCCGGCACCGGCCGGCGTGGTCAGCGTGTCGACGGCGGCTTTCGATCCGCTGCTCGGCATGTCGTATCAGCAGGTCGGCACGCTCGCGCGAGCTGCGCACCGCTGCCAGGGAATGGGACAGCTCGAGGCGTTCCCGGCCACCGGGGTCGCGCGGTTCTCGCTCGTCGACAGCGAACCGGCCGTCACCGGTCCCGAGGACGACATCCTGTCGGGCGTCGACACCTCGCTCGGGCGCCTCGTGCAGCTCGCCGGTGCCGATGCGGCGAAGCTGCCGTCGCTCGCCGCGGATCTGCAGGCCATCGACGCCGATGCGCGCCGCGCGCTCGGCGCCTACGACGCGCAGGCGCCGCACCGCACGCTCGCGCCGCTCGCGGCGGGCCTGACGAAGGTCCGCGCCCTGCGCGCGACGATCGGCTCGAGCGCGCTTGGCGCCGACGCCAGGGCGGAACTCGACTGGCGCCTCGACCGCAAGGAGCAGGACTTCGTCAAGGCGCTCACGCTCGCCCAGGGGCTCGTGGTTCACGTCACGGTGAACGACGGCGACGTCGTCCGCGGCCAGTCGTTCACGACGACGGTGCAGGCGTTCAACACGGGACGCGAACCGGTGGCCGTCGACCGCGTCGCCCTGGCGGTGCCCGACGGCTGGACGGCGACCCTGAAGGAGGGCGCGCCGAAGACGCTCGGGTCGAACGAGGCCGTCAGTCTCGTCTACGACGTCACCGTGGGGCCCGCGGCGCGCTACTCGCAGCCGTACTGGAAGTACAACCCCGCCGTCGATCGCTACGACATCGAGCGTCCACAGGACTTCCCCCGGCCGTGGAGCCCGCCCGACGTGGTCGCCTCGGTGCGCTTCACGTCGGCGGGGGTGGGCGCGGACATCACCTCGCCGGCCTACTTCCGCTACGAGGGGCCGTGGGTGGGCGGCGAGAAGCAGAAGGTCGTCAACGTCGTGCCGGCGCTCTCCGTGCGGCTCTCGCCCGAGGTGGGCATCGTGCCGCTCGCGGCGGCTGGACAGCGGCGCGAGTTCCGCGTGTCGGTGCTGAACAACGCCAAGTCGGGATCGACGGTGGCCGTGCGGCTCGAGACGCCGACGGGCTGGAAGGTGGAGCCGGCCGAGGCGTCGCTCACCTTCGCGCTCGAGGAAGAGGAGGCGACCGCGCGTTTCTTCGTGACACCGCCGGCGGGGCTCACCGAGGGTGAGACCGCGATTCGCGCCGTGGCCGTGCGAAACGGCGAGGAGTTCCGCGAGGGCTACCAGGTGATTGCCTACGATCACATCCAGGCACGTCACCTGTACCACCCCGCCGTGGCCCGCGTGAAGACCATCGACGTCGCCGTGGCGCCGGGCGTGTCGGTGGGGTACGTCATGGGGTCGGGCGACGAGGTGCCGCAGGCGATTCGCCAGCTGGGCGTGCCCGTCACGCTGCTCTCGTCCGACGACATCGCCTATGGCGACCTGTCGCGGTTCACGACCATCATCACCGGCATTCGTGCCTACGAGCAGCGTCCCGATCTGCGCGCGCACAACCAGCGCCTGCTGGACTTCGCCCGCGCCGGTGGGCATCTGGTGGTGCAGTACAACAAGGTCGGCTTCAACTGGCTCGGCGCGAGCAGCCCCGGCTGGGGGGCGAAGCCGCCGGCCGCGAGCCCGTACGTGCCGTATCCCGGCGTCGTCACGAGCAACCGCGTGACCGTCGAGGAGGCCCCGATCACGATCCTCACCCCCGATCGGACGGAGCTGACGACCCCGAACCGCCTTGCTGAACGCGACTGGGCGAACTGGCGGCAGGAGCGCGGCCTCTATTTCTTCGGCGCCAACGATCCGCGCTACGTCGATCTGCTCGCGTCGCAGGATCCGTGGGAGAAGAACCCTGGGGTGAAGAAGGGCCTGCTCACGGTGGCGCCGCTCGGTGAGGGCACGTGGACCTACGTGGGCCTCGGACTCTGGCGGCAGTTGCCCGCCGGAACGCCGGGGGCCTATCGGGTCCTGGCGAACCTGATCAGCAGACCGCGTCCGGCGGCCGACGTGCCCACGGGGCAATAGGCCGCCAAGGTCCCGGGGACCGCGCGCTCCCTCCGCCGCGCGGTCCCGGCCCTCCGCCGGTTCCGCCGCGCGAGTCTTCCCCCCGGGGCTCGAAGGCGCAGCAGAGATCGGCGGAGGGCACCCCCCGCGCCCGCCGGATCCCCCCGGGGCGCGGGGGTGTGGGACCCCGATACCCCGATCCGCCGATCCCGCGATCCGCCGATACAATGACTCCCGTGCCGCCCCGCGAGACCCTGAACGGCGCCCTCATGCGGCGTCATAACGGGGCACGTGTGCTCGACGCCGTGCGCCGGCGCGGCCCCGTCTCGCGCGCGCTGCTGGTCCGCGAGACGCGGTTGTCGGCCCCCACGGTGTCGGCCCTCGTCGACGATCTTCTCGTCCGGAAGAAGCTCCTCCGCCTGGCGGGGGTCGGAGAATCCACGGGCGGGCGCCGGCCGGTCCTCATCGAGTTCAACGCGGAGTACGGCTACGTCGCGGGCGTCGACCTCGGGTCGACGACCATCCGCCTCGCCCTCGCGGATCTCAACGGCCGGATCGTCGCGCGACACCACGCGCCCACGCCCCGGCGCTCGCGGCAGGCGGTCGTTGACGCGCTCGTCGCCGCCATCCGCACGCTCCTCGGAAAGCGGCAGACCTCGACGGGGAAGCTTCTGGCGATTGGTGTCGGCGCGCCCGGCATGACCGACGTCGATCGCGGCGTGGTCATCAGCGCCGTCAACCTGCGCGGGTGGGTGAACGTGCCGCTGCGCGAGATCCTCGAGCGCGAGTTCGACGTGCCGGTCGCCGTCGACAACGACGTGAACATGGCCGCGCTCGGCGAGTACTGGGCGGGCTCGGCGCGCGAGGCGCGCACCTTCGTGTTCATCGCGCTGGGCGCGGGCGTCGGCGCGGGCCTCGTGGTCGACGGCCGGCTGCATCGCGGCACGCGCTGGTACGCGGGCGAGATCAGCCACATGCAGCTGGACTACCGCCGGTGGAACGAGGACTTCGGCGAGGCGGGCTACCTCGAGTCGCACGTCGGCGCCGCGGCCATCGCCGCGCTCGGCGAGCGCACGCTCGGCACGCGCAGGCCCGCGGCGGGCGAGCGCACGTTGCCGGTGCACCTCTTCGAAGCGGCACGCCAGGGCGATCCCGAGGCGCAGCGCGCCGTCGAGCAGCTCGCCGTCTACCTCGGCACCGCGGTGGCCAACGTGGTGACGGTGCTCGATCCGTCGCTCGTGGTCTTCGGCGGCGGCATCAGCCACGCGGGCGCGCTGCTCGTCGAGCCGGTCCGGCGCGTGGTGAGCCGCATCGTCCCCAACGTCCCCGACCTGCGCATCTCGGCGCTCGGCGACGAGGCGCAGCTGCACGGCGCGCTCTACACCGTCCTGCAGGTGGCCGAGCAGGGGTTGTACGCCTCCTGCTAGGC
>JAHDVQ010000253.1 GCA_023384595.1 Vicinamibacteraceae bacterium | reverse complement strand
CTCACCATCCTCCGTCGTCCAGCCCGCCCGCGAGGAACGCCCCCGCGACGAGTCCCGCGACGAACCCGACGGCCGCGAGCGCGACGCCCCCGCCCACCATGGCTCCGGCACGGCGCGGCGCACCGGGCGGAGGCGGCGCCACGTGGCGCGTCTCCACCGTCTCGACGAGCGCGATCACGCCGCGCACCTTGTCGAACTGCGCCAGCGGGGTACCCGCGCCATCCTCGAGGGTGACCGCGTCGATCTTGAGCGGCACCTGATACAGCCTTCGCCGGCCGACCTTCTGACCCTTGCCCGGATCCGCCCCGATCGTCAGGAGCGCGCCCGTCGCGCTCACCACCAGTTCGAGGTCCGGGTGGCTCCCCTGCCCTTCGAGCAGCAGCAGGCGGTCGCCCATGGAGGCATCGTTGTAGAACGACAACTCGTTGCCGTTGTGGAGCACGGCCAGGTGGATGGATGCCTGGCACAGGTCCGGCAGTTGTGCCTCCCACCGCTCCTTCCCGGCATTGAAGGTGAGCGCGCCGTCCGAGAGCACTTCGACGGAGCCGCTCCTGATGATGATCGGCGTGTAGATTGGCATGTGTTCCCCCCTGCCGGCGCGCGGCCGGCTCTACCTCCGCCTGAACAACGACCCGAGCGCCAGCACGAGCGCGATAGCGCCGGCCCCGAGCACGGCGCCCTTCATCCAGTCGTCGGGCAGTCCGCCACGCGCGTGATCCGTCTGGACGAGGACGACGGCGTGGTCGATGGCCGCACGCCGCACGAGTTCGCGGCCCGCGGTGTCGGCGACGAGCAGCGATCCCACGCGCCGTTCCCTGTCGAGCCGGTAGACGTGCTTCCGCGGGAGCGGTTCCTCGGCAACGAGCCGTTCGCCCAGGACCTGGATGACCAGCTTCTCGGCATATCCCGACGGGGCGACGCTCAGGATGACGTCCGGGCGGCCCTCGAAGTTCGGGTCGCTCCAGATGGTGACGATGCGCGGCCCAGCCTCACGGTCGATGGCGACCGTGAGCGGACCGCCGCGCGAGGCCGTGAACACGTCGATGGCCGCCTCGGGCCCCGTGGCGAGGGCGTAGGAGTAGTACCGCCCGGGCTCGTGGACGGGACCGGTCAGTTCGATGAGCGCGGTGTCGGCCAGGAACTCGATCGAGCCGCTCTTGATGATGATGGGTGTGCGCATGATGACGGTTCCTCCGCGCGCCGCGCCTCAGCGCGCGCGCAGCGCCTCGAGTGAGGCGGCCACGTCGGCGCGCCGGCGGTAGGCGTCGAGCGCGGGACCTGGCCAGCGGCCGGCGAGCGCCGACTGCGTGCGGTCGAGCGCCTCGCGCGCCCTCGTGACGAGCGCGGTGTCGCCGGTCCGCCCGGCAGCCGCCATGACGATGGGCCAGCACCGGCTGGCGGCCTCGGCATTCCGGATCTGATCGTAGATGTCGAGCGCGGGGCGGAGCGCGCCCACGGCCTCGGCGTCCCGGCCGGCACGCCACAGCACCTCGCCCGCCGCCGCCCCGATGTTGGCCGCCACGACGCGGTCGTCGAGCGTCCGGCCAATCTCGACCGCCCGAGCGGCCTCGGCGAGTGCCGTCGGCGCCGCCCCGTTCCTGGCCTTCGCCAGCGCGCAGAGCGCCGTCATCTCGCCGCGCCAGAGCGCGTCCTGCGTGACGGCCGGCACGGCGCAGGCTTGCGTGGCCGCCTCCTCCGCCCGCCCCTCGAAGAGGGCCAGGCGCGCCTCGAGCCCCGCCAGGTACGGGGAGAGCGGCGTCGGGTCGATGCCCGCGGCGCGGGCCTCGCGGTCGAAGGCCGTCAGCCCCGCGCGCGCCTCGTCGAACCGGCCGAGTTCGGTGAGCGCCTGGATACGGCGCATGTCGAGATAGAGCGCCGACAGACGGTTGCCCTGCTGCCGGTACCGCTTCTGCGCATCGTCGAGCAGGTCGAGTGCGGACGGCAGGTCGCCGCGGCGGAGCGAGACGGTGCCGAGGCCATCGAGCGCCTCGGCGAGCAGCAGCGCGTCGCCGCGCTCGCGCGCCAGATCACGCAGCGTCGTGAACGCCTGCTCGGAGCCGTCGAGGTCGCCCCGCATGTCGGCGGCGCGTCCCAGAATCTGGAGCCCCTGCACCAGCTCGCGCGCGAAGTTGTTCGCCCGGTAGAAGCCGATGGCACGCTCGGCGAGCTGCTGCCCCTCGGCCACGCGGCCGTCGGCCACGGTCACGAGCGTCGAGGCCAGCGCGAGCTGGGCGCGCGCCGTCGCGCGCGGCGCGTGGCGGCGTTCGGCAAGCTGGAGCGCCTCGCGGAAGCGCGCCTCGGCCTCGTCGAAGCGCCCCTGCGCGAGGAACACGTTGCCGAAGTCGATGAGGCTCGTGGCGCGCAGGGTATCGAGCCCCGCGGCCAGCGTCACCGCTTCGCGCGCCCGCGCCTCGGCGTCGGCGAACTTGGCGTCGGTGACGTCGGCCTCGCTGAGCTGCAACAGCGCGCGCACCCGGTGGAATCCGAGGTCGGCCGCCGCAGCGCGCTGGAGCGCGCGCGTCAGATCGGCCCGTGCCTCGACGAGGCGGTTGCGGCGGTTGAAGTGCGCGCCGCGCTGGTAGTAGACCTCGGTCTCGCCCTCGAGATCCGAGGCGGCCTTGAAGAGCTCCTCGGCGCGTCCGAAGTCGGCAATCGCCTCGTCGTGCTGGTTCCGCTGCCCGCGGAGCACCCCGCGCCGCAGGTACGCCGCGGCATACTGGGGGTTCAGCTCGATGGCCTTCGAATAGCACGCCTCGGCGCGCGTCAGGTCGGGCACGAGCTCGTAGGCGCGACCGAGGTCCACCTGGTAGTGCGCTTCGCGGGGGTGGGCCCCGGCCAGGCGCGCGTACGCGGCCACGGCGTCGGTACCCCGCCGCTGCACGGTCGCCATGATGCCTTCGAGGCTCCAGCGCGTGTCCTCGTCGAGCCGCGTCCGGTCGGGCACCAGCTCGGCGACGGCGAGCATTGCGTCGCGCGCCATGTCGGAGTCGTCCAGCTCCGCGCTCGCCTCGGCCAGCCGCGCGTGCGCGAGGGGGAAGGCACGGTGAAGCGTGATGGCCTGCTCGAGCGCCCGGACGGCCTGCTGGTACGACCCGTCGCGCAGCGCCTCGACGCCTCGGGCGTACCAGCGTTCGGCCTCGACGGGCGGCGGCGCCAGGACGGGTGCGCGCGGGAGCCACGCCCAGAGCGCGAGGGCGACGAGCACGGCGGCCGCCGCGAGCGCCATCCAGACACGGCGCCCGCGCATCGCCGCGGCCAGCCGCGGCCAGCCGCCCGCGGCCGAGGGGGGGCGCGGCGTGAGGAAGGGGCTGCTCAGCGGACGCACGCCGCTGCCCGTCTGGCTGCCCGTCGACCGCAGCGTCCGCAGTTCGTCGCGGACGAGGGCCGCGCTCGCTGGCCTCGACATCGGCGATTTCTCGAGCAGCGCCATGGTCAGGAAGTCGAGCGCCGGCGTGACGAGCGAGTTCACCGTCGAGGGCGGCGGCGGCGTGTGACGGCACACCGCGTCGAGCACTTCGTAGAGCGTCTGCCCCTTGAACGGCCGCTCGCCGGTGAGGCACTCGAACAGCAGCACGCCCGTCGCGAAGATGTCGGCGCGGTGGTCCACCTCGCCGCCGCGCACCTGTTCGGGCGCCATGTAGGCGGCGGTGCCGACGGGCGCCCCGGCCTGCGTCAGCTGGGTGTGCGTCTGGCCGTCGCGCTCGACGAAGGGGGGCGCCACGAGCGACTTCGCGAGGCCGAAGTCGAGCACCTTCACGCGGCCGTCGGCCGTCACCATCACGTTCTGCGGCTTGATGTCGCGGTGGATGACGCCGCGCCGGTGCGCGAAGGCCAGCGCGTCGCACACCTGCGAGACGACGTCGATGGCCTGGTCGATCGAGAGCGGGCCGCGGCCGAGGCGGTCGGCCAGCGTCTCGCCCTCGCAGAACTGCATCACGATGAAGCTGCGGCCCTGCGACGTCGCAATCTCGTGCACCTGGCAGATGGCCGGGTGGTCGAGCGAGGCGGCGGCCTGCGCCTCGCGCAGGAGACGGCGGCGGGCGGCCTCGTCGCCCTGCATGGCGTCGGGCAGGAACTTGATGGCCACCTGGCGGTCGAGCGTCAGGTCGTGCGCGAGGTAGACCTCGCCCATGCCGCCCGCGCCCAACGGCCGGACGAGGCGGTAATGCTCGATCAGTTCGGGCAGAGCGCTGCCTGACGTCATGACGGTCGGGCTCGGGGGAAGTATACCGGCATCCGGCATCCGGCATCCGGCATCCG
>JAHDVQ010000252.1:1307-4270 GCA_023384595.1 Vicinamibacteraceae bacterium | reverse complement strand
GTCGCCTTCGACGAGCGTGATGCGCATGGGGGGAGAGTACATCAGCCAGCGAGCGACGCGAGAGGGGACTCGAACCCCAATCCGCCGATCGGCCGATTCCCCGATCCCTGAAAGAATCCGCCCCCCTGCGTCGTCTGTAAGGCAATAGGCCCGCCCACCCCCGAGAGGATCCGATGACCCGACGACTGCTCGTGTCCGTGTGTCTGTTTGCCGTCACGGGGTCGGGAGTATTTTCACTTTCTGCGTACGCAAAAAGTGTAAATACTACCCACCCCCGGGTGGCCCCCGCGACCCCCCAGGCCGCCCCCGTAGCCCCCCCCCCCCCCGAAAGGCGCCCGGACCGCCGCGAGGCCGCCGAGCCGCGCCCCTACGACAAGGTCATCACCAAGGACGCCCGCTCGACCAAAGGCCTCTTCACCGTCCACCGCGTCAAGGACAAGGTCTACTACGAGATCCCGGCGCAGGAGCTCGGCAAGGAGCTCCTCTGGGTCTCACAAATCGCCCGGACCACCCTGGGCGTCGGCTACGGCGGCCAGGCCGCCGGCAACCGCGTCGTCCGCTGGGAGCGCGCCAGCAACCGCGTCCTGCTGCGCTCGGTCGCCTACGACATCGTCGCCGACCCGAGCCTGCCGATCCGCCGCGCCGTCGACGCCGCCAACTTCGACCCGATCGTCATGGCGTTCACCATCGAGACCTTCGGCGAGGGCGACGCGCCGGTCATCGACGTCACGCGCCTCTACACGAGCGAGGTGCCTGAGCTGTCGGTGCGCCAGCGCGTCCGCGCCCGCGGCTTCGACGCCTCGCGCGCCTTCGTCGAGCGCGTCGCGGCGTTCCCGACCAACATCGAGGTCGAGGCCATCCACACCTACACCGTGCCGCCCGAGACGGCCTCCGCCGCGCCGGCGCCGCCACGCCCCGGCCAGCAGCCCCCGCAGCGCCCCGGCAGCTACAGCGTGCTGATGCACTTCAGCATGGTCCGCCTGCCCGAACAGCCGATGATGCCGCGGTTCTTCGATCCCCGCGTCGGCTTCTTCAGTGTCAGACAGCTCGACTTCGGCAGCGACGAGCACCGCCTCCCCGAGCGCCGCCTCATCACGCGCTGGCGCCTCGAGAAGAAGGACGCCTCGGCGGACATCTCCGAGCCCGTGAAGCCAATCGTCTACTACGTGGATCCGGCCACGCCCGCCAAGTGGGTGCCGTTCGTGAAGAAGGGCATCGAGCAGTGGCAGCCGGCCTTCGAAGCCGCCGGCTTCAGGAACGCCATCATCGCGAAGGAGGCGCCGTCGCCTCAGGAGGATCCCGACTGGAGTCCCGAGGACGCGCGCTACTCGGTCATCCGGTGGCTGCCGTCCACCATCGAGAACGCGTCGGGCCCGCACGTGCACGACCCGCGCACGGGCGAGATCCTCGAATCGGACATCCAGATGTACCACAACATCGCCGCGCTCCAGCGCGGCTGGTACTTCACGCAGGTCGGCCCGCTCGACCCGCGCGCGCAGAAGCTCCCGCTGCCCGACGATCTCATGGGCGCCCTCATCCAGTACGTCGTCGCGCACGAAGTGGGGCACACGCTCGGCTTCCAGCACAACATGAAGGCCAGCTCCACCTACCCGGTGGAGAAGCTCCGCGATCCCGAGTGGCTGCGCACCATGGGTCACACGCCGACGCTGATGGACTACTCGCGCTTCAACTACGTCGCGCAGCCCGAGGACAAGATCGACCCCGCCCTCCTCATCCCCGGCATCGGCCCCTACGACAAGTGGGCGACGATGTGGGGCTACAAGCCGATTCCGGGAGCGAAGACCCCGGCCGACGAGAAGGCCACGCTCGACGCGTGGGCGCGCGAGCAGGACACGAAGCCCTATCTGCGCTTCTCGACCGCCGGTTCGGGCGGCGCCGACGCCGGCGAGCTGACCGAGGCGGTGGGCGATGCCGACGCGGTGAAGGCGACGACGCTCGGCATCAAGAACCTCGAGCGCGTCGCGGCGATGCTGCTGCCGGCGACGACAGCCGACGGCGAGCCGTGGACCGACCTCGCCGATCTCTATCGACGGCTCGTGGGGCAGTGGGCGACCGAGCTGCGCCACGTCGTCGCCGTGGTTGGCGGCGTTGACTCGTGGCAGCGTCACGGGGGCCAGACGGGCGTCAGGTTCGAGCCGCTGCCGAAGGCCCGCCAGGTCGAGGCCGTGAAGTTCCTCCACACGACGGCGTTCGCGACGCCGGCCTTCCTGCTCGATCCGGCGATCCTTCGCCGCCTCGAACCGGCCGGCGCCATCGACCGCGTCCGCACGACGCAGCAGTCGCTGCTGGCGAACCTGCTGTCGCCGGCGCGGCTCACGCGACTGGTGGAGGCCGCGGCCATCGACGGCGCGGCCGCCTACCAGCCGGTGGACTTCCTCACCGACGTGCGCAAGGGGCTCTGGTCGGAGCTGACGGCGCCGCGCATCGTCATCGACCCGTACCGGCGGAACCTGCAGCGCGCCTACATCGAGCTGGCGGCCTCGCGCATCACGCCGTCCAGCGACGAAGCGCGCGCGCTCTTCCGCGGCGAGCTGAAGGCGCTCGACGGCGAACTGCGCGCGACGCTCGCGCGCGGCGTGTCCGATGTGGCGACGCGTCGGCACCTGGACGACGCGCGGGCGCGCATTGCGGAGGCGCTGGATCCGGCGCGGCGCGCCGCGTCGCCGGGCGCATCGTCCGCGGCCGGCCGCGAGCTGGATGAGAGCGGGGACGCCGGAACCATCGGAGCCCCCGCTCCGGGCACGTTCGGCGCGGGCCCGGAAGGGCCCTGCTGGCCGTGGGAGCCGGAAGTCAGGTAGCCGGGAGCAGGAGATCAGCGGATCGGGAGATCGGGGATCGGAGCTGATCCGCCGATCCCGATCGGCTGATCCGCCGATCCGCTGATCCGCCGATCCGCTGATCCCCCCCGCATCGTCTACAATGGCGAGGTCCGGCGGTCACGC
>JAHDVQ010000252.1:0-1207 GCA_023384595.1 Vicinamibacteraceae bacterium | reverse complement strand
CCGATCCGCTGATCCCCCCCGCATCGTCTACAATGGCGAGGTCCGGCGGTCACGCCTTTTCGCGGCAGGCTCCCCCCGACCGCGTCCGCCGGCGCCACTCCATGATCACGAAGAAGCTCGCCGCTCCGGGCGTGGCCGCCCTGCTCACCCCGATCCTGTTCCTGGTTCCCGCCGCCGTATCCGCCCAGCCCGCGGACGCCGCCTCCTCAACCGGATCCCGCGCCGCGGCGATTGCCAGGGTGCGGCCCGCGCTCGTGCGCCTGTCGGTCGTCTTCAGCGAGTTCGAGGGCGGGCGCGAGGTGCGCCGCGAGGCGAGCGGCAGCGGCTTCATCATCACGCCGGAAGGGCACGTCGTCACGAACCACCACGTCGCCGGCGGCGCGACGCGCGTCCAGGCGACCATGCCCGACGGGAAACGGATCGAGGCGCGCGTGGTCGGCGCCGACGCGATGTCGGACCTCGCCGTCGTCAAGCTCGAGGCGCCGGCGGGCACGGTGTTTCCCACCGTCGCCTTCGGCGACTCGTCGAGGCTCGCGCTCGGCGAGCCGGTGCTCGCGATGGGGAGCCCGCTCGGGCTCTCGCAGTCGATCACCTCGGGCGTTGTCAGCAACCTCGCCCTGGTGATGCCCGCCGAACTCGAGATCGAAGGCGAGGACGTGGGCACGCTCGTGCGGTGGATCGGGCACGACGCGCCGATCTTCCCGGGCAACTCCGGCGGGCCGCTCGTGAACCTGCGCGGCGAGGTCATCGGCGTGAACGAGATCGGGTTCGGTCTCGGCGGCGCCATTCCGGGGAACCTCGCCCGCGAGGTCGCCGAGTCGCTCGTGCGCGACGGCCGCGTGCGGCGCGCGTGGCTGGGCCTCGAGCTGCAGCCCCTGCTGAGCGCGACGGGACGCGAGGAAGGCGCGCTCGTGAGCGGCTGCGTCGAGGGGTCGCCGGCCGCCGAGGCCGGGGTGGCCGCGGGCGACATCCTGCTCCGCATCGGCACGGCCGACATCCTCGCCCGCACCGCGGAGGATCTCGCGCCGCTCAACCAGCTCGTCGCGGCCCTCCCCATCGGGACGCCCGTGGAGCTGCGCGTCCGCCGCGACGGACGCGAGCACCGGCTGCGCGCGACGCCGCTCCAGCGCGAGGCGCGCCGCGCACGCGTCGAGGAGGTGGCGGCGCTCGGCTTCACCGGCTCGAACCTCACCTCGTCGCACGCGCG
>JAHDVQ010000251.1 GCA_023384595.1 Vicinamibacteraceae bacterium | reverse complement strand
CGATGGCCCAGGTCGTCAACGCCACGCTCGCGCGCGAACGCCTCATCGCGATGCTGTCGGCGTTCTTCGGCGGGCTGGCGCTCCTGCTGGCGGGCGTGGGCATCTACGGGGTGACGTCGTACGGCGTCACCCGCCGGCGCTCGGAGATCGGCGTGCGCATGGCCCTGGGCGCGCGCACCGCCGACGTCGTCGGCCTCATCCTCGGGCGCGCAGGCGCGCAGGTCGCGCTTGGCGTGGCCATCGGCGCGGCCGTCAGCCTCTGGGCGGTGCGCTTCGTCTCGTCGCTGCTGTACGGGCTCGAGCCGCGAGACCCGCTCACCTTCGCCGGAGCGGCCCTGGTGCTCGTCGGCGTCGCCGCGCTCGCAGCCTGGCTACCCGCCCGGCGCGCGGCGCGCACCGACCCCGCGCGCGTGCTACACGAGACGTAGGGGGGCGGGTCAGCCGGATCGCTGGACTACGCCTGCATCGTCAGAACGCGAACGACACGGCCACGCCCTTCACGCGTGACGAGACCAGCGGCGCCACCAACAGCCGCGCACCCGGCGCCCCGTCCGATGACGACGCCTGGTAGATCACGCGCATCTTGCCCGGAATCGCGGCGTCGACCGCCAGTCCAATCAGTGCGCCGAGTCCCGGGAACACCGTGAGTCCTTCGGCACACTCGACGCCCGCGTCGATGTCGCCGGAGTCGTCGGCGAGGGCGCCAATGCACCAGGCGGCTCCCATCCCTCCACCGATTCCCAACCCGATCAGTGTGCCGTTCTTGAGGGAATCGCGATCGCGGGCGCGCACGCGGCGGACATCGGCGGCGGCAAAGGTCTCCGAGCCATTGGTCTTCACGACAAGACCGTCACGCGAAAGCTGCTCGAGCCTTCCGCGAGCCTCGCGTCCCGTCGCATCCGTCACCCAGATCACCTGACCGATGTGCACGCGCCCGGCGAGCGCATCGAGAGACGCGGCAGGCTCCTGAGCCGATGAAGGAGCCGCCGTTGCGAGGACCCACCCGACCAGTACGACGAGCGTTTGTGCTCTACCAGTCATGTCAGCCTCCCGCGGATGAGCTCACTGCTGATTGTAGGCACTATTCCGCCCAGCGGTCGGGGGCCCCTCAGGCCCACAATGGGCGCACGGAACGATGTCCCCTGCGCCCTCGCGGACTTCTTGCGGCCCCCTCCTAAGTTGAGCGACCTGGCCTCCGCGGGTGTGATATATACTACGGATATATACCCCACACCCGGGCGAGGAACATGACGACCGCAAAGCTTTTCAAGAACGGCCGAAGCCAGGCGGTACGGCTGCCACGGGAGTTCAGGTTCGAGGGCGACCGCGTCAGGGTACGTCGCGTCGGCAGCGGCGTGCTCATTGAACCGATCTTCACGAACGTGACGGAGTGGTTCGCCGAGCTCGACCGCCTGGCGACAGAGCCCTTCATGCCCGAAGGACGCCGGCAGCCGTCCACACCGGTCCGGGACGTGTTCAATGACGACGTTCCTGCTTGATACCAACGTCTGCATCGCGCTGATCAACAACTCCTCGCCATCGACGCGCCGCCGCTTCGCGCGCGCGCTGGCAACCGGCGACGTGATGCTGTTCTCTTCGGTCGTGGCGTACGAACTGTGGTACGGCGTCGAGAGGAGCCAGAGGAAGGAGCTGAACCCACAGCGAGTGCAGACCTTCGCTGCGGGGCCGCTCGAATGGACGCCGTTCGACGAAGACGACGCGAGGGAGGCGGGGGCCGTCCGCGCGGCTCTGGAACTGGCCGGCACTCCAATCGGCGCCTACGACGTGCTGCTCGCGGGTCAGGCGCGGCGGCACGGCGCGGTGCTGGTCACGTCGAACACGGACGAATTCAACCGGGTCAGCGGCCTCGAAGTCGAGGACTGGTCGCGGTAGTCCGCGCTCCAGCCCGGGCGTCGCCCCCCGTCCGCTTCTCACAAACGCGGCGGCCACTTTTGCCGCCCGTGGAAGACGGCACTGCAGCTCGAGGTATTCCGTGTGAGCCGGGTGGACTGCCGGACGAGACACGAACAGCGATCGCCGTCGAATGTCCTGAATCAGCCGGTCGTCATGTCCAGTCATCAGACTTCTCCGCATTTCGCGAAGGAGGACCAGCAGACCATCGACCGCCTCGTCGCTGTCCGCCGATCGATGCTCCAGGAACGGGAAAAGGGCCGACACGTGCATGGCCTCACCCTCGTGACGAAGAACACGAAGGGCTTCCGCTTCAAGGGCCTGAACGTCGATAGTGTCACTAGGCGAAGATACGGCGAATATGCTACGCTCGTCCCGCGCGGCGGTCCCGACGATGTTCACGGGTCCGCGGAGCCACGGGGCCACGAGATGGGTGCCACGGCCACGATTCTTCACGCCGACCTCGACGCCTTCTATGCCTCCGTCGAACAACTGCTCGACCCTCGCCTGCGAGGCAAGCCGATCGCGGTGGGTGGCGGCGTCGTGCTCGCGGCCTCCTACGAAGCGCGGGCCTTCGGCGTGCGCAGCGGCATGCCCGGACGACGGGCGCGGCAACTCTGTCGCGACCTGGTGTTCGTCGGTGGCCATTTCGACGAATACCAGCGGCTCGGCGACGCGGCCATCCGCGTCCTGAGCGATTTCACGCCCGCGATCGAGCGCATCTCCATCGACGAGGCCTTTGCCGACGTCGCAGGCTGCACGCATCTCTTTGGATCGCCGGCAGACATCGCCCGGACGGTTCGAGCGCGCGTGCGCGCGGAGCTTGGCTTGCCGATGTCGGTCGGCGTGGCGCGGACCAAGCACCTGGCGAAGATCGCCTCGCAGGTCGCCAAGCCGGATGGATTGGTGGTCGTCGATCCGGCCACCGAGCTCGAGTTCCTTCACGAGTTGCCCGTCGCGCTCATGTGGGGCGTGGGCCCCGCCACCGAGGCGCGGCTCGCCACAATCGGCGTCACCACCATCGGTCAACTGGCGGAGAGCGCGCCCGAGTCCGTGGAACGATTGCTCGGGCACGCGGCGGGACGGCAGCTGACGGCCCTCGCGTGGAACCGCGACCCACGGCCAGTCCGGTCGCGCGGGCGCGCGCGCTCCGCCGGCGCGCAATCGGCGCTCGGACAACGGCCTGCGATCGAGCACGTCTTCAAACCGACTCTCCATCACCTGGCCGACCGCATCACGGCGCGCCTCCGTGCCAAGTCGCTCGCGGGAAGGACGATCACGGTCCGCGTGCGCTTCGCCGACTTGCGCTCGGTGACGCGCTCGCTCACGCTGCCGGCGCCGATTTCGGGAACGCGAGCCCTCGCCGAGATCGCCGAGGACCTGGTGCGCGGCGTTCTCGCGAATCACCCTGACGAGAGCACGATCTCGCTGCTGGGAATCTCCGTGTCCCATCTCGAGGCGCAGGCGATCGTGCAACTGGAGCTGCCGTTGGGACCGGCCGGCGAAGAACGCGGTCCAGCCACGAAGACGGCCGTGGCGCGATCGCGCGCGGACCGCGCCCTCGACGCGATTCGCAAGCGCTTCGGCCGAGAGGCGGTCGATTACGGGTCGGCGCTGCGGGGAGTGCGCTCGGTCCCTGACGAGTTCCGGCGCCTTGCTGAACGAGAGCTGTGATCGTCACAGCGGACCGGTGCTGCAGCCGCTGAGAAAAGTAGCCTGCACCCGGATCAAAAGTCAGCTTCGGCGCCGATTCCGGTGGAGGCGCACTTGTCGAGCCTCGCGTCCAACACGCCACAAGCGCTGACGCTGCTGGCAGTTGCGGAAACTCAGCCCTCTTGGCATGTTCGTTGCGACTTGTGGTGCGATCCGAAAACTCGGCCCCGACCCGTTGCCGGTGTCGTGTGCCCGCTCCACGAGAGAGGAACCATGAGGAAATCGCTGTCGATCGCGTCTGTGTGCGTCATGCTCCTCTGCGGAGGCACGGCCTTCGCGGCGCCGATCCCGATGGTGGACAACCAGGTGATCATCGACCGCGCGCCCTTCTACAGCGTGGGCGGCGAGGACACCCTCGGGGTCAGCAACTACGCGCTGAACCACCCAGGCTTCATCGACGTCCCGTACGTCATCTTCGATTTCGGGACGACGACGTCGGTGTCCAGCGCGATCCTGACCTGGGACTTCCTCGGCTTGTACGGGGGGTCCGGTCCCGCAGAGATCGTGCTCTACGCGGGGAACGACGCCAGCGGCACCATCACGACCGCGGACCGGTTCATGGGCATCGCGGTGGACACGTTCACCTACGCGGGCGCCACCCCCCGTTCGTTCGACGTGACCGCGCAGGTCAACGCCGCCCTCGCGAGCGGCCGCT
>JAHDVQ010000250.1 GCA_023384595.1 Vicinamibacteraceae bacterium | reverse complement strand
GATCCGCGCGAAACGCGCAACCTCGTGGACGAACCGGCCCACCGCGAGCGGGTCAGTCAGATGCGGCAGCGATTGTGGACGCTGCTCGAGCAGAGCGGCGGCATGCAGGTCCCTCTGCGGCGCGGTACGTGGCAGGCCGGCGAGCGGAAGCCCGATCCAGCGGATCCGCATCCGTTCGTCGAGGATCTCGAACGGCGGACGTTCCAGTGGTTCTGGGACACGGCCAACCCGGCCAACGGCCTCGTTCCGGATCGCTGGCCCGACGTGAACTTCTCGAGCATCGCCGCGATCGGCTTCGGGCTGACCGCGTACGGCGTGGGGGCCGAGCGCGGCTACGTCACGCGCGACGCGGCGCGCGACCGCACGCTCGCGACCCTGCGGTTCCTGTGGCGCGCGCCCCAGGGACCCGGAACGGATGGCGTGACGGGATACCGGGGCTTCTTCTACCACTTCCTCGACATGGCCGAGGGCCGGCGCCATGCCACGACCGAACTGTCGTCGATCGACACGGCGCTGCTCATGGCCGGCGTGCTGTTCGCCCAGTCGTACTTCGATCGCGACGAGGCGGGAGAGCGCGAGATCCGCGAGCTGGCCGAGGCGCTCTACCGGCGCGTGGAGTGGACGTGGATGCAGGCGCGGCCGCCGCTCATCGCGATGGGCTGGCGGCCCGAGCGGGGCATGACGCCGCACGACTACCGCGGCTACGAGGAGGCCATGCTGCTCTACGTGCTGGCGCTCGGGTCGCCCACGCACCCGATTGCGCCCGACGCGTGGGCCGCGCGCCTCGGCCACTACCGGTGGGAGAGGTTCCAGGGCGTCGAACTGGTGAACTACCCGCCGTTGTTCATCCACCAGTACTCGCACGCGTGGATCGACTTCCGCGGCATCCGCGACGCGTACATGCGCGAGCGCGGGCTCGACTACTTCGAGAACTCGCGCCGGGCCGTGCGGGCGCAGCGCGAGTACGCCATCGCGAACCCCTCAGGATTCCGCGACTACGGGCCGGACATCTGGGGGCTCACCGCGTCGCTCGGGCCCGCGGCGGCCACCGCGCAGATCGACGGCAGGCCCGTGCAGTTCCGGCGCTACTGGGCGCGCGGCGCGAGCGCCACCGAGGTGCGCGACGATGGGACCATTGCCCCGACGGCGGCGGGCGGGTCGATCGCGTTCGCGCCGGAGATCGCGCTGCCGGCGCTCGAAGCCATGCGGGCGCGCTACGGCAGCCGCGTCTACCGCCGCTACGGGTTCATCGACGCCTTCAACCCGACGTTCGCCGCGTCGGGGCTCGAGCCCACCGCCGGGACCGTCACGCCGGACGGGTGGTTCGCCGACGACTACCTTGGTATCGACCAGGGCCCCATTCTGCTCATGATCGAGAACTGGCGGTCGGGCCTCGTGTGGGAGGTCATGCGGCGGAACCCCCACCTCGTGCGCGGACTCTGTCGCGCCGGGTTCACGGGTGGCTGGATCGAGGGCCGGTGCCACTGACCGGGCGGGGAGGTCCCTGGTGACCTGGCGCTCTGCGGTGCGGCTCGGGGCGATGCTGGTGGTGCTCGCGGCCCAGTGCGACGCCGTGCCGCAGACCATCTCTTGGGAGCCTCCGCTTCGCCGCCGGCTCGCGCTCAATGACGGGTGGCAGTTCCAGCTTGGCGAGCCCGACCCTGGTGGGCCGGCCGATGCGCCGGGGTGGACGCCCGTGCAGCTCCCGCACACATGGAACGCGCACGACGTGTGGGACGACCTCCCGGGGTACCACCGCGGCGCGGGATGGTATCGGCGACGGCTGCACCTCGATGGCGCGGTGACCGGCCGACGCGTGCTCCTGCACTTTGAAGGCGTCGGCCAGGCGGCCGACGTCTTCGTGAACGGGACGCTCGCCGGCCGCCACGAGGGTGGCTACACTGCGTTCACCGTGGACCTCACGCCGCACGTGCGCCCGGGCCACCCCGACGGCGATCTCGTGGCCGTCAGGGCCGACAACGCGGAGCGTGCGCACCTGCCGCCGCTCTCCGGCGATTTCAACTTCTATGGGGGCGTCTACCGGGATGCCTGGCTGATCACCACCGCGCCGGTGCACGTGGCCACCGACGACCACGGATCGTGGGGGGTCTTCGTCGACACCCCGGAGGTGACGGCCTCGCGGGCCACGGTCCGCGTGCGCGGCACGGTGGTCAACGACCTCGCGCGCCCGACCGAGGTGGATGTCGCCGTGTCGATAGCTCGCCTCGGGGAGGACGGCACGGCCGACCCGGGAGCCGCGCGCGTGGCCGCCGCGACGCCGGCCAGGCTGCGTCTCGCTGCCGAAGCCCGCGCGGCGTTCGAGGTGAGCGTCACGGTCGCGGCGCCCGCGCTGTGGACGACCGAATTGCCGCGAGGTACGCCCCCGCCGCGATACAGTGCGCGAGTCGACGTGATCGACTCACAGGGGGCGACCGTGGTCGACCGGGTCGAGGCGTCGTTCGGCATCAGGACGTTGCGCTTCGACGCGGACACGGGTTTCTGGCTCAACGGCCAGCGGCTGCCGTTGCGCGGTACCAACCGGCACCAGGACCGCGCAGGACTCGGCAACGCGCTGACGGACGCCCACCATGTCGCCGACCTCGACGCCATCAAGGCCATGGGCGCGAACTTCGTCCGACTGGCGCACTACCCCCAGGACCCCGCCGTGCTCGAGGCCGCCGACCGGCTGGGGCTCCTGGTCTGGGAGGAGATTCCCGTCGTGGACAGGGTCACCGCGACGCCGGCCTTCGACACGTCTTGCCGCCGCATGCTGCTCGAGATGATCAAGCAGCACTACAACCATCCGTCGGTCGCCGTATGGGGCTACATGAACGAGATCCTGCAGAAGCTCCCGCCGGAAGGCGAGTCGCGGGATCGCTACGTCGACTGGGTGACGGGGCTGGCACGCCGTCTCGACGCGCTGGCGCGCGAGACCGACCCGTCACGCGCGACAGCCCTGGCGGTGGAGTCCCGAGATATCTACGAGACGGCCGGATTGGGCGACATTCCGCAGGTGCTGGGCTTCAATCTCTATCACGGCTGGTACTACGACACGTTCGACGCCTTCGGACGGTTTCTCGACCGCAAGCGGCAGCGGTACCCGGCGACGGCCCTGATGGTGAGCGAATACGGCGCCGACGGCGACACGCGGATTCACTCGCTGGCGCCCGTTCGCTACGACTACTCGGCCGAGTACCAGAGGCGGCTGCACGAGGCCTACCTGCCCCAGATTGAGTCGCGATCGTACCTGGCTGGTGCCGCGGTGTGGGTGCAGAACGACTTTGCCGCGGAGCACCGCGGCGAGTCGTACCCGCACCGCAACCAGAAGGGGCTCGCCCGGGACGACCGCACGCCGAAGGACGTGTACTTCCTCTACCAGGCGCGCTGGAGGGGGGCCCCCGTCGTCCACATCGCCACGCGCGACGCACCGCGGCGCACGGCGACCGTGGCGGCGCGGGGCGCCACCGTCTCGATGCCAGTCGAGGTGTACTCGAACTGCGCCGCGGTGACCCTCGTGCACGATGGCACATCGCTCGGCACGAGAACTGCCGACGGCACGTCCATCTTCCGCTGGCTGTTGACGCCCACGGGGGGTGTGAACGCGCTCGTCGCGCGCGCGGACTGCCGGCACGGACCGGTGGAGGACGTCGCCAGCCTGGACGTCGTCCTAATCGAGCCTGGAGGATGGCCGCTCGCACCGGGCGCGACGTGGGCTGTGAACGCCGGCAGCGCATCACAGGTCGTCGACGCGGCTGGCGCCATCTGGTCGGCCGACCGCGCCTACACGGCGGGCGTATGGGGTTTCGAGGACGGCACCGGCGTGGAGCGGACGTACGCGCCGAACGTGCTTGGCACCATCGATGACGCGGTCTTTCAGAGCTACCGGATCGCGCCGCGCGCGTACCGATTCCGCGTGCCAGACGGCGATTACGACCTCGAGGTCCGCCTCGTCGAGCCGGACCGGAGCATGCAACCGGGGCGCCGCGTGTTCGCGCTGCGGATCGACGGGGCCGCCCCGGTCCGTGTCGATCTCGCGGCCGAGGCGGGACCGTGGCGCGCCGTCACACGGACGCTGCGCGCCCGGGCGGAACGTGGAGCCGGCCTGCGGCTCGTCTTCGAGCCGATCCAGGGGGAGCCGCTGGTGAGCGCCGTCAAGCTGGTTCGGCGCTGACGGCGACGCCGCTCAGAACGGGATGTCGTCTTCGTCGCCGCCCACCGGGCTCGGCGCGCGGCCGGCGCCGAGGTCGTCGCCGTAACCCGGCCCGCTCTCCTCGTCGTAGTCCTGCCGCGACCGTCCCCCGCCGCCCCCGCCC
>JAHDVQ010000249.1 GCA_023384595.1 Vicinamibacteraceae bacterium | reverse complement strand
GATGCTCAGGGAGGTGTAACGTGGCACAGACGACGTCCCTGACATTCCCGGGCCGGGTCGCGCGATGGCTGCGCGGGTGGCCGCTGGGTGTGCGTCTCGGGTTCTCCTACAGCTTCCACAACGTGCGGCAGCGGTGGAAGGTGACGCTGCTCGCGCTGGGCGGCATCGCGCTCGTCGTGGCCGTCTTCGTCGCGCTCCTCTCGCTGCAGAGCGGACTGCGGCTCGCGCTCGCCGAGTCCGGCCGGCCCGACAACGGCATCATCGTCCAGCGCGGCTCGCAGGGCGAGCTGATGTCGGGATTCGGGCGCCGCACGGCGGACCGCCTGAGCGTAGACGATCGCGTGGCGCGCAACGCCGAGGGACGTCCGCTGGCCTCGCCCGAACTCGTGGTGGCCGTCGTGCTGCCGCGCAAGGCCGATGGCCTCGAGACCAACGTGCAGGTGCGCGGCGTGACGCCGATGGCCTTCTCGGTGCGCAACGTCGAGATCGTCGAGGGCCGCCAGCCAACGCCAGGGCTCGACGAGGTCGTCGTGGGCGCGAAGGTGGCCGAGCGCTTCAGCAACGCCGGCCTGGGAGGGTCGCTGCGCATCAAGGGGCGCGACTGGCGCGTCGTCGGCGTCTTCACCGCCGAGGGCAGCGCCTTCGAGAGCGAGGTGTGGGGCGACGTGGGCGTCATGCAATCGGCGTTCAACCGCGTGGGCGGCTTCCAGTCGCTGACGGTGCGCATGGCCGACCCGGCGCAGATTGCGGCCTGGAATCGCGAGCTGCAAACCAACCCTGAGCTGCAGGTCGACGTCGAGCCCGAGCGCGCGTACTACGCGAAGCAGGCGGGGCTCGTCGGCACGGCGCTCCTCTTCCTCGCGTTGTTCGTGTCGGTGGTGATGGGCGTCGGCGCCGTGTTCGGCGCGATGAACACGATGTACGCGCTCGTGGCGCACCGCACGCGCGAGATCGCCACGCTGCGGGCGCTGGGCTTCCCGCGCGTGGCCATCCTCGTGTGCTTCGTCATCGAGTCGCTCTTCGTCGCGCTGGCCGCGGGGCTGCTCGGCTGCCTGCTGGCGCTGCCGGTCAACGGCCTGACCACGGCCACCGGCAACGTGACGTTCAGCGAGCTGGCGTTCGCCTTCCGCATCACGCCGGCGTCGCTCGCCGCGGGCCTCGTGTTCGCGCTGGTGATGGGTTTCGTCGGCGGGCTGCTGCCGGCCTTCCGCGCGTCACGCATGGAACTGACGGCGGCGCTCAGGAACTGATCTCCGGTTTCCGACTACCGGCGACCGTCTACCGGCGCGGTCCGGGCCCTGACCTCCGGCATCCGGAAGACCTCAGGCCCTGGCCAAACGCCCTGACACGCCGGTCGCCGGATGTCGGAGGCCAGATGCCCGCCTGACACCGCCGGTAGCCGGACGCCGGATGTCGGAGGCCGTATGTTGACCGTGAATGGCCGCGAGGTCGTCGTCTCGAATCCGGACAAGGTGCTCTTCCCGGCGCACGGCTACACGAAGCTGGACCTCGTGCAGTACTACCTTGCCGTGGCCGAGGGCGCGCTGCGGGGCGCTGGCGGGCGCCCCAACATGCTGAAGCGTCACCCGAACGGCATCGAGGGCGAGTTCTTCTACCAGAAGCGGGCGCCGGCCGCGCGGCCGGACTGGATCGAGGTCGTGACACTGCGGTTCCCGTCGGGACGCAGCGCCGACGAGGTCGTCCCGCGCGATCCCGCGTCGCTGGCGTGGCTCGCGAACCTCGCGTGCCTCGAGCTGCACCCGCACCCGGTGCGCGCGGAAGACCTCGATCACCCCGACGAGCTGCGCATCGATCTCGATCCCGTGCCCGGCGTGTCGTGGGACCAGGTGCGTGAGGTCGCGGGCGTGGTGCGCGCCGCGCTCGACGACTTCGGCCTCACGGGCTTCCCCAAGACGTCGGGCTCGCGCGGGATCCACGTGCTCGTGCGCATCGAGCAGCGGTGGACGTTCGACGAGGTGCGCCGGGCGGCACTGGCATTCGCGCGCGACGTGGAACGTCGCGTGCCACGGCTTGCCACCAGCAAGTGGTGGAAGGAGGAGCGGCACGGCGTGTTCCTCGACTACAACCAGAACGCGAAGGATCGCACCGTCGCCGCCGCCTACTCCGTGCGCCCACGGCCCGACGCCACGGTGTCGGCACCGCTCACCTGGGACGAGGTCGAGGACGCGGAGACCGCCGACTTCACGCTGAAGACGATGCCGAAGCGGTTTGCGGAGGTGGGAGACAGGCACGCGGCGCTCGACGATCGCGCGCACTCGCTCGAGGCTCTGCTCGAACTCTCCGCGCGACAGGAGCGCGACGGCCTTGGCGACGCCCCGTGGCCGCCGCACTACCGCAAGCAGCCCGGCGAGCCTACGCGCGCCGAGCCGTCCCGCCGGCGCCGAACACCTTCGCGAGCTCGAAAGCGGGAGTGACCTCGAGCTGGTCGTAGCGGCACTCGGCCGGCGGCTTGTCGGGACGCCAGCGCAGGAAGATGGTGGCGTGGCGGAAGCGCGTCCCCTGCAGGTGGTCGTACTTCACCTCGCACACGCGCTCGATGCGCAACGGCTCCCACGAAAGGTCCTTGCCCGCGCTCCACCGGCTTTGCGCGCCGGGCATGCGGCGGCTCTCGGCGGCCGCGCCGGCCCAGTCGCGCCATGGGTGATCGTCCAGCGCGTCCGCACGCAGCGGCGCCAGCTCCTCCGCCAGCTGCTTCCGTCTCGCCATCGTGAACGCCGACGTCACCCCCACGTGCTGCAACACGCGGTCATCGTCATAGAGACCGAGAAGCAGCGACCCCACGGTCCCTCCGCCCGACTTGTGCCATCGGAAGCCGGCGACGACGCAATCGGCCGTGCGCGCGTGCTTCACCTTGAACATCGTGCGCTTGCCGGGCTCGTAGCGGCCCTCTCGCGGCTTGGCAACGACGCCGTCGAGACCGGCGCCCTCGAAGCGCGCCAGCCACTCGACGGCCGTCGCCTGGTCGGTGGTGGCGGGCGTCAGGTGGAGGGGCGGCACGGCCTGGTCGAGCATCCGCTCGAGCGCGGCGCGGCGGGCGTGTTGCGGTTCGCCGCGGAGATCGCGGCCCCCGGCCGCGAGAAGGTCGAAGGCGACAAACGACGTGGGCGTCTCCTTCGCCAGGCGCGCGACGCGCGAGGCGGCCGGGTGCAGCCGCATCTGGAGCGCGTCGAAGTCGAGCCCGTCCGGCGTCGCGATGACGATCTCGCCGTCGACGACGCAGCCGGCCGGCAGCCCGCGTAACAACGCATCGTGCAGTTCGGGAAAGTAGCGGTCGAGCGGACGCAGATCGCGACTCTGGATGAAGAGCTCGTCAGCTCCGCGAAAGACGAGGGCGCGGAAGCCGTCCCACTTGGGCTCGTAGAGGAACGGGCCGTCGGGCACGGCGTCGGCCAGCTTCGCGAGCATCGGCTCGACGGGCGGTTCGATGGGGTATGGCGTTCCCACCACTGATCGTCCTCCGCCCGCCGGATTGCGCGGGACACGCCGTAGGGGCGGGCTTCAGCCCGCCCGGACACCGCTCTACTTCCCTGCCACGCCGATGTAGCCCCGCGTGAAGTAGTCGGCCAGCGTGAACGAAAACAGGATGCCCAGGAAGACGATACCCGACAGGATGACCACGTGCGTCAGGCGCGAGCTCCACCGCGCGTGCATGAAGTACAGCACGACGATGGTCGCCTTGAAGATGGCGATGCCGAGGGCGACGTAGAGGTTGGCCGCGCCGAGATCCACGAAGGTCACGGCCACGGTGAGCACGGTCATCACCATCAGCAGGGCGAAGACCGTCCAGTAGAGGCGAAGCGAGGCGATGTGCGCGGACATGGTCGATGTGCTCCGGTTCGAGTCGGCCCCGCGCCTCAGTGATGCCCCACCAGGTAGAGCAGCGGGAACAGGAAGATCCAGATGATGTCGACGAAGTGCCAGTACAGGCCGACGACTTCGACCGGCGTGTTGTACGACGCCGTGAACTCGCCGCGGCGGGCGCGCAGGATCATCCAGATGAGGAGGCCCGCTCCGATAATCATGTGCAGCGCGTGCAGTCCGGTCATCGCGAAGTAGACCGAGAAGAAGATCTCCGCGCCGCGCGCGTAGGGTTCCTCGAACTGGAACGAGGCGCCGGGCACCAGGTGGTGCTCGAACTTGTCGGCGTACTCGACCACCTTCACGCCCAGGAACACCAGGCCGAGCACGAGGGTCGCCACGAGGAACACGACCTGGTGGCTCTTCCGCCCGAGCTGCGCCGCCCGCACCGCGAGCGCCATCGTGAACGAGCTGCCGATGAGCACCACGGTGTTGGCGCCGCCGA
>JAHDVQ010000248.1:1982-4328 GCA_023384595.1 Vicinamibacteraceae bacterium | reverse complement strand
TCTTCCGGTACTCGAGTTCCTTCGCGTTGTCGCCGCGGAACTCCGCGATGAGCGCCAGATCCTGGTACGGCCGTGCAAAGCGCGGCTCGAGTTCGATCGCCTTGAGGTAGAAGGGCTCCGACTCCACGTAGTTGCCGGCGAGTTGGCCGAGCACCCACTGGTAGATCGGGTTCGAGGGCTCGGCCTTCGCCCGCGCCTCGTACGCGGCCTTGATCTCGGCGACGGCCTTGTCCCGCGCCGCCTCATTGCCCTTCCCCGTCGCGTTGTCGTAGGCGAAGGCCGCCTGACGGGCCGCAAAGGTGTAGTAGTAGTGGGCCTCGACGTAGCGCGGGTCGAGCTCGGTGGCCCGCTTGAACGCCGCGGCGGCGGCAGCCTCATCGCTCTTGCGCATCGCGGCCTGGCCTTCCTCGAAGGCCGCGCGCGCTTCGGGCGTGCCGGTGCTCTCCACCGGCGGCGCCGGCTGCGCCAGCGCCAGCCCCACGAGTGTGAGGAAAACAAATGGGGTCGGGAGTATTTTCACTTTCTGCTACCTGTCCCCTTCAGGTGACGAACCTTCGCGTGCCATCACGGGAACTCCGGGCCGCGACGACGGTGATGCCGAATCGGCGGCGGTGCCGGCTCGCAAGAACGACGTGAACTCTGCCTCGTCGCGCGTCAGCCCCGCGAAGGTGGCCACCGTGCTCCCGTCGGCGCGCAGGATGACGTAGAGCGGGAGCGCCACCGTGCCGAACCGCTCCTGCTGCATGTGCTGCTGGCGGGTGTAGATCTCACCCTCGCCGTCGGTGTAGAGGCGGACGCGCACGTAGCGCTCGAGCTCGCGGCGCACCGCAGGCCGCGGGAACATGTTGGCTTCCATCCACCGGCAGTTGGTGCACGTGTACCCGGTGAAGTCCACGAACACCTGCGCGCCCTGCTCGCGCGCCGCGGCGAGCGCGCCCTCGTAGTCGTTCATCATCCACGACAGCTCCGAGGGGAGGGCGCCCAGCGTGACGCCCTCGGCCGCGTGCGCCGTGGCCGGCGGCAGGAACGCCTCGAGTTCACCGAGCCGCTTGCCGAACAGGCCCGTGACCATCCACACCCCGAGCGTGAAGGCGGCCACGCCCGCGACCAGGCGCCATCCGCCCGGATGCGAGGCCTGGTGCTCGTGCCGGAGGCGGAAGAGCCCAACCAGGTAGAAGCCGAGCACCATCGCCACGGCGACCCACGAGGCCAGCACCAGCTCGCGCGTGAAGATGTCCCACTTCCACACGAGATCGACGTTCGAGATGAACTTCATCGCTGCGGCGACCTCGAGCAGCCCCATGCTCACCTTGATGCTGGTGAGCCAGTCGCCGGATCGAGGAAGCTGCGCGGCCAGCTGCGGGACGAGGGCGAGCACCACGAACGGCAGCGCGAAGACGGCGGCGTAGACCACCATGCCGACCAGCGGCCACTGCCACGACCCCTGCGCCGCCAGCACGAGCAGCGTGCCGATGAAGGCCGCCGTGCACGTGAACGACGTGAGCGTGAAGGTCAGGCCCATGAGCGCGGGTCCCGTGAGCTTGCCGAGGCGCGAGGAGCGGCCCGCCGTGTCGAGGGCCGTCAGCCACGACGAGGGGAGGCGCAGCTCGAAGGCCCCGAACAGGTTCATGGCGAACACGAGAAAGAGCGCGGCGATGCCCATGTTCAGCCACGGATTGGCCGCGAACCGGTTGAGGCCGGCCGCGCCGGCCACCATCGCGATGGCCGTGCCGAGCGCCGCAAAGGTCAACACGATGCCGAGGCCGTAAGCCGCCGCCTGCCCCACCGCCCCGCGCCGGCTCTTCGCGGCGTGGTTCGTGAAGTAGGACACCGTGATGGGCACCATCGGAAACACGCACGGCGTGAGCAGCGAAAGCAGCCCCATCGTGGCGGCCAGCCACAGGAAGCCGCCAAGCGAACCGCCGGGCACGCCGCCTGCCGCCGCATCGGCCGCCGCGTCGGCGTCGGACGGAAGCAGGACGGCCTGGGCCGCCGGCTCCTCGGTCGCTGCCCCCTCGGTCGCTGCCCCCTCGGTCGCTGCCCCCTCGGCCGCTGCCCCCTCGCCCGCCGACACGACCCCATCGGCCGCTCCAGACGCGGCCCTCGGTGTGTCGGTCGAGGAGACCGGTGACGCTGCGGCAGGCTCGCCCTTCGCGACGCTCGCCGACTCGCCTTCGGCACGTGCGGCGGGTATGGGCGATGCCTTCGCATCGCTCCGCCGATCCCCCGATTCGCCGGTTCCCCGATCCCCTGCTTCGACGTCCACGTCGATGGCGAGGCGCGCCACGGTAGGCGGCAGGCAGACCCGGTCGGTGCAGGCCTGGTAACGTACGTTGGCGACGAGCT
>JAHDVQ010000248.1:0-1882 GCA_023384595.1 Vicinamibacteraceae bacterium | reverse complement strand
GGCGGCAGGCAGACCCGGTCGGTGCAGGCCTGGTAACGTACGTTGGCGACGAGCTTCCGCCGCCCGGGCGTCATCGACGCCGGCGTCGTGACGGGTGCCGTGAAGACCACCGTGGCGCCGTCGTACACCTCGGTGTCCATGTTGAAGTTCGGATCGAACCCGACGATCGGCTCAGGTCCGGCGATGGGCCCCGCCAGGCGGAACCCTTCATCCCTGGCGAACTGGATCGACGTGGTGATGGGCCCGCCCGGCGGCTGGGTGATCGAGTAGATGTGCCAGCCATCCTCCATCACCGCCGTCACGGTGACCTCGAAGGTCGAACCCGCGGCCACCGGTCCGGGCTTCGACTGCGCCAGGCTCCAGGTGACC
Source organism: Vicinamibacteraceae bacterium (assembly GCA_023384595.1). Taxonomy (GTDB): domain Bacteria; phylum Acidobacteriota; class Vicinamibacteria; order Vicinamibacterales; family JAFNAJ01; genus JAHDVQ01. The sequence goes on along the minus strand of JAHDVQ010000248.1, from coordinate 1,513 downwards.
TCGGCCGCCTCGACCCGAACGCTCGCCGCGGCCGCCAGCACACACGCCGCCGCCACCACCCGCGCGAACGCCGTCGCGCCACGCCGGGCGCACAGGACTGCCCACTCGCGCCCAGGTCCCGGCGCGGCCACGGTCACGGCTCCGCTCCCGATGGCACGGCCCGCGCGGGCTCCGCGAGCATCGCCTCGATCTGCCGCTCGAGTTCGGCCGTGCGGCGCTCGTCGGCCACCGGATCCAGCTTGAAGACGATGCGGCCGCGGCGATCGACGAGGAAGTTGGCCGGGTAGCCGCGGACGCCGTAGGCCTTCACGACGTCCTCGGTGGCGCGCAGCGGCAGGAAGTCGTACCGGTTCCCGTCGAGAAACGGCAGCACGAAGGCGTCCTCCTCGGGATGGCCGTTCAGGGCCAGCACCACGAAGCCCCGGTCCTTGAACTTCTCGGCGACGCGTTGGAGATAGGGGAACTCCCCGCGGCACGGGCCGCACGCGGGATACCAGAAGTCGACCAGCACGACGCGCCCCTGGTAGTCGGCCAGGCTCACGTCGTTGCCGGTCCGATACGCGTGCAGCGTGAAGGGCGGCGCCGGCTTCGCCGTCGCGTCACGCGCGGCGGCCACGGCCTCGGCCACCTCCTGCGGCGCCTTACCCAGCAACGCGCCAAAGCGGCGGGCCGCGTCGCCGAAGCGCGGGCCAGGCCTTCGCGCCTCGCGGTTCACCATCATGTCGAAGGCCTTCGCGGTGTCGCCGCTCGCGTGCAGGAGATCGGCCATCAGCAGGTCGGAGTCCGTCGTGTCGAAGTAGCGCGGGCGAGCCGCGCCCTCGAGCACCTTCACGCCTTCGGCGGCTCTGCCTTCCGCCAGCAGGCCGCGCGCCCGCTGCATGGCCTCGAGAAAACCGACGTTGGTCTGCCACGTCTTCGAATCGCCCGGGCTCAGGCCGGCCGCCAGCATCGCCGTGCCGAGTTCCAGCGCCTTCTCAGGTTGCTCGGGCGCGTAGAGCCAGAAGAGCGACGTCATCGGGTAACTGACCTTCGCCAGGGATCCCGCGGACATCTCTCGCAGCGCCTCGAGCGCGCTGATGGCGTCGGCGGGCGTCGGCGCCTTGCCCGCATAGAACGCGATGGCCGACGAGGCCCGCGCGCTGCCCGGGAATCGCCGCGCCACCTCGAAGGCGAGCCGCCGGAACTCCGCGGGGTCTTTCCGCCCCTGGATCGACATCGCGTAGTAGAAGAACGCGTCGGCGTTGTCCGGCTCGAGCTCCACCCGCTTCGCCAGGTAATTGCGTTCGGCCGCCAGGTCGCCACGGAACTCCGCGATGAGCGCCAGGTTGTGGTAGGCCTCGGCGAAGCGCGGATTACGATCGACGGCATCGAGGTAGTGCCGTTCTGCCGCGGCGTACCCGTCGATGTGCTGAATCACCTCACCGAGAGCCCAGTGCAGGACGGGATTGTCCGGGTCGGCCGCGCTCGCGCGGGTGTACCGCTCGCGAAGGCGCTCCAGCGCCTCGGCGCGCCC
>JAHDVQ010000247.1 GCA_023384595.1 Vicinamibacteraceae bacterium | reverse complement strand
GGAGTGCGACCATGAAGCTCTGGTTGAACGTGAAGGACGCCGCCGAGTACGCGGGTGTCTGTGCAGACACGATCTACACGGCGTGCGAACGCCGGGAGCTGCACCACATCCGCATCGGCGGACGTCGAGCCATCCGGACGAAGCGGGAGTGGATCGACGCCTGGTTCGAGCGGTACGCCTGCGGCACTCGCGATGCCCGAGCCGCGGGCGCGGCCGGATTGGGCGCCTGACAATCGCCGCACCGAGTGCGGAGATTCGCGCCGCAATCGCCGCGGTCTCTTCGGCGGCGATACGACGGCCCCGCTCCGCTGACATACCGGGCACGGCGGGTGTCGAAGACCAAAAGGCGCCGGCCGACGCGGATGGCCGCGCCGATGCCCAGAGAAGCGAGCGGAGGGGGTTCATGACTGCATTTGACTCAGACACCGGCGTCTTCTTGAGCCGTCGAGTGGTGCCCTATTCGCCCGAGGCCATCTTCCAGGCGTTCGCCCAACCGGAGTCGCTGGCGAGATGGTGGGGGCCGAGTGGCTTCACCAACACGATCGATGTGTTCGAGTTCAGGCCGGGTGGACGCTGGAAGTTCGTGATGCACGGGCCCGACGGGGCCAACTTTCCCAACGAGAGCACGTTCGTCGAGCTCGCCCCGTCCTGTGTCGTCATCCGGCACATGTCAAAGCCCCACTACGTGCTCACTGTGATGATAGCTGCCCACGAAGACGGAACCGAGGTCACCTGGAACCAGCAATTCGAGGACGTTGGCGTCGCATCCCGGATCAGGCACATCGTCGAGCCCGCCAACGAGCAGAACCTCGATCGACTCGTCTCCGTCCTCGCCGGCGAACCCGTCCTTCCGGAACCGGGTGCGAAGGGCTGACCCCATGGGGCTGTACAAGCTCTGCTCCCACAAGGGCCGCCTCCGCGACCGCTGCGACCACCTCTGGTGGGGCAGCTTCCGCGGCGTGCGCGTGAGCTTGTCGAAATGGGCCAACCGCGATGTCACGCTGAAGACCGACGCCCAGGCCGTGCTCGACGACGTCCGAGCAGCGATTCGCGCGGGGACGTTCGATCCCCGTGGTCAGGTGGTGCGCGACATCACGCCGATGACGTTTCGCGAGTTCGCGGACATCTACAAGGAACGTCACGCGATCGCGAAGAGGCTGTCGCTCGCGCGGACGATCGACTGGCGTCTGCGCCCGCTCCTCGAGCGCTTCGGCGACCGGGCCCTCGCCGACATCACGACCGCCGACGTCGAGGACTTCATCGCCGACCTCCGCAAGCCGCGCATCGTCGGACGCGAGCCGGTGCCGCGGTCGATCACGGCGGCATCGGTGAACCGCACCGTCGAACTGCTGCGGCACATGATGAACTGGGCGGTCGGACGCGAGTACATCGACCGAACCCCGTTTCGTCGCGGCAGCGAGACGCTCATCAAGAAGCTCCTCGAGGACAACAAGCGTCGCCGTCGCCTGTCAGGAGAGGAAGAAGCGAAGCTCCTCGCTGCCGCCCCGCTGCATCTACGCGCCATGATCATCGCGGCGCTCGACACGGGCATGCGGCGCGGGGAGATGCTCGCGCTGCGCTTCGCCGATATCGATTGGACACGCGAGCTGATCGTCCTTCGCGGCGAAACCACGAAGAGCCGCAAGACGCGCTTGGTGCCGATCTCGACGGAGCGCCTGCGTGCCGTGCTCGCGTGGCTACGACTCGACGCGGAAGGTGAGCCGAAGCCGGCCGAGACGCCGATCTTCAGCAACGAGATCGGTGAACCGCTGCCGCACTTCCACGACGTCTGGTTGCGGGCCGTGCTGAAGGCGCATGGCGTTCGTCCGCGTTGGGCCGCCGGCCACGACTACAAGGGGCTGTGCACCGAGTGCAAGGCGGAGTATCGCCGCATCAACCTCCGCTGGCACGACCTGCGCCACGAGTACGCCTCGCGCCTGGTCGAACGAGGCGTCCCGCTCGCCCAGGTGCGCGACCTGCTCGGCCACGCCTCCATCACCACCACCGAGCGCTACGACACCCAGAAGCTCGAGAACCTGCAGGTGGCGGTGACCAGGCTGGAGCGCGGCCTGCCGTTCTCCGCGGACGCCGCCTCGTGGACGCCGGCCGAGGTACCGGCTGGGCGCGTTCAGAGTGTCTCGGCCAGGCGACCAATGAAGGGCCCTGCGGCTGAGCCGAAAGCACCTTCCCCGGCGCCACTCGCTGGTGACAATCTTTCAAGTTTCTTTCAAGAGTTGCGGTCAGACGCCCCGATCGAGCCCACGGACGAGGCTCTCGCTGCGGAGGTTAACGAACTGTCTGACTTGAACTTAGGAGAATGGCTGGGAGGCAGGGATTCGAACCCCGATAACGTGGTCCAGAGCCACGTGTCCTACCGTTGAACGACCTCCCAGCATGGGGTCGCGGGCGGGACGAACGAACCCCAATTATCGCCCGGGAACGCCCCGCCGCGCAACCCGACCGCGGGCCTCGGGTGCTGTGTCTGAAGCGGAGGCCCGAGCCCTGCACGGCCACCCCTTCGATCACAGGCACCGCTCGCGCGGCCGCCGGGCGGGCAGGAACCGCGACGCGTTGTTGGCAAAGAGCCGAAACGGGGGAAGCTTACGATGCCGGGGAAACGACCCACCGGGCAGATCAGGACCGGCCACGATCGGCGGGTCACAGCAGGTAGAAGCTCCACTCCTGACCGTCGCCCAGCGGCTCCCGACAGGCTGCGACGCGGCAGCGCACCTCCGTTGACGCCACTGGTCCCTCACCGCTCCCGCTGGCGATGACGCTCGAACCAGGCGATCGTGTTCAACACCTGCGCGATCATGTGCGACGGCCGCGCGTTGATCGCGTGCGACGCGCCAGGGATGCGGACGAGGGCGCTCTTCACGCGGCGCAGCCGCAGCGCCTGGTAATACTGCTCCGACTCGGCCATCGGCGTGCGCAGATCGTCCTCGCCGGTGATTACCATCGTGGGCGTCGTCACGCGCCCCACGAGGCTGATGGGCGAGTACTTGAAGTAGTGCTCCACGTGCTCCCACGGAGGGCCGGGGTGCCAGTACTGCGCGAAGAACGGATACGCGTCGGCGGTGAGCGTGTGCGTGAACCAGTTGATCACCGGCTTGGCGACGACCGCCGCGCGAAAACGATCGGTCTTGCCGACAATCCAGGCGGTGAGCACCCCACCGCCGCTGCCGCCAGTCACGAACAGGTTGTTCGTGTCGATGCCGCCCCGCGCGATCACGGCATCGACACCGCTCATGAGGTCGTCGTAGTCCTGGCTCGGGTAGTTCTGGTGGATCAGATTCGCGAACTCGGCGCCGTAGCTGGTGCTGCCGCGCGGGTTGGCATAGAGCACGACGTAGCCTTGCGCGGCGTAGAGCTGGATCTCCGGCGCGAAGTGCGGACCGTACGCGGCAAACGGCCCGCCGTGAATCTCGAGGAGCAGCGGGTAGCGCCGGGAGGCGTCGAAGTCGGGCGGGTACACCACCCACCCCTGGATGTCGCGGCCGTCGTGACTCGACTTGAACGTGATTTCCTCGACGCGGCCGAGCCGGCGCTCCTGCAGCAGGCCACCAGACAGATCGGTGAGCCGGCGCGGCGGACCCTCGCCGTTCACGAGCGCGACGTCGGCCGGCCTGAGCGCCGTGCCCTGGGTGTACGCGATGCGCCCGCCACCCGCCGAGAGGGCGCCCCCGGTGTAGGGCCGGCCCATCGACGTGCCGCCAAGATCCTCGGCCACCGTCGTCCGCCGCCCGCTGGCGACCGACACGCGCGCGACGTGCGTCGCGCCGCGCCAGTCGTAGACCACCGCGATGGTGCCGTTGTCGATCCACGCCGCGCGCTCGATGCTGGCGTCGAGGTCGTCGGTGAGCGACCGCGTACGCCCGCTGGCCAGGTCCATCACGTGCAGACGCACGTTGGCGTAGCTCAACTTCCTGTCATCGAACCCCAGGTAGGCCAGGTGCGTGCCATCGGGCGACATCACCGGACGGTTGTCGGGACCGGCGCGCGTCGTCAGGCGCGTCATCGCCCCGTCTGCCAGCGCCACGCGGTACAGCTCCGACTCGAGCGGCTCGAAGTCGACGTCCGCATCCCTGTTGGCGGCGACGACCAGGCTGGCGCCGTCGGCCGACCAGGCGGGAACACCAGACACGTTGAACTCCCCGCGCGTGACCTGGCGCGGCGCGCCGCCGTCGGCGGCGACGACGAAGAGGTGCGTGAAGCCAGGCTCGAGGGGACCAGCGCCGTCGGCGCGATAGATGGTGTGCTCGACGACCTTGACGGCCGCTGCCCACTCCGCACCCTTCGGCGCCTTCGGCATCGTCGCAAGCGGCTGGCCCTCGCTCGGCACGAACGCCGTGTAGGCGATGAGGCGGCCGTCGGGCGACCAGGCGAGGT
>JAHDVQ010000246.1 GCA_023384595.1 Vicinamibacteraceae bacterium | reverse complement strand
CAGCGGCGGCGATAGTAGTTGACTTCAAGCAGGCTCAGCGTTAGCTTCGGCGGCACACGTTCCATCACAACCCGATGAGCGGGCGCACGCCCTGGTGGCACCGCAACCCGGTGCGGCGCGCGTCCCCGATCCACATCGGGCCTCGATCGCAGACAACTCTGAAGGAGGGTGACGCATGCGCAGATGTCGATTCGGCGTCGGGCTCGTTCTGTCGGCATTCCTCAGTCTGCCCGGGCCGCTCTTCGCCAGTGCCATCGTCAAGAAGATGGACCTGGCCGAGGTGTGCGCCCGGGCCGACCGCATCTTCCGCGGCACAATCGTGGACGTGGTCGAGGGGTCGGTCGCGGCTGGCGGCGGGCAGCTGCCGACGGTTACCTACCGCATCAGAGTCACGGAGACCTTCAAGGGCGACGTCCTGACCAAGGACGGCGTCAGCTACGCCGAGGTCACCATGATCGGCCGGGCGAAGCCGGCCCTCAAGGGCGGCATGCAGCACTTCTCGGCGCTCCCCGAGATGCCGCGCTACGAGAAGGGCGGCGACTACCTCCTGATGGTCACGGCCCCGAGCGCCATCGGTCTGTCGGCTCCCGTGGGGCTGGCTCAGGGAAGCTACACCATCTCGTCGCGCAACAAGGTCGACATGGCGCAAAACGCCCTCGGCCAGTTGCTCAAGTACGACGACCTCGCGGATCGCATCCGCGCCCTGCTGAAGCAGTGAGGAGGATGAGGTGAAGCACACACGACATCTCCCCGCCTCGCTCCACCTCGCCGCGGCGCTCGTCGCGATTCTCGCCGCCACGCCGGCCTTTGCCGGCGGTCCCCTCGCCAACTGCTCGAGCGGACAGCCGTATCTCTGGGCGAACGGCGGGGCCAACATCCCGTTCAACCCCGACCAGGGGAATCTCGGGCCCCTCACGAACGCCCAGGCGGTGGCGCTCGTCCAGGAGGCGTTCGACGTCTGGGGCGCGATCCCGACCGCGACGCTCAGCTACGTCAACGCCGGCTTCCTGCCGGTGGACGTCAACATCACCAATTGGGTGCCGTACTACGACGCGCCGGCGCCGGACGGGCTGAGCGCGATCGTGTTCGACGACACGGGCGAGATCTTCGACCTGCTGTTCGGGCCCGGCTCTGGCGTGCTCGGGTTCGCCGGTCCCGAGTGGGGCACGCCGGCCACCTGCACGATTACCGAGGGCCTGTCGTTCCTGAACGGTCCGGCGTTCACCGACGTGCAGTACGCCAGGGACGTGATGGTGCACGAGTTCGGCCACTACACGAACTTTGCGCACACGGTGGTCAACGGCCAGATCTACCTCGGATCGGTCGGGGGCGACAACACGGGGCCGACCCCTCACGACACGTTCGGTGCGCCGCCGCACCCGCTCCTCAACGACATCGTCGAGACGATGTACCCCTTCTACTACGGTCCCGGCATCGGCACCGACTCGCTGGAGGCCGACGACATCGCGATTGCCTCGACGATGTATCCCGCGCCAGGCTTCCTCGCGGGCACGGGGACCATAAGCGGCGCGGTCCTGGCCGCCAACGGCACGACACGGCTCTCCGGCGCGAACGTCATCGCGCGCAACGTCGCCAATCCCTTCTTTGACGCGGTGTCGGCCATCTCGGGCGACTTCACCGACAGCACGTCGCAGGCCGACCCGCTGACGGGCGTCTACACCATCAACGGCCTCACGCCCGGAGCGACCTATGCCGTGTACGTCGACGAGATCCTCGCCGGCGGCTTCAGCACGGCGCCGCTGGCGTTCCCAGGCCCCGAGGAGTTCTGGGACGCGAACGAGTCCTCGTCGAACCCGCCGGACGATCCCTCGGTCTACACGGGCATTCCCGTGGCCGCAGGGGTGCCGGTGACCGGGCTGAACATCGTCTTCAACGTGCCCGCCCCTGGCGATCCGCTCGCCGTGGGTGACGACGGCTCCGTGCAGCTCCCGCTGCCGTTCACCTACACGCTGTGCGGTCAGCGGTTCGACAGCGTGTTCGTCAATGCCAACGGCAACATCACGTTCGGCGCGGCCAACGCCGACTTCAGCGAGTCGGCCTCCGAGATGCGGAGCGGGCCGCCGCGCATTGCGGGATGGTGGGACGACCTCAATCCGTCGGCCGGCGGTCTCGTGACCTACGAGCAGACGGGAAACGCCTTCACGGTGATTTACCAGGACGTGCCGGAGTTCCCGAACACGGGCGCGAACACCTTCCGGATCACGCTGGCCCGGGCCTCGAACCACATCGACATCCAGTACGGCGCGATGAGCGCCGTGGACGGCCTTGCCGGCGTGTCGTGCGGGGGCGCCGTCACGTCGGGCTTCGAACAGCCGTCCGATCTGAGTGCGTTCGGACGGTCGCGCATCAACCTGCACAACCAGCCGGCGCTCTACGAGGTGTTCACGACGGCAAGCCCGAACGACCTCGCCTTCGCGACGGTGCGGTTCAACGGCACGACCAACTACGAGGACAACTGGCTCGGGCCGAACGACACGCTGTCGAAGGCGCGGCGCATCACGCTGCCGTTCGACTCGATTCCCGTCGTGCGCTACACCGAGATCGAGCCCGCCGGCAACGACGTCGACTTCTTCCGGTTCACGGCGGCGGGCGGCACGACGCTGGTCGCCGAGATTCTCACCGGGGGCATCGACTCGTACGTCGGGCTGTTCGACAGCGCCGGCAACCTGATCGCCACCGACGACGACAGCGGTCCGGGGCTCCTGTCGAGGGTCGTGTTCCCCGTGCCGGCCAACGGCACGTACTACCTCGCCGTCACGACCTACCCCGACACGGGCTTCACCGGCGCGGGGGCGGGTGAGGGCCGCTACGTGCTCAATGTGTTCACCATCGTGGGCACGCTGCTGACACTCGGCGACGACTCGAGCGTGCAGGTCACGCTGCCCTTCACCTTCACGTTCCAGGGGCAGACCTACGCGGACGTGTTCGTCAACGCCAACGGCAATCTCACCTTCGGGAGCGGCGACACCGACTTCAGCGAGTCGGTGGCGGAGTTCCTGAACGACCAGCCGCGAATCGCGCCGCTCTGGGACGACCTGTCGCCGAACAACGGCGGCCTGGTCATCGTCGACGGCAATGCCGGTTCGTGGACGGTGAGCTTCGTGGGCGTGCCCGAGTTCGTGTCCACCGGCTCGAACACCTTCTCGGTCACGCTGCAGCCGAGCGGGCAGGTCACCATCGCCTACGGCGCGGTGTCGGCGCTCGACGGGCTCGCCGGCGTCAGCCCGGGCGGGGGAGCCGCGGACCCGGGCGAGTCCGACCTCTCCTCGAGCGGCTCGTGGCCGGTGGCCGGTGTGACCTATGAACTGTTCAACGCGGCAGGCCCATTCGATCTGAGTGGGATGACCCTGCTCTTCCTTCCGTAGGAGGCATGGCGGGGCCGACCGGGCCCCGCCGCCCATCGTGGGCCGGGCGGCCGCCATCCCTCGCGGCCGCCCGTTCCCAGGGCTGCACGCGATAGCATCGTCGGATGCCGCTCGTCATCGTTGCCGGCGCGCTGCTGTTCGTGCTGGCGCTCGCCATCGCGATGCCGCTGTCGCTGGTGCAGCGCTATCGCGTCGGCGTCTCGCGCCGGCGGGCGCGGGGCTGGGTCGCCGCGCTGAACCTCGCGGGCCTCGCCTTCTCGACCACCCTCTTCCTGTTCGCGGCCGCCATTACCAGCGCGTGGGTGCCGGGCGCGCTTCGCGCCTCGCTCGTGGGGCTCGCGGCGGGACTGCTGCTCGGGCTCGTGGGGCTCGCGCTGACGCGCTGGGAGCGCACGCCGGAAGGGCTGCACTACACCGCGAACCGCTGGCTGGTGCTCGCCATCACGCTGGTGGTGACGGCGCGGCTGCTCTACGGCGTCGTGCGCGCGTGGCGGGCGTGGCAGGCGGCGCCGGGCGAGGCGTCGTGGCTGGCCACCGCCGGTGTGGCGGGCACCATGGCCGCCGGCGCGCTCGTGCTCGGCTACTACCTCGCGTACTGGGCCGGCGTGCGGTGGCGGGCGCGGCGCGCGGGCACGGCTGGCCGGCGGTGAGCGTCAGGCCCGAAGCGCCTCGTCCACCTCGCGCTCGATCTTTTCGACCGCCTCGCGGATCGCCGTCCCATCGCCCGCATCGCGGGCCGCGGCGCGTTCGAGCTGCCGGCCCCACGTCTGGAGGTTCGGCGACCCCTGGAAGAACGTCGAGTGGATGCGACGGTGTCGCGACGGCTTCGCCCACTCCGCGGCGATGCGCCTGCCGAGCGCGCGCAGGCGTGCTCGCAGGGTCGCGGCGGCGTCCGCGTCGCCGACGCCCGCGACAATCGCGTCGCCCTGCGCGAGCCAGCCGGGCTGTCCCGCGCCTCCCGTCACCAGCAGGGTCCTGACCCAGTCCCAGTACTCCTCGAAGGGCTGCGCCGCGGCACTTCGCGCGTCCCGCCCGTGCGCGTCCCTGAACTCCTCGACCCAGGACTCGACCAGATC
>JAHDVQ010000245.1:2651-4462 GCA_023384595.1 Vicinamibacteraceae bacterium | reverse complement strand
AAAGCCTACAAAGCCTACAAAGCCTACAAAGCCTACAAAGCCTACAAAGCCTACACAGCCACGTCAGATCCCGACGTGAGTGGCGAGGGCGCGTTGCACCTCGAAGATGGTCTTGCCGCGCTTGAAGGTGCGCACGATCGGCTCGGGCGCGCTCGACACCCAGATCTTCAGATCGGCCTCGATGTCGACCGGACCGGCGGTCTCGACCGAGAAGTGCGTGATCGCGCGGTAGGGAATCGAGTGGTACTCCGCCTTCATGCCGGTCACGCCCTGCTTGTCGACCATGATGAAGCGGCGGTTGGTGAAGATGAGGAAGTCGCGCACGAGCTGAAACGCCTGCTCCACGGTTTCGCCGGGAGCGAGCACGTGCGCGAGCTTCTCTTCGACGTCGGCGACTTCGGCACTCGCCGCGTTCCCCAGCAGTCCTGACAGTAGACCCATGGGGAGATGATACGGGAAGTCGGCGGATCAGCTGATCGCCGATCCCCCGATATAATCCGGCCTCCATGGCTGCCCCGCCCGCCTCAGGCACGCTGCGCCGCTCGCTCGGGCGCTGGGACCTCACCGCCATCGGCATCAACCAGGTCATCGGCGGCGCCATCTTCCTCATGCCGTCGCAGGTCGTCGCGGTCATCGGCGGGTGGAGTCCGATGGCCTTCGTCCTTGCCGGCGGCGCCTCGATGCTCGTCGCCCTCGCCTTCGCCGAGGTCTCGAGCCGCTTCGACGGCACGGGCGGCGCCTACCTCTTCACGCGCACGGCCTTCGGCCGCTTCGTCGGCTTCGAGGTCGGCTGGATGCAGTGGTTCACGCGCGTCACGAGCCACGCCTCGGTCGCCAACGGCATCGCCCTCGCCCTCGGCTACTACGCGCCGGCCATGGCCGGCGGCGCGCCGCGAGTGCTGCTCCTCACCGTGCTCTTCGCCTTCTTCGCCTGGGTGAACGTGCGCGGCATCAGGCTGAGCGCGCTCGTCGTGAACACGCTCACGATCGGCAAACTCGTCCCGCTTGGCCTCTTCATCCTAGTCGGCCTGCCGCACGTGCCGGCCGCCTTCGAGGGTCCGCTCCCGGCCATCGGGCTGGCCGACGCGTCGGCGGCGGCGCTGCTCCTCATCTTCGTCTTCGGCGGCTTCGACGTGGTGCCGGTGCCCTCGGGCGAAGCGAGCGATCCGCGCCGCCACGTGCCCTTCGCCCTCGTCTGGACCATCATCATCGTCACCGTGGTGATGACCGCCGCGCAGGTCGTGTCGATGGCCGTCGTCGACGACCTCGCGCGATCGGCGACGCCCGTGGCCGACGCCGCGGCCGTGCTCGCCGGTGCCGCCGGCGCGCTCGTCATCGGCGTGGGGTCCATCGTGTCGATGCTGGGAAACAACGCCGGCCAGGTGCTCACCGGTTCGCGCATGCTCTACGCCATGGCGGAACAGGGGGATCTGCCCGGCGTGTTCGCGCGCATCCACCCCCGGTTCCGCACGCCCGCCCTCGCGATCGTGTTCACGTCGGTGCTGGCGTGGGTGCTGGCCATCTCGGGATCGTTCGCGGTGCTGGCGACCACGAGCGCCGTGGCGCGACTGGTGGCCTACACGGGGACGGCGGCCTCGACGCTGGCGCTCAGACGGGAGCGGCCCGATGTCGGGCCCGCGCGCTTCCGCGCGCCGGGCGGCGCGCTCATCCCGATCCTCGCCATCCTGGTGTCGCTCGTGATTCTGGCCGGCGCCTCGCGCGCGCAGCTGCTCGGCGGCGCCATCGCCCTGGCCGCGGGCGCCGCGCTCTTCCTGGTCAGCCCCGCGCGCCGAGCCCAGTAGCCCCTGTAG
>JAHDVQ010000245.1:0-2551 GCA_023384595.1 Vicinamibacteraceae bacterium | reverse complement strand
GGCGGGTTCTTCGTCGTCTTCAGGAAGTCCTCGACGAGATAGACCGCGTTGTTCAGGTAGTAGTTGTCCATGTCGCCGACGTAGATGTTCACCTTGCCGGCGAGCTTCTTCCCGAGTCCCTTGTCCCAGTCGCGCCGCAGGATGTACCCGAGGTCGTAGTGCTCGCGCCAGTGGGCGGCCACGGTCTTGTCGATGACGCCCGTGCGCTTGTCCCAGATGGGCGCGGGATAGCCGTCGGGACCGACCGGTGAGTACACGGCCTGCCAGATGTCCCACTGGCCGCCCGAGCGGCCGTTGGTGCCGAGCACCAGCTCGAGCTGGTTCATGTCGCGCACCGTCGTGCTGACGTGCCCGAGGTAGTCGCGGTGCCCCGGGCGCGGCACGCGGCGGAACGGCCCCTCGCGGTAGTACGCGTTCTCGTCCTCGTAGATGTTCACGGTGGTGTAGGCGCGGAAGTCGATCGGATCGGGGCAGGCCGCGTAGCTGCCGTTGTAGTCGTCGGGGTAGAGCACCTGTGCGGCCATCGCTTCCCAGCCGCCCGTCGATCCGCCGTACATGAACCGCGCCCAGCCCTCGCCGATGCCGCGGTACTTCTTCTCGAGGTACGGAATCAGCTCGTAGGTGATGGCGTCGCCGTACGGCCCGAGGTTCGCCGAGTTCACCGCGTACGAGTCGTCATAGAACGGGTTGGCGTGCTGGATCTCGATGATGATCATCCGCGGGTAGTCCGGACCGGTCCACGCCTTGTAGAAGGCGTGCGCCTCCTCCTGCACGGTGCGGTTGTAGCAGGGCAGGTTGAAGCGCGCGCTCGGCTCGCACTTCAGGCCGGGATCGGGCGGCTGCTCGCGGAAGCCGCCGAAGTCGTACGGGAAGTGCCCGTGGAAGACGACCAGCGGGTAGCGCGCCTCGGGATGCTCGTCGAAGCCCTCGGGCAGCAGCACGTGCGCGCCAAGGTGCATCGGCCGGCCCCAGAACTTCGTCAGCCGCTCGCTCTGGATGCGCTCGTGCTTGATGTACTTCGTCTCGGGCGGCGGCGGGATATCGGGGAGCGCCTTGTCGAGCGCGAGGCGCAGCGGCGTCGCGGCGGCCGGATCCCATTTCACCGTCTGCGGGGTGCTCACCAGGTTGCCGGGCGCGCGGTTCCACTGCTGCCCCTCGCCGCGGTCCATCGGCAACTTCACCGTGTGGCCGTCGGCGCGGCGGAACGTCTCGTACTTGTGGAGGAGCGCCTGCACGGTGTACTCGCCGGCCGGCAGCGACGCCAGGCTCTCGATGGGATAGCCGAGATCGGAGGCCGAGAGGACGGCCTCCTGTCCGGGGCGCCAGCCGTCGACGTCGATGCCGAAGACCTGCGCGGTCTCGAGGCCGTCGCTCACCTGGAAGCGCGGCTCGCGCGCCGCGTCCGTCGCGAAGATGACGAGCAGCCGGCCATCGAGCGCACCTGCCTCGAGCGAGGCGGGAAACGAAACGGCGATGCGCGGCGCTGGCGCCTGAGCGAACAGGCGGGCGCCTTGCGTGAGCGAGAGAAGGGTGGCTCCCGCGACGGCGAGGACCACGGCCAGCGACAGGGACAAGGCAGTGCGCGCGCTCATCTCGGGCTCCTCTCCGGCGTCCGGCATCCGAGCCGGCGTCCGGCATCCGGTACAATGCGCCACCGATGCCAGCACGTCACGCCCCCGCCATCGGGCTCGCGCCGGGTGTCCTGGCGCTCTGCGGTCTCGCGCTCGTCGGCTTCGCGGCCAACTCGCTGCTCGCGCGCCAGGCGCTCGCGACGGGCAGCATCGATGCGGCATCGTACACGCTTCTGCGCCTGGTGTCCGGCGCGGTGATGCTCCTCGCGCTCACCCTGCCCTTTGCGGGCTCGCGCGGTTGGGACCATGGGCCCGGCGGCGGTGGGGGAGGGGGCTTCGAGGGGCGCTGGCTGGCCGGCGCGGCGCTCGCCGCCTACGCGGCGGCCTTCTCGTACTCCTACCTGCGCATTGGTGCGGCGCTCGGCGCGCTCGTGTTGTTTCCGACGGTGAAGCTCGCTCTGCTCGGTCACGGCCTCGCGCGTGGCGAGCGGCCCGCCATAGCCGAGTGGGTCGGCGCGGGGCTCGCGCTCGTGGGCCTTGCCGTGCTCACGCGGCCCGGCATCGGCCGCCCCGACCTCGCGGGCGTGGCCCTGATGGTGGTGGCCGGCGCCGCGTGGGCGGTCTATACCGTGGCCGGCCAGCGCACGTCGCGCCCGGTCGCCGCCACCCGCGACAACTTCGTGCTCTCGGCCCTCGTCGCGACGCCGCTGCTCGTGCCGGCGCTCACGGCCGGGCACGCCACGACGGCCGGCATCGCGCTCGCCGTCGTTTCGGGCGCCGTGACCTCGGCGCTCTCCTACGTCGTCTGGTATCGCGTCGTGCCGCACCTCACCGGCATGCAGATGGGTCTCGCGCAGCTCTCGGTGCCCGTGCTGGCGGGCCTCGGGGCCGTCGTGGTGCTCGGCGAGGCGCTCACGGGCCGCCTGCTCGCCGCCGCCGCGCTCATCTTCGCCGGGGTGCTGCTGGCCATCGGCTGGCGC
>JAHDVQ010000244.1 GCA_023384595.1 Vicinamibacteraceae bacterium | reverse complement strand
ACAAGCAGGCCTCCGGCGTCCGGCATCCGGGGTCCGGCATCCGGCCTCGACTCCCACAAGTCCTGACGCCTCGGGGGCACTGCGACAGGTGATCCGCGCACGGCGAACGGCGCGGTTCGGCCAGCCACACCACCCAGAACAACCTGCGCCTACTTCATCGTGACCTCGCGCATCAGGTACTGCCCGCTGATCTCGCGCATCGCCGGGTAGTTCTTCTGCGCGAACTCGGTGGTCTCCTTGTTGCGGGCCTCGCCCCACTCCTTCCTCGCTCTCCTTCTCATCATCGTGTGTGCCGGGTCGGGCTGCACCACGATGCGCCCTGTGCCGCTCGTGACCTCACCGGCCTCGTCCGAACCCGACCGCATCGCACCGGGAGACCGAGTGGAACTCCTGATGCGTGATGGGACCCGCGCGCGCATCCGGGTGGCGGCCCGCGATGCCGACGCGCTGGTCGCCGATGACGGACGGCGCTTCAGCCGGGGCGACATCAGTGAGATGAGGGTTCGCCGGTTCAGCCCCGCCAAGACCATCGGCCTCGCGCTTGGCATCGCCGCCCTCACCGTCGTGGTCGTCGCCGTGCTCGTGGCCTCGAGTCTCGATGACATGTTCTCGGACCAGGAGCGGCTGTGATGGCGAGGAGGCTGTTGTGCTGGCGAAGAGTCTTGACGCCGAGGCCCGACAGGTTCACGATTCAGTTCTTCAACCGTACAGGTGTTCGCTGGTGGCAGGAGGTGTGCCATGCCCACGTGTCATCGTCGGGTGGCCGGCATCGCCCTCGTTGTCGTCACTGCTCTGGCTGTAGGCCTGGCGGCGTGCAGCCGCGACAGGTCGTCGCTCCTCTCGAACCGCCCGTCGAGGCCCATCTC
Source organism: Vicinamibacteraceae bacterium (assembly GCA_023384595.1). Classification (GTDB taxonomy): domain Bacteria; phylum Acidobacteriota; class Vicinamibacteria; order Vicinamibacterales; family JAFNAJ01; genus JAHDVQ01. The sequence goes on along the minus strand of JAHDVQ010000244.1, from coordinate 3,610 downwards.
GGGCACGTTGCCCAATCCCGGTGCGCCGACTCCCGTGCCGCCCACACCTGCACCGACGCCGCCGCTGTCCGGCGCGTTCGCCACCTACGCGTATCACGCACCCCTGGGGTACGCGGTGAGTACATTCACCACCCGCTCGGCATTCGTGCTGTACGAGAGCGGTGCCTTCTACCTGAAGTACGACGCGTTCGAACATCGCTACATCGGGAGCTATGAGACGGACCAGAGCCGTGTACTCTTCAACTTCGGGAGCGACTCGCGGGGGGGCGCGATCGGGACCCTCAAGGGCGGCCTGCTGGAGGTCGAGTTCAGTGACCTGATGCAGCACTCGGATTTCGAGAACGCCGTCTATCGGCGCGTCGAGTGAGCAGCCTGAGTCCCTTCGGTATGCCGGGACCCTCGTCGAGGGTCCCGGCCTGAGGACGGGCCAGGGCGGCTACCTGGCCGGCGTGAATTTGCTTAGGTGATCGAGATTGCGCTGCAGGTCGCCCTGGCGATAGAGCAGCGGAATCGTGTCGTTCGTCAGCCAGAGCGGCAGCAGGTTCAGGTAGAACGGAGTGAGGGGCACGCCGCTCGTGCCGCCGGGCCACACCGACTCGGCCTGCACGCCGGGCATGCCGGCCTCGGCCACGAAGCGGTTGACGGGGCCGTTGGCGAACATGAAGTCGTTCGCCGCCTGGGCGCGAGCCTCGTGATTCGAGGCGTCGACCGCGCCAAGGCCGCCATCGACCGGAATGCCGGGCAGCCCCGCGAGGGGTGCCGGGAACGCGCCGAAGGCGGGCGGCACGCTGAACGGCCCGCCCAGCGGATGCGAGAACACGATCCGGTGGAGCCGGCCCCACAGGTAGTCGTGCTGATCGGCGGAGCCGCCGAAGGCTGGCGTGAATTCAGGACCCGCCAGGCGATCGAGCGCGGCCACGAGGCTGCTCAGGATGAGCACGTCGCGCCGATCCTCTGCCGCGACCACGCCGGGCACGATGAAGAAGTCCACGCCCGAGAACCCGCGCCCCTGGTTGACCGCGAAGTGGTCGAAGAGGCTCTTGAGCGCGGTCAGCGCGAGTTGGCTGGGCGGCTTCGGGGCCGGCCCGAGAGGCGCGTCGACGACGCGGCGGATGAACTGCCCGCGCCACACGCTGTAGATCGTGGTCGCGATGCTCGCGGCCACCTCCTCGGACGTCGGCCCCGAGAGCACGCCGTCGATGTCGGCGGCGTCGAAGCCTTCGGGGATGCCGGTTGGCGACCAGCCGCTCCAGGCTTCGAGACGTTGCACGGCCTCGCCGACTCTCCCATCGGCCGCGAAGGCCGCGAGCACCGGGACCGCCCCCGGCGTCTTGGCCCGACGCCAGGCGTTGACGATGTGCGGCACGAAGTACTGGGAGTCGAGCAGCATCGTGTCGGCCTGGATCTCCTGCATGTCACCGAAGGACACCTTCCCGCCGTCCTCGAGCTTCTGGCGGACGAGCGCGGTGATCCTCGCGGCACGGAAGCCCGTGTCGTAGGCTGCGTTCAGGTAGAAGATGCCGCCACCGGGCCTCGCCTGGTTGAGGGGGTTGTTGTCGAGCACCGTGCCGGCCGGGTCGTTGTTGGCGTTGACGAACCATCCCGCCGGCGGGTTGATCACGTGCGGCATCTCGTCGAAGGGCAGGATTTCGAAGGGCACGGCCTGCCCCGGCTGCGGGTGCTCGACCGGTAGCCACTCGTTGCCGCCCTGGCCGCTGCGAATCAGCCACGGCGTCGAGCCCGTGACGACGCCGGCCTGCAGATCCTCGCGGACCGGCACCTCCGAACTGGTGAGGTACGCGATGTTGCCCGCGATGTCGCCGTAAGCGAAGTTCTGCGAACCGCTGTCGAAGTACTGCAGCCCGCGCATGAAGTCGTCGAGCCCCCTGGCCGTGCTCCAGATGAGGAACGTGTCGACCTCGCGCGTGCCGCTGAAGCCGGTGTACTGCACGCTCAGCGCCGCGCCGCTGGTGGGATCGAACTGCAGGATGGGCCCGTTGTTGCGCCGCGGCACGATCAGGGTCGCGGCAGGGATGCCCCCGCCAGGAGGGATCGTGATCAGATCGTTGGGCGTCCCGTTGCCGGGCTGGTTGGCACGGTACGACTCCGGAATGGGAATGACGTGTTCGAGAGCGCCCTTGTGGATGCTGCTCAACCCGCTCGGCGACGTCGCGTCGGGCACGAGCTGCTCGTGGAAGACGTCGGTCGTGTCGAGAGGGTTCACCGTAGCGCCCCACGCGATGTGGCGGTTCTGGCCCACGATGACGAAGGGCACGCCGGCAAACCCGCTGCCCATCACGTCGAGCGCGCCAGCCCTGAGGTGCACCGGGTAGAGGGTGGAGGGCATCCCCAGCGCGAGGTGCGGGTCGTTGGCTACCAGGGGCGCGCCCGAGACGGTGTGGCGCCCGCTGATGGCCCACTGGTTGGAGCCGGGGCGATTGTCGCGGTCGAGCCACCGCTGGAAGTCCGGCAGGTCGCGCACCTTCTCCAGGTACTGGCGGGCGAGAGCCGCGACCGCAGGGTCGGGCCCGGTGAGAGACGGGACCGCCGGCGCCCTCGAGACCGTGGCGGCAAACGCCGTGGTCGCCACCGCCGTAGCGTCGGGCACGGTCGACGCGGGGAAGAAGGGTTGCGATCGCCACAGATCCTGCGAGAAGAGCAGGAAGGCCTGGCCGACGTTGCCGAGGATCGCGGCGTATGTGCTGAGCGCGACGGTGTTGTCGATGTCGCCGAGGTCGAACGACAGGCTGAAGGTGATCGACTTGGCGACGGCCAGAGCGTCGAGTGCCGTCCACGGAGCGAACGTCGTGATCTCGAGCGCGGCGTACTCGGGCGGGAGCGGGTGGCGTGCCACGTAGGCGTTGACGCCCGCCGCATAGGCCTCGAGCGCGGCCACCGCTGCCGGCGAAATCGCGGCCAGCGAGCGCTCGGCGGCGCGGCGGATGCCGATCGTGCGCAGCTGCACGTCGCTCGCCAGGGCTGCCGGGCCCAGCAGCTCGGCGAGCGTGCCGCTCGCGCGGCGCCGGCTGATGTCCATCTGGAAGAGCCGGTCCTGCGCGTGCACGTAGCCCTGCATGAAGAACAGGTCGCGCGGGTTGCCGGCGCGAATGTGCGCGATGCCGTGGACGTCGCGCGCGACTTCCGCGGCGGCAGCGAGTCCGGGCAGCTTCGAGGGCGTCGCCGAGTTCGGATTCTGGGCCGAGGCGGCAGCCGTGGCGCAGATCGATGCAGTGAGGAGGAACGCGAGCCGACGCATGACGAGGCCTCCGTCCCAGGGGCGAGGCCTCCTTTATACGCCTGCGCCGAGACGCATTCAATGAAGGAAGCCCCGACACTCACACGGGCAGTGCTGGTTCGGCTCGCGCCGGACGATGAACGCCGACGTCCATCGCCGACCTCTGGAACGATGGGAGAAGGAGCCGGGGGGCGGCGGCCGCCCCCCGGTTCTGTTAACGGCCGGTCACCCGGTTCCACGCATCGCGAACGGCTTCCTTCACCTGCTCCCAGGTGCTCTGTCCGCGATACTGGTACGAATCCCAGTCGCGTTCGAGGTCGGCCTCGACGTCATCCCAGTTGCGGCCGCGATAACGGCTGGCGGATTCCCACCCAT
>JAHDVQ010000243.1:1585-4505 GCA_023384595.1 Vicinamibacteraceae bacterium | reverse complement strand
GAGCGGGAGGCACGCGTCGGCGCCCTCGAAGCGATGCTGCGCGCCGGGCTCGACAAGGCCGGAACGCCCGGCCGCAAGAACGCGTGGTTCCGGACGCTTGCGCGCGTGGCGCTGACGCCGCCGACGCTGGCCTGGCTCGAACGCGTCTGGGCAGGCGAGGAGACGGTTCCCGGGCTCGTGCTCTCGGAGCCGGACTACATCACGCTCTCACTCGAGCTCGCCGTGCGGGGCACGGATGGGTGGCGGCGTATCCTCGACGAGCAGGAGGGTCGCATCGAAAATCCCGACCGGCTGGCGCGCTTCCGGTTCGTGCGCGTGGCGCTCGATGCCGATCCGTCGGTGCGCGCGGCGTTCTTCGCGCGGCTGGCGAAGGTCGAAGAGCGCCGCCGCGAGCCCTGGGTGCTCGAAGCGCTGTCGTATCTGCACCACCCGCTGCGAGCGCCGGCGTCGGCCGCCTTCGTCCGGCCCTCGCTCGAGATGCTCGAGGAGATCCGGCGCACCGGCGACATCTTCTTCCCGAAGCGCTGGATGGACACGACGCTGGCCGGGCACCAGTCGCCGGAGGTGGCGCGCACGGTCCGGGCGTTCCTGGCCTCGCGTCCCGACTACCCGGTGCGCCTGCGGCAGATCGTCCTGCAGGCCGCCGACGAGCTGCTGCGGAGATAGGGGTCGGGAGTATTTTCAGTTTTTGCGACGGCGGAAAATCGGGGTCGGGAGTCATTTTCGCGAAAGGCCGCTGGCGAGAATGACTCCCGACCCCAGGATTTTCCGCCGCTGCGATCCTGATCGCAAAAACTGAAAATACTCCCGACCCCCTATTTGCACTCGCACGGCGGGCAGCCGCGGTCGAACACGACGCGCCAGCGGCCGTCGGCTTCCTTGCGCCATACCGAAGTGAAGGTGCCCACACGCTGCCCGGCAGGGTTGCGGACAGGGCCGCTCGTCATCGCCAGGTCGCCGCCGGGCAGCACCTCGACCAGCTCCGGCTCCCAGGAAAACGGCGCCGCGCTTCCCTCGTAGAAGCGCTTCCAGCCGTCGGCAATCTCGTCGCGCCCTCGAAGCACCCTCGCCTCGCCGACGAACCGCGCGTCGGCGGCGAGCATGGACGCGAACGCCGCGTGATCGCGGTCTGCCATGGTCTTCGCAAACGCGCGCTCGGCCTGCTCGACCTCGCGGCGCAGCTCGTCGCTCGCCGGCGCCGGCTGCGCGAAGAGCACCCAGCCGCCCGACACCAGCGTGGCAAACAGCACCATGGACGCCTGCCTCCACCGCCTCGCAGCCATACGTTCTCCTCGAGCCTCGCCCGGCTCCTGTCTGAATTCACATCGTTTCGATTCGCGGGACAAGCAGAGAGTGGCGGATCGCGGGCAGACGTGACGGCGGGCGGACGTGACGGCGTGACGGCGCGCCGGCGGGCAGGCGTGACGGCGGGCCAACGGGCCAACGGGACGAGCCGGGGACCGCGCACGGTCGCACCCCGGTCCCCGGGGGCCGTCATGCACGTTTCGCGCGGCTGCACGGGATTCACGCTGGACGCGGGGCGCGGCGCGGCGGCAGCACGAGGTTGGCGACGAGCAGGCCCGCGGCCAGCGCCGCCGCCGTCAGGAACATCGTGAAGGCCGTCTCGATGCCCGCCACCGTGTTCGCGTCGAGCAGCGCCGTCACGCTGCGGAACCCGATGCTGCCCGGGACGAGCAGGAGCACGCCCGGCGTGAGCGGCACGCCGGCGGGTCCGAGCCGGAGCCGCTCGTACGCGTTGGTCACGATGCCGATGGCAAACGATCCGACCGACGCGCCCAGCTCCGCGCCGAGCGCCCGCTGGCCCGCCTGCATGCCGAGATACGCCACGATCGACGCGACGTAGATGGCGGGAATGTCGCGGGGCCGCGCCCGCATCAGGATGCCGAAGCCAAGCGGCGCGACGCCGAGCGCGAGGTAGCGCGTGTACTCGGGCAGCCGCACCACGGGCACCGAACGCACCGGACCGTACACGACGGCAAGCAGCGCGTTGGCGACGGCCACGCCCACAATCATCACGAGAAACACGGTGAGCGCGCCGGCCAGGCGCGCGGTGCCCGAGACGAGGTGACGGCTGGCGAGTTCGGTCATCGCCAGCGTCAAGGTCAGCCCCGGCAGGATGACGATGAGCGCCGCGAGCGTCGTCGTCGAGATCGCGCACCGGTATCCGGCCGCGGCGGCCGCGCCGACGAGCAGCGCCCCGACGAACGAGCCCACGAGATCGAAGAGGGCGACGGTCTTCAACGCGAAGCTCAATCCGCCCATCACGAGCCCGGCGGCGAATGCGAGCTGGATCTCGGCCTGCCCGCCGCCGAGGAAGCGGCAGCCCGCCGCCGAGGCGAGGCCGTAGGCGAGCAGCACGACCCACCACGGGTAGCGCGGCGGCGCGCCGAGAATCTCGTCGATGCGCCGCGAGCCCTCGACGACAGTCGCGCGGCCCGCGCGCACGTCGTCGGCCACGTCGTCGAGCTCCGCGAGGTGGCGCAGGTTGTGCGCGCCGGGCTCGACGCGAAACAGGTGCGTGCGCTGTCGTTCCGGCGGCCCGAAGGCGGCGAAGACCGAAGTCGGCGTCGTGAAGAAGTGCGCCACGAGCCCAAGGCGCTGCGCGATGTCGGTGAGGACCTCTTCGAGCCGGTTGGCCGGCGTGCCCGCGGTGTGCAGCGCGCGCGCCAGCCGCAGCACGAACCCCGCGCGCTGCTCCTCGGGTGTGAAGGTGTCGGTGCGGGGACGATCGGGATCGGGCCGAATCACGCGAACGGGCATCGACACCATTCTCACAGATGCGAGCCCGGAGCCTGGGGCCCGGAGCCCGGGGCCTAGACTATAGCCTGTGGCCTGTAGCCTATTGCCTATCTACATCTTGTGGCATTCCGCGCTACAATCCGACTGTCGCTCGTTCGGA
>JAHDVQ010000243.1:0-1485 GCA_023384595.1 Vicinamibacteraceae bacterium | reverse complement strand
GCCTATCTACATCTTGTGGCATTCCGCGCTACAATCCGACTGTCGCTCGTTCGGACCCGGCGAGCAGACCAGCCTGACGGGCCGTTGACGGCGGCGGAGGATTGAATGAAGCACGGTTCGGACCGCAAGGTCTACGTCGTCGATACCAGCGTGCTCGTTTCGGCTCCCGATTCCATCCAGAACCTCACCGACGGCAACATCGTCGTCATCCCGTTCCCCGTCCTGCAGGAGCTCGATCGCCGGCGGACCGACACCAACGGCATCGGCTACACGGCGCGCGCCACCATCCGGTTCCTCGATCAGTTGCAGGGCGGAGCCTCGCCCGCCGACCTGCATCATGGCATCCCTCTCAACGGCGGGCTGCTGCGGTTCCACAGCGGCGACGTGAACACGTCGCGTGCGTGGGCCGGCTTCAACGTCGGGTATGCCGACGATGCCATCATCATGCTCGCGAGCGAGGCGCAGTCGGAGCATCCCGACGAGCAGGTGGTGCTCGTCACGCGCGATGCCGCCATGCGGTGCAAGGCCCGCGCCCGCGGCGTGACCGCCGAGGACTACTACAGCGACCGCCCGGTCGCCTCGCCCGACAAGTTCTACTCGGGACGCGTGCGCATCGATCTCCCAGCCGAGGACGCGGGATTGCTCTCGACCTTGCACCAGGAGCAGCGGCTTCCGGTCGCGGCGCTCGCCGACGTCGTGGACGCGACCACGCTCTACGCGAACCAGTGCTGCGAACTGCGCGTCGCCGGCAACGGCAAGAGCGCGTGGGGCATCCTGAAGGAACACGACGGCGTGCGGTACCTGCGCCGCGTCAACACCAAGGTGGGGGAGCGCTTCGGCCCGTGCAACCCCGAGCAGGCGTGCGCGCGCGATCTGATCCTCGACGATCAGTCGCTCATCGTGAGCCTGGTGGGCATCGCGGGCACGGGGAAGACGCTCATCGCGCTCCTGTGCGCGTACGAACTGTATCGCGCAGGCCGGGTCTCGAAGATCGAGGTGTATCGCCTGAACGCCGAGGCGGGGAAGCAGCTCGGATTCCTGCCGGGCGACGTCGGCGAGAAGATGGCGCCCTGGGCCAAGCCCATCGTCGACAACCTCGACTTCATCATGCGGCGGCTCCACGGCACGAACCGCTGGTCGAACCCGATTGCCGATCACCACGGCGAGAAGGCGAACGGCGCCCCCGGCGTCGAGGATCTCATCAACAACGGCGTGCTCGAGATCGCGCCCATCAACTACCTGCGCGGGCGGTCGATTCACGACGCGGTCATCATCGTCGACGACGGCCAGAACCTGACGCAGGAGGACATGAAGCTCGTGCTGACGCGGGCTGGCGAAGGCACGCGCGTCATTCTCACCGGGGACCCGGACCAGATCGATCGCGCCGAGATCGACAACCTGTCGAACGGCCTGGTCCAGGTCGTCGAGCGCTTCAAGGGCGAGCCGTGCTTCGCGCACCTGACGATGGGCGACGTGGTGCGGTCG
>JAHDVQ010000018.1 GCA_023384595.1 Vicinamibacteraceae bacterium | reverse complement strand
CCGCTACAATCACCGCATGCCCGCCGACATCGCAGACACCATCACGTCGGCGTTCCTGGCCTACAGCACGGAGTTCCAGCGCTTCACGCTCCAGGCGCGCTGGCGGTTCGAATCGCGCGACTGGCATGGATCCCAGCGCGACGCCGCCGAGCGTCTCGACACCTACAACCGCCTCGTCACCGACTGCATCACGCGCCTCTCGGACGCGTTCGGCCCCTCGCTGCACGATCGCGCCTGCTGGGCCCGCGCCAAGCGTCTCTACCGCGGCATCGTTCGGGGGCGCGCCGACGAGGAGATCGCCGAGACCTTCTACAACTCGGTCACGCGGCGCGTGTTCGTCACCGTCGGCGTCGATCCCGAGGTGGAGTTCGTCGCCAGCGAGGTCGCGCCCCTCGATCCCGCAGCGGCCGACGATGTCGTCGACGACTTCTGGTGCGGCGACGGCCTCCCCGGCGCCGTCAGGCGCGCCCTGCGTCGCCACGAGTTCAGCGTCGGCTTCGAACACCTCGAGCGCGACGTGGACCGCGTGTCACGGGCCATCGCGGCAGGCATCGGCGGACTCCCGGTCGAGAACCTGCAGCTCGTGCGGTGGGTCTTCTTCCGCAACAAGGAGGCCTACCTCGTGGGGCGCGTTGTCGGCCCGGACGGCTCGCGGCCCGTCGTGCTGGCCCTCCTGAACCGCAGCGGCCGCGTCTTCGTCGACGCGGTGCTCCTCACCGAGGACGAAGTCAGCATCGTCTTCAGCTTCGCCCGCTCGTACTTCTTCGTCGAGGCGCCCCGCCCGGCGGCTCTCGTCGCGTTCCTCCGCGCGATCATGCCGCGCAAGCCCGTGTCGGAGCTCTACACCTCCATCGGGCACAACCGCCACGGAAAGACGGAGCTCTATCGCGATCTGCTGCGGTACCTCGGCTCGACCGGCGATCGGTTCGTGGTGGCGCCGGGCGTGCCGGGCATGGTGATGACCGTGTTCACGATGCCGTCGCTCGACGTGGTGTTCAAGGTGATCCGGGACCGGTTCGATCCCCCCAAGACGACCACACGCGAAGGCGTGATGGACCGGTACCGGCTGGTCTTCAAGCACGATCGCGCCGGTCGTCTGGTCGACGCGCAGTCGTTCGAGCATCTGAGCTTCGCGCGCGAGCGGTTCGACGACGGCCTCATCGAGATGCTGCTGCGTCTGGCGCCCGGCTCGGTGGCCCTCGCCGATGGCGGCCGCAGCGTCGTCGTGCGGCACCTCTACACCGAGCGGCGGATGACGCCGCTCGACATCTACCTGCGCACCGCGGCGCCGGACGACGCGCGCGCGGCGATCGTCGACTACGGACAGGCGCTTCGCGACCTGGCCGCCACCGACATCTTCCCGGGCGACCTGCTGCTGAAGAACTTCGGCGTGACGCGGCACGGCCGGCTCGTGTTCTACGACTTCGACGAGCTCTGCCCGCTCTCGGAGTGCCGATTCCGGCGGCTGCCGCCGGGCCGCACGCCAGACGACGACCTGGCCGCCGAACCGTGGTTCCACGTGTCGGAACAAGACGTGTTCCCGGAGGAATTCCTGCCGTTCCTGGGCGTGCCGCCGCCGCTTCGTGACGCGTTTCTCGACGCGCACGGCGAGCTGCTCTCGCCGGAGTTCTGGTGGCGGCAGCAGGAGGCCAACCGCGCGGGACAGGTGCCGGATCTCCTGCCTTACGGACCCGGTGCGAGGCTGGGCACGTGATCGAGCTGCGGCTCCAGCCCGAACACCTCCGCGAAGGCGGAGACGACCGCGGCCTCGACGGCTTCCCGGGGCGGGGCCGTGCCCAGCACCTTCGCCATCGACGTGACACCCTTGTCGGTGATGCCGCACGGCACGATGAGGCCGAAGTAGTCCAGATCCGTGTCGATGTTGAGCGCGAACCCGTGACTCGTAATCCAGCGTGAGACGCGGACGCCAATGGCAGCGATCTTCTCGTCGCCCACCCACACGCCCGTGAGTTTCGGCACGCGCCCCGCCTCGATGCCGAACGACGCGAGGGCCCTGATGAGGGCTTCCTCGATGTCGCGCACGTAGCGATGGAGGTCGCGGCGCCCCTCGGGAAGCTCGAGAATCGGATACCCGACAAGCTGTCCCGGCCCGTGGTACGTCACATCGCCGCCGCGGCCGCTCTCGTGCACGGTGACGCCACGCGACGCGAGCGTCGCCGCATCGGCCACGATGTGCGAGCGATCGTCGCGCACGCGCACCCCGAGCGTGATGACGTGCGGGTGCTCGACGAGCAGGAGCTGGTCGGGAATCTCGCCGCGGCGCCGCGCCTCCACCAGGTCCCGCTGCAGCCGCACGCCCTCCTCGTAGGAGAGGTTCATGAGGCGGCGGATCTCGAGGGCCGACATTCTGGAAAAGGCTCCGGGCTCCGGGCTCCAGGCTCCGGGCTGCAGGCTAGGCCGCGCCCGGATCGAACTGCTCGAGCGTTCGCTTGACGACCGACATGAACTCGTCGGCGACCGCTCCGTCCACGATGCGGTGGTCGTAGCCGATGCTGAAGTACGCGCGCGGGCGGATCGCGATCGTGTCGTCGTCGGTGACGACCACGCGCTTCTCGATGGCGCCGACGCCGAGGATGCCCACCTGCGGCTGGCTGATGATCGGCATGCCGAAGAGGGTGCCGAACACGCCGGGGTTCGTGATGGTGAACGTTCCGCCCTGCACCTCGTCGGGCTTGAGCTGCTTGCTGCGCGCCCGGCTGGCGAGATCGGCAATCGCGCGCCCGAGGCCGAGCAGGTTCTTCTCGTCGGCGTGCCTCACCACCGGCACGATGAGGCCCCAGTCGAGCGCCACCGCGATGCCGAGGTTGATGTCCTTCTTGTAGACGATGTTGTCGCCGTCGACCGACGAGTTCATCACCGGGACGGCGCGGAGCGCCTCGCACACCGCGCGCGCGATGAACGACATGTAGGTGAGCTTCACGCCGAGCCGTTCGTACTCCGCCTTCTTCGCCTCGCGAATCTTCGCCACGCGGTGGAGGTCGACCTCGAAGACCGAGTGGACGTGCGCCGAGGTGCGCTTGCTGAAGATCATGTGCTCGGCGATCTTCTTGCGCATCACGGTCATCGGGACGATCTCGACGGCCTCGCCGGGACGGAAGACGGGGCCGGCCGCCGCCGGGGGGCCCGCGGAACTCGACGGGGCCGCTGCCGCCGCCGCCTCGGAGCCGGCCGCCGCGCCACCCGGCGCCGCGCCCGCTGCGGGCCGCGCGCCGCGCGTCTCGATGTGGTTCAGGATGTCGTGCTTCGTCACCCGCCCGCCGATGCCGGAGCCCGGGACCTGCGCCAGGTCCACCTGATGCTCCTTCGCGATGCGCCGCACGAGCGGCGACGAGCGCGTCCGCCGCAGCTCGTCGCGCTGCCCCTCCACCGACGGCGCCGCGGACGATGGCGTCGCATCGGCCGTCGCGTGTGTGGCCGTCGCATCGGCCGTCGCGTGCGCGGCGGTCGCGTGCGCGGCGGCGGCCGCCGCGGTGGTGCCGGGCGTGCCGTCTGCCTGCGGCGTGGCGGGCGTCACGGGCGGCGCCCCTTCCGACGGCGGCGCTGTGGACGCCTCCGCCTCCGACGGCGACGTCTCCACCTGCTCGCCCTCCGCAGCCAGCACCGCGACAATGCTGTCGACCGGCACCGTCTCGCCTTCCTTCACGCGAATCTCGACGAGCGTGCCCGCGGCCGGCGACGGGATCTCGGCGTCGACCTTGTCGGTCGAGATCTCGAACAGCGGCTCGTCACGATCGATGCGATCGCCGACCTTCTTGATCCAGCGGGTGAGGGTGCCCTCGGCGACCGACTCCCCCATCTGCGGCATCACGACGTTGGTGGGCATGGCGGGCGTCTCAGAGGTGGATGGCGGCGCCGTGCGCGGCGTGCGCCGCCTCGGCCACGGCTTCCGACATGGTCGGGTGGGCGTGGATGGTTCGCACCAGTTCCTCGACCGTGCACTCGAGCCTCAGCGCGAGCGTCGCCTGGGCGACGAGCTCGGTCGCGCGCGGCCCGATCATGTGCACGCCGAGCATCTCGTCGTACTTCTTCTCGGCGACGATCTTCACGAAGCCCTCGGTCTCGTGGGCGATCTTGGCGCGGCCGAGCACGCCGAAGGGGAAGGTGCCGACGATGACGTCGTAGCCGCGCTCGCGCGCTTCGGCCTCGGTGAGGCCCACGCTCCCGATCTCGGGGTCGCAGTAGGTGCACGCCGGCACGTGGTCGTAGTTGATGGGGTGCCACTCGCGGCCGGCAATGCGCTCGGCACAGACGATGCCCTCCATCGACGAGACGTGCGCGAGCTGCGGGTGAACGCGGTCGCCAAGGGTGATGACGTCGCCCACGGCCGAGATGCCCTCGACCGACGTGCGGTAGGCGGTGTCGACCTTGATGTAGCCGCGCTCCATCGCAAGGCCCAGTTCCTCGATGCCCAGACCGCCCGTGACCGGCCCGCGGCCCGTGGCGACGAGCAGGTAGTCGGCCGAGAACGTCTCGGTCTTGCCGTCGCCGGTTTCCGCCGTCAGCTCCACCGCCTCGCCCGTGTTCTTCGCGCTCGTCACCCTGGTGCCCGTGAGCACCTTCATCTTCCGCTTCTTGAAGCTCTTCTCGAGCTCCGCCGACACGGCCTCGTCCTCGTTCGGCACGAGCCGCGGCAACAGCTCGACGAGCGTGACGCTGCTCCCCAGCGAGTGGAAGAGCGAAGCGAACTCGACGCCGACGGCACCGCTGCCCATCACCACGATCGAGCGCGGCACGGGGTTCATCTCCAGGGCCTCGTCGCTCGAGATGATGCGCGTCCCGTCGAACTCGATGCCGGGCACGCTGCGCGCCGACGAGCCCGTCGCGATGAGAATCTCGCGGGCACTCACCTTCTGCGTCGAGCCGCCCTCGGCCGGGGTCACCTCGACGGCGCCAGCGCCGAGCAGCCGCGCCGTGCCCTTGATCCAGTCGATCTTGTTCTTCTTGAACAGGAAGGCGACGCCCGACGTCAGCCCCTTGACGATCTTGTGCTTCCGCTCGTGGACCCGGCCCATGTCGAGCGTCGGGCTGCCGCCAAGGCCGATGCCCCACTCCTTGGCCTGCTGGACGATCTTCCAGGCGTGCGCGTGCTCGAGGAGGGCCTTTGTCGGAATGCAGCCCCAGTTCAGGCAGGTGCCGCCGAGCGTTGGCGCCTTCTCGACCACCCCCACCTTGAGCCCGAGCTGCGCGGCCCTGATGGCGGCCACATAGCCGCCGGTCCCCGCACCAATCACGATCAGATCGTATTCGCTGGCCACGTCGTCTCCCGTTGTTGGGCGCCCAGTCGCCTAGTATACCCGCGGGTCGCCCCGTGGCCCGATGACGGCGGCCGGCGCGCCAGCCCGCAGCGCGCGGCCCTCCGGCCGCACGCAAAGGTAGAATACCCGGGCCGGCACGGACCGATGACCACCCCCGCCAAGACCATCCTCATCGTCGACGACGATGAGGGGATGCGCGACACGCTGACGGCCATCCTGCGCCACGACTACCAGGTGGTGGCCGCGGCCAGCGCCGAGGCGGCCCTCCCCGTCGTCAAGCACGAGCGCGTGGACCTGATGCTGCTCGACGTGCGCCTGCCGGGGATGAACGGCCTCGAGATGCTCAAGATCGTCAAGGACCAGGCGCCGCAGATCGAGGTGATTGTCATCTCGGCGGTGAGCGAGGTGGAGACGGCCGTCCAGGCCATGAAATTCGGCGCCTACCACTACATCACGAAGGACTTCGAGTACGACGCGCTCAGGTCGCTGGTCTCGAAGGCGAGCGAGCGCCAGGATCTGAATCGACGCGTGCAGGCGCTCGAGGCGCAGGTGGCCGAAGACGACCGCGAGTTCGTGGCGGGACCGAGCCCCGCGATCCGGGCGGCCCTCGAGTTGATGCACAAGGTGGCGGGCCTGTCGGCGACGGTGCTCGTGCTCGGGGAGAGCGGCACGGGCAAGGAGCTGCTGGCACGGATGATCCACCGCGAGTCGCCCCGCCGCAGCGGGCCGTTCATTCCGGTGAACCTGTCGGCCATCCCGTCCGAGCTCACCGAGAGCGCGCTCTTCGGACACGAGCGGGGTGCGTTCACGGGGGCCGTGCGCCAGCAGGTCGGCAAGTTCGAGCTCGCCTCGGGCGGGACGCTCTTCCTCGACGAGATTGGCGACCTCAGGACCGACCTGCAGTCGAAGCTGCTGCGCGCGATCCAGGAGGGCGAGATCGAGCGCGTGGGCGGCCGCAAGGCCATCCGGACCGACTTCCGCCTGATCTGCGCCACCAACGTCGATCTCGATCGCGCCGTGCGCGAGGGCCGGTTCCGCGAGGACCTGTACTACCGCATCAACGTGATTCCGGTGCGGATGCCGCCGCTCAGGGAACGCGTCGAGGACATTGCGGAGCTCGTCGACTTCTTCGTCCGACGCTACAGCATCCGGTTCCGCCGGCCGATCTCCGGCGTGTCGGAGGCCGCGCTGAAGGTGCTCGAGGACTACTGGTGGCCCGGGAACGTGCGCGAGCTCGAAAACCTCATCGAGCGGCTCGTGGCCATCAACGAGAGCGGGCACATCGACCTCGAGGACATCCCCGTCGAACTGCAGATTGCGCGTGCCACGGCGACCGACGACGAGTCGAGCGTGCTCGACCGGGCCATGGCGGCCTTCGAGCGCACGTTCATCATCCGCGCGCTCGAGCGCTGCGACTGGAGCGTCACGGCGACGGCTCGCGACCTGGGCATCCCGCTCTCGACCCTGAAGCACCGCATGGCGCGCCTCGACATCCGCGAGGTGGCCCGCCGCCTGCGCGAATACGGCGGCCAGGGCCAGAGCTGAGTTCCGTTCTGCCCCAAGGCGCCGACCCGGCTCGACTCGAGGTCGCGCGAAGCGTCAGCCTCCCGACAGAGGGGGGATGGCAGTTCGACCCTCCGCACACTCCGCACACGTGATGTCGGATTTTCTGCCACCTTCGGCCCGCCACTCGATTGCATAATCTGTCACACCAATTCTAGGGTCCTAGCTCAAGGATTCCCAGCCTCTGCCGATTGAGATCGCTGCGAACAGGCGCGCAATCGGCGGGGCTGTGCGGGCTGTGCAGTCGGAAATCCGACAGTGCCGCATCGGAACGTCGATTGCTCACCCTGCGCGTGCGCCGGCTCGCGGGCCGGACGCGACATCGACAGGCGCCCCATGCAGAGATCCCGGTTCACCGTCGCGGTGCCCCTCGAGGGCGACGCCGTGTTCCTCATGAACACGCTGACCGACGCCGAGGCCCTCGTCTCGCCGGACGTCGTGGCTCTCGTCGACCGGGTCACGTCCGGGTCGGTCGAAGCCGACCAGTTGAGGGCCGAGGAGCGCGACGCCCTCGCCGCGCTCGAGGCCCACGGGTTTCTCACCCCGGGGACCGAAGCCGACGCGGCGCGGCTCGAGGCTCACTTCGCGGCCTTCCGTGACGACAGCACCGAGCTGCGAGTCACCGTGCTCACCACCCTGCAGTGCAACTTCGCCTGCGACTACTGCATCCAGGGCGATCACGGCGACCACAACGCCCACGCCGCGCGCATGTCGGTCGAAACGGCCGCGCGGGTGGCGGACTGGATCGAACGGCGGCTCGACGCCGTGTCGCCCGAACGCCTGGTCGTGACCTTCTTCGGCGGGGAACCGCTCCTGAACCTGCCCGCCGTCTACACGCTCGCCGAGCGGCTCTGGACCGCCACGCGCGCCCGCGGCGTGACGCAGCTCCTGAACATCATCACCAACGGGCTGTTGCTCTCGCCCGAGGTCGTCGATCGGCTCGCCCCGCTGGGGCTGAACGGCGTGAAGGTCACCCTCGACGGCGACCGTGCGACGCACGACCGGATGCGCCCCCTCCGCGGCCGCCAGGGCACCTTCGACCGGATCATCCGCAACATCGCCGCCGTGGCCGACCGCTGCCGGATCACGATTGGCGGCAACTTCGACGCCGAGTCGGCCGCGAGTTTCCCCGCGCTGCTGGACTTCCTCGCCGCGCAGGACTTCGCACCGTCGATCGCCAAGGTGTCGTTCAAGCCTGTCATCGGGCGCCAGACCGCACCCGCCGCTCCAGCCACGCCACGACGGCTGACGCTCACGCCCGTCGATGCCGACGGCCGTCCGATTGGCGGCGCCTGCGCGACGGCGTCCGGCCCGGGCTTCGCCGCGGGGGGCCGGTCCCCATCTCCGTGCGACTCGTGTCACTTCGTGGACGAGGCGCTCGACGGGCTGCGCCGCGACATCAAGCGCCGCGGGTTCCCGACGCCCGACGGCCTGCACATGGGTCCCTGCGAGATCCACAAGCGGCACGCCTACACCATCGGCCCCACGGGCGACCTCTATGCCTGCCCGGGCTTCGCGGGCGAAGCCGCCATGACCACCGGGCACATCGCGCGCGAGGCCGCGGCGGCTACCGCCGCCGCCTTCGAACGTCTCGAAGCCTGGAAGCGATGCGGCGACTGCAGCTTCGTCCCGGTGTGTGCCGGCGGCTGCACGGTGGCCGCGCACCACGAACTGGGTGACATGCACGCGCCGGCGTGTCACAAGGCCAGCCTTGAATCGGCGCTCGTCGCGCACGCCCTGGAAGTGGCGGCGCAACAGAAAGGGGCAGCATCGTGAAGGTTCTCATCGTCAGGTCCCCGTCCAGTTCGCGGCCTCCCGTCGGATGCCCGTGGCTCATCGACTACCCGAGTGAACCGGTGAACCAGAAGACGCCCCGATAGTGGATGACGCGCCGGCCGCCCTCGCGCCGCCGGCGTGTTCCGGGTAGAGTACGCACGGATTTCGAGCCGTGCGTACCCCCCGCTGGTTTTTCCGTCGCGCGGCGGTCGCCGCATCGTCCGCCGGACCCTCGGCTGTGGCGGCCAGGCTCGCGTGCGCCGGGCTGATGCTGGCCGGAGCGCTCGCCGGAGCCTGCCAGGCGCAGCGTGACGCCGGGGCGCCGCCATCTCCCGTGACCCTTCGCGTCGGCGTGGCGCAACCACCCGACGGGGGCAGCGATACCTCGCTCGCCAGCGTGGCGGCGCTCCTCGGCCACGCGTCGCTCGTCGCGATCGGGCGCGACGGGCGAGTCGGTCCCGGACTGGTCGAGGCGTGGGACGTCACGAGCGACGGTCTCCGCTGGCGATTCCACCTCAGGCCCAATCTGACCTTCCACGATGGTTCGGCGGTCACGGCCACCGAAGTGGCGTCGATTGTCGACGCCTCGCGCGCGCCTGGACCGATGGGGGTGTCGCCTGGACTGCGCGACATCGTGAAGGTCGAGACGACGGGTCCCAGGACGTTCGCGCTGACGCTGGCCGCTCCTTCATCGATGCTCCTCGAGGGCCTGGCGCTGGTGCGGGTCTCGGGCGGGCCCAACTTCGACCAGGAGGCCGGCCCCTTCATGGTCGACACGCGCGACGAGGGGCGGCTCGAGCTACGCGCCTTCGCGGGCTACCATCGCGGGCATCCGTCGATCGACCGTGTGGTGCTGCTGTCGTTCCCCACGCCTCGCGCCGCCTGGAGCGCGATGCTCCGGAGCGAGATCGACTTCCTCTACGAGGCGACGCCCGACGCGGCCGCATTCCTCGCGGCCGGCACCAACGCGCGCGAGTTCTCGTTCCTCAGACCGTACGCGTATCTGGTGGGCTTCAACCTGGCGCACCCGCCGTTTGCCGACCGGCGCGTCAGGCAGGCGCTCAACGTCGCCATCGATCGCGCGCTCGTCATCGACCGCGCGCTGGGCGGCCGCGGGGAGGCCGCCTCGTCGCACATCTGGCCCCGGCACTGGGCCATGGCCGGCCGGGCACGACGCCCGCCGGTGCACGAGCCGGCACTGGCCGTCGCGCTGCTCGACCGCGCCGGCTATCCGCCGACGCGCCTGACCGGTACCGACATGCGCCCGCCGGGCCGGCTGCGCTTCACCTGCCTCATCCCCGCCGACTACCCCCTCTACGAGCGTCTCGCGCTCGTGGTCCAGAAGCAGCTCGCCGACATCGGGGTGGACATGATCGTCGAGCCGGTCGCGCGCGCCGCGCTCGCGCGCCGCCTGGCGACGGGTCAGTTCGAGGCCTACCTGCTGGATATCGCGTCGGGACACGGCTTCACGTGGCCGTACTGGTTCTGGCACTCGCCGGAAGCCGACGGCGCGGTGCCGATCCGTTCGAGCTATCGCGGCGCCGACGCCTCGCTCGATCGGCTGCGGCGCGCGCGAGGTGACGAGGAGGTCCAGCGGGCGCTCGTCGAGGTCGACCGCGCGCTCGGCGACGATCCGCCCGGCATCTTCCTTTGCTGGAGCCGGATCACCCGCGCCGTCGACCGCCGTTTCGTGGTGGCGGGCGACGGCGATCGCGACATCGTGAGCAACGTGGCGCTCTGGCGTGTCGCGCCGCAGGAGACCGCGGCGCGATGAGCGGCATCAGGGCCCGACTCGCGATGCTCGTGGCCACGGCGGCGGTGCTGCCGCTCGTTGCATACGGACTGGTGTCGGTGAGCACGCTCGGCCGCGCGACGCGCACCTCCGTCGCTGCCGGAACCGAACAGCTCGCGGTGCGCGCGGCCTCGCAGATCGAGCAGTCGATCGCCCACCACGTCCGCGCACTGAGGCAGGCGGCCGCCGAGCTGCAAGCCCTCTCGCTCCTGCCCTGGCAGCGTGAGCGCGTGCTGCGGAGCTACGTGCTGGCGTTTCCCGAATTCAGGACGATCACCGCGTACACCCTCACCGGCGAGGTCATCGCCACCAGCCGGCTGAACGACGACGTGCCGGCGCCCCCGCCGCTGGGTGAGTTCGATGCCCTGGGCGTCGCGCTGGCGCCGATCCAGATCGACGACGACCTGCTGCCGCGCACGAGCGTCGCGGTCAGGATCCAGGGCGCCGACGGCCCGACCGTGCTCGTCGGCGAGCTGCGCCTCGAGGAGATCTGGCGCCTCGTCGACAGCATCCGGGTCGGGACGCGCGGCTACGCGCTGCTCGTCGATCCGTCGGGGCGCCTCATCGCCCACGGCGATCCCGACCAGAAGTCGCGCATCGCCCGCGGCGAGGATGCGCTCTGGCACCCGCTCACGAAGGACACGCTCTCGGCGACGGCGCGCGCGCCGCGCGCCACCGAATACGACAGCCCCGAGGGCGAGCGGCTGCTGGCGGTGGGCGTGCCGCTGCCCTCGCTGGCATGGGCGCTCATCCTGGAGCAGCCCACCGACGAGGCCTACGCGCTGGCGACGCGCCTCGAGCGGCAGTTGCTGGTCGCCATCGCGCTCGCGCTGCTGCTGACCATTGGCGCCGGCTACTGGTGGGGCCGGTCGATCATCACGCCGGTTCGCGCGCTGATGCGCGGCACCGAGGCGCTGGCGCAGGGCCAGATGGACACGCGTGTCGCCATCGCGCGCACCGACGAGCTGGGCCGACTGGGCGATGCCTTCAACAGCATGGCCGACCGCCTCGTCGCGCTGCAGGCCGAGGCCAGGCGTCAGGAGCGGCAGGCGATGTTCGGGCGCATCGCGGCGGGTCTCGTCCACGATCTCGCGCACCCCATCCAGAACGTGGGGAACAACTGCCGCCTGATGCTGAAGATGTACGACGACAAGGAGTACCGGGAGACATTCCGGCGGACGGTGGAGCGCGAGTTGTCCTCCGTGCGGCGGGTCCTCGAGGACCTGCGCAACCTCGCGCGCCCGATCCCGCTCGAGCGGTTTCCGATCGAGGTCGGCCGCTCGGTGGCGGACATTGTCGAGAGCATGCGCGGATTCGCCGAGGCCGCCGGCGTCGCGCTCGAGTACCGCGGGCCCGAGCAGCCGGTCTTCATCGAGGGCGACGTCTTCGCGCTCGGCCGCGTCTACCGTAATCTCATCCTGAACGGCATCCAGGCGACCGCCCCCGGCGGGACCATCCGTGTCGAGGCCGCGGAGATGGGGGCGCGCGCACGCATCAGGATTTCCGACACGGGCTGCGGGATCCCGCCCGAGCGGCTGTCGGCCATCTTCGAGGACTTCGTGACCACCAAGCGGCGGGGGCTCGGCCTGGGCCTGCCGATTTCCAAGAAGATCGTGGAGCAGTTGGACGGGACCATCGCCGCCGAGAGCCGCGTGAACGACGGCACGACGTTCATCATCGAGTTCCCGACCACGGAGAAGCGTCCGCTGAGGCCCGTGGAGGAACCGGCGACGGCGACGGTAAAGGTGACGGAGTAGGGTTCGGGCCGGGCTGGATCCTCCCGCCGGCCGATGCGATCCGACCGGCGGGATTCGATCCGGGGTGTGTTACCGGCGCGGCAGCACGGCATCCTTCATCTGCTTGAGGATGCGCGCCTTGACGACGGTCTTGGCGGGAATCTTGATGGCGTCGCCGGTGGCGGGGTTGCGGCCCATCCGCGCCTTCCGCTTCTGGACACTCAGCTTGACCATGCCGGGAAGGGTGAACTCGCCCGTCTTCTTGAGCTCCTTCTCGGCAAGCGCGGCCAGCTCGTCGAACACCTCGCGTACCTGGGTACGCTTCATCTCGAACTTGTCGGCGAAGTGGGCGAAGAGCTGCGTCTTCCCCATCTTCCTGGCTTCGGCCATCGGCGTCCCCCTCGTGTGCGCGCGTGAAATCGGTTCCCCCGCGTGCTGCCACGCGCGCCAAAGGCAGCCGCAGACGCGAGAAAAATCGGCTAAGGTTAGCGCCTACCGTAGGACGTGTCAATCGCTGAAACGCTCGCAGAGGCCGGTTTTTCGGCCCCAATGTTAAGATCTTCGACGCAATGCCTCCTGCCACGCTCGAGACGTTCCCCAACCCCCGGCCCGAGCGCGATTACGAGATCGTGACCCGCTTCCCCGAGTTCACCTCGGTGTGCCCGATCACGGGACTCCCCGACTTCGGCGAGATCACGGTGACCTACGTCGCCGACCAACGGTGCATCGAGCTGAAGTCGCTGAAGTTCTACTTCCTCGAGTTCCGGAACAAGGGCATGTTCTACGAGGCGGTCACCAACCAGATCCTCGACGACCTCGTCGCCGCGTGCGCGCCGCGCTGGATGCGCGTGACCGGCGCCTTCACGGCGCGCGGCGGCCTCTCGACGACGGTCGTGGCCGAGCACGTCAAGCCGGGCTACCAGCGGCACCCTTCCGAGCCGCGCTGAACACATGCCCGACGAGCCGGTCCCGCCCGGCGACGACGATGCGGTCGTCATCCCCATCGAGCCCGAGCTCGACCTGCACGCGTTCCGGGCACGGGACGTGGTCGCCGCAGCCAGCGACTACCTCGAGGCGGCGCACGCCCGGGGACTGACCGAGGTCAGGCTGGTGCACGGCCGGGGCACGGGCACCCAGCGCGCCCTCGTGCAGCGGATGCTGCGCGCGCATCCGCTGGTGGCGGCGTTTCGCGACGATCCCGCGTCGCACCTCGGCGCGACCCTCGTCACGCTGCGCTGAGGTCGCGCTCACCGCTGCGCTGGCCACAGCGCTCCTCCGGCGCCCGCATACCTGCCTGCCACCAGACGACGCGCACGGTACGGGCCTTGCCACAGCATCGCGATCGACACCGCCAGGCCCTGCCGTACGCAGCCACTGCGTACCGCATCGCTCGCCGTATGGCACTGGCTGCCACGGAGTGCACGATGCCACTGTCGCCATCCCCGCCGCACGGGCTCGTGCCAGGAGCCCGGGTGCTCGTCAGGGACGAGGCCTGGATCGTCGAGCGCCTCAGGCCTGTCGGAGACGGCGATGCCGACGCGCTCGTCGACCTCGCCCCGCCTGCCGGGCGCGCGGCCGCGTGCACGCTCGTGGCTGCCGTCGAAGACATCACGCCTGCTCCGGCACGAGTCAGGCGGGCGTCGCGCCGTCACGCCAGGAGGACGTGGCTGGCCCTGCGAACGGAGGCCTGCGCGCCGTGCCGTCCGCTGGCGCCCGTCCACCTCGACATCGACATCGTCGACTACCAGCTGGCTCCACTCGTCGCGTTGCTGGGCGGCGAGGTGTCACGGGTGCTGGTCGCCGATGCGGTCGGCCTCGGCAAGACCATCGAGGCGGGGCTCGCCGTTCGTGAAGCGTGGCTGCGCCGTGGACGGCTGCGCGCCCTCGTCGTCTGCCCCTCGATGCTGGTCGCGCAGTGGATCGGCGAGCTGCGGGGAAAGCTCGCCGTCGACGCGGAGGTCTGCGACGCCGGCTGGCTCGCCCGCCAGGCGGCCGCGCTGCCGCACGGCACCAGCCCGTGGACCCTCGAGGGCTGCCGCATCGCGTCGTTCGACTTCATCAAGCAGCCTCACGTGCTCCACGGCGCAACCGGCGTCGCGTGGGACGTGGTCGTCATCGACGAGGCCCATCACGCCACGCGGCCCACCTTCCGGCGATCGGCGGCCGACGCGCTGGGCCGCGCGGCCGAGTGGCTGCTGCTGCTCACGGCAACGCCGCACGATGGCCGCGACGACACGGCCGCGCGCCTGCTCGCCACGGGACGGCTTGCCGCGCACGACCCGATCATGTGCTTTCACCGCACGCGGGAGCAGCTTCGCCTGGCGCGTGGACGCCGCACGCACACGCTGATGCTGGGGCCCTCGGCCGCGACCGCGCATCTCTTCGCGGTGCTCGAGCAGTACCTGAGCGTGGTACTGCCCGCGACGGCAGGCGGGGCCGTCGAGCTGCTGGCCGGCATCCTCCGCAGGCGGGCACGCTCGTCGGCGGCCGCGTTCGTGCGGACCGTTTCGCGCCGCCTCGAGCTGCTGGAGGCTCGGCACCGTGCGGCGCCCGTCGTCACGCAGCTCGCGCTGTTCGACGAGTCCGCGTCCTGCGCCGACGAGGAGGAGCGCGACGAGATCGTCGGCACGACCTCGCCCACCCCGTGGCCGCGGGAGCGAGCCTGGCTCTCGCGCCTGCGCCTGGCCGGTGTCACTGCCGCGCGCGACGACCGCAAGATCGCGAGGCTCGCCGACCTGCTCCGGCGCGCCGCTCCCGACGCCGCCGTGGTCTTCACCGAGTATCGCGACACGCTGAGCGCGTGCTGGCTGGGGCTCGCGGGGCGCGTCCCGCTGGTTGCGATGAGCGGCGCGATGGCGCCGGCCGACCGTGCCTCGGCGCTGCGCGCCTTCCTCGACGGGAGCGCGCGGGTCCTGCTCACCACCGACATCGGCGCCGAGGGCCTGAACCTCCACGAGCGCGCCAGGCTCGTCGTGCATCTGGACGTCCCGTGGTCGCCGCGCCGGGTCGAGCAACGCGCCGGGCGCGTCGATCGCTTCGGCCAGACGCGCACCGTCCACGTGATGACGATGGTCTACCGCGAGCGCGTCGACCGGGCGCAATACGGACGCCTCCTCGAGCGCGCGGAGGCGGCGGACTCGGCGATGGATCCCGGTCGAGCAGACGGTCCGGTTACCGCGCAGGGCGAGCAGCTGAGACCTTCTCCAGCGCTCGAGCGCGCGGCCGCACTGGCCGCTGCCGATCTCGAACAGCAGCGGCGCGCCAGGCGCCAGTGGCAGCGCGAGGGCCGCGGAGGCGGCGTGGACGCGGCGGCCATCCCCCACTTCGCGGGCCGTCGCCGCGCGCCTGGGGGGCGAGACGTCGCGGTCGTGCAGACCACCGTACGCCGCACCGACGGCTACCTCGTCGCGCGGACGCTCTCGTGCGAGCCGGTTGACCAGCCGGTGCCTCGTCCGCGATGGACGGCGATGCCCGGCCCTGAGCCGCCGCGCCGGGCGGCACTGGCGGCGAGTCTGCGGAAGCGTGCGCGGGCCGGTGCGAGGCAGCCCTCGCTGTTCGGATTCGAGGACGCGCCACCGTCCGGGGCGGTGACCCCGGACGCGCACGTCCAGGCCCTCCTCGTCGACAGCGACACGCGGCTCGTTGTCCGCGTGCCATACGCACCACGATGATCGCCCCGCTGCTGTCGTCGGACTTCGTCGCCCGCCGTCTCGAGAGCGTCATGCGCGGGCGGATGGATGCCGCACGCCTCGACCGCACCGTGGACCGCCTGCGCCGGCTCTGCAGCCGGGCATCGGCGCAACTCGGACCAGCCTCGGGCGCCGGAACGGTCGCGACGCTGCTCGCCGTGCCGCTCGCCCGCCTCCTGGGATTCATCGTCGAGCGCGAGCGCATCGACGAGCGGGGCACATGGTGGTTGCTGGCGAGAGCCGCGGACCAGGCCGGCCCCGAGGTCCCGCTCGCGGTGCTGCCGTTCGGCGGCAACCCCCACGCCGAATGGCGCCGGCTGATTCAGGCCGCGCTCGACGCCGGGTCGCGGTTCGCGCTGGCCACCAACGGGCGCACATGGCTCGTGACCGACGCCGAGCGAGCGTGGAGCCGCCTTGCCCATGTCGTCGACCTCGGGCGCGTCGTCTCCGAGCGGTCCGAGGGGGTGAGCCTCGTCGCGGTTGGGTGGGCGGGCGCCTTGCTCGCGCGGCCCGGCAGGCCGTGCTCCATCGACCGGCTCGTCAGCGAATCCGAGTCCCATCGCGCCACCACGCACCGCGCGCTCGACGACGGTGTGCGCGTGGCGCTGGTCGCCTTCGGTCGCGCGCTCGCACGGGCGACCGCGGCCCGGCCGCACGAGCCGCCACTTGCGGAGCAGGCGCTCACGCTGGTCTACCGGCTGCTGTTCCTGCTCTATGTCGAGGCCACCGGGCTCGCACCGCTGTGGCATCCGATTTTCCGCGCACACTACTCGATGCAGTCGGCCGTCGAGCGCGCCGCCGCCGCGCCGCCGCGCGGATTGTGGGCCATGCTGAAGGCGACCTCGCGCCTGGCCGACCGCGGCTGCCGTGCGGGGACGCTGCGGGTGACCGCTTACGACAGCCAGCTCTTCTCTCCCGCGTCGGCTCCGGCGAGCGAGCGCGCGACGCTGGACGACGGCGAGGCCGCCATCGCGGTGCGGGCGCTCGCCACGTATCGCGCACGCGGACGCCCCTCCGTCGTCCGCTTCGACTACGCCGACCTCGGCGTCGAGCAGCTCGGCGCCATCTACGAGCGCGTGCTCGAGGACTGGCCTCTCGGCAGCGACCGCGCGGCGGACCCGCCTGACAAACGACACGCGGCCGTGTCGGCGCGCAAGGCGACCTCGTCGTTCTACACGCCTGCCGCCATCACGGCCTTCCTCGTGCGCCGCACGCTGGCGCCGCTCATGAGCGGCCGCACCAGCGACGACATTCTCACGCTTCGCGTCCTCGATCCCGCGATGGGGAGCGGGGCGTTTCTGGTGGGGGCGTGCCGCTACATCGCGCAGGCCTACGAGGCCGCTCTTGTGCACGAGGGGCGCGTGCGCCCCGGCGACCTGACCGAGGCCGATCGCGGCGGGTTCAGGCGTCTGGTGGCGCAGCGCTGCCTGTACGGGGTCGATCTGAATCCCCGTGCCGTCGAGCTGGCGCGCCTCTCGCTGTGGCTCACGACGCTGGCGGGGACGAAGCCGCTGACGTTTCTCGATCACCGGCTGCGTTGCGGCAACAGCCTGCTCGGGGCCCGTCTCGCCGATCTCGCCCGCGCGCCCTCACCCGGGCGGCTCGACGCGCGGGGAGCGCCGACGCTACCTCTCGACGACCTCGGCGTGACGCTCCCCGGGATCGTGCGGGTGCGCCACGGCCTGGCGCGCCAGCCCGAGCTGACGCCAGGGGATGTCGCGGCAAAGCAGCGGCAACTGGCGGCCCTCGATGGCGAGGGCGGCCTGCGCGCGGCCTGGCGCGCGATGGCCGACGCGTGGGTGTCGGCCTGGTTCTGGGACGATGGCTCGCCGCCGCCGCGTGGTGCGTCCTACCGCGCGTACGGCGACCACTGGCTCGGGCGCGCGTCGGGTCTCGGCCCCGACACCTGCGAAGCAATCCGGCGGCACACCGAGGCGTGCGCGGCCGCCCTCCGGTACTTCCACTGGGATCTCGAGTTCCCGGAAGTCTATTTCGACGAGGACGGGGCGTGGCGCGAGCGCGCGGGATTCGACGCGGTGCTCGGGAATCCGCCCTGGGACATGCTCCGCGCCGACGACGGGCGGACGCACGGGCCGGCGTCGCCCGCGCTGGTCGTGCGCTACGCGCGCGAGTCGGGCCGCTTCCCGCACTGCCGCCAGGGCCACGCCAATCAGTACCAGCTCTTCGTCGATCGAGTGCTCGACCTGGTCGCGCCCGACGGCCGGCTGGGGCTCGTCGTGCCGTGGGGCCTGCTCGCCGACGCCGGCAGCGGCCCGTTGAGGCACGCGCTGTTCGCGCGCCACACGGTCGACGGCGTCGTGTCGTTCGACAACCGCCATGGGCTCTTCCCTATTCACCGTGGCGTACGGTTCGCCGTGTTCACTGCCGCGAAACCCCGCGCCCACGCGATGCCGGCCGACGACGCCGGGGCGCGCCTGGTACCGGCGCGCCTGGGGCTGACGACCACGACACCCCTGGACGCCGTGCCCGATGCGGGAGGCGACCGGACGGCGTGGCCGCTCACGCTGTCGCTCGGCTGGCTACGGCGCGTCTCGGGGCCCGACCTGTCCGTACCCGACGTGCGTGACGAGGTGGGCGCGCGGCTCCTCGAGCGTCTGGCAGTCGAGCATCCGCGGCTCGGAGACTCGACGGGATATGGGGCCCGCTTCGGACGCGAGCTCAACGCCTCGGACGACCGTGCCCTCTTCAACGGAGCCGCCAGGGGATGGCCCGTGCTCGACGGCAAGGACGTCCACCCGTTCCGCGTCGAGCGCGGCGCGGCTCGTCGCTGGATCGACGCCGCGGCGCTCGACCGGCGCCCGCGCCTGGCGGAGCGTGCCCGACGGCCGAGACTCGCCTACCGTGACGTGGCCTCGCCGACCAACCAGCTCACGCTCATTGCGGCCGTGCTCCCCTCGTCCACCCTCTCGACGCACACGCTGTTCTGCCTGGACCCGCGCGAGGACGATGAACCGGCGTGGGTCCTGTGCGCGCTGCTGAACAGCCTGCTGGCCAACTACCTGGTGCGGCGCCGCGTGTCGTCGCACGTCACGACGGCCATCGTCGAGGCGCTACCGCTGCCGTGGGTCGTGCCCGGATCCGCGGTGGCGAAGACGCTCGCCAGCCTCGCGCGCCGGTTGAGCGGCGCATCGCGCCACGGCGGAGCTTCGCTGTTCGAGAGCCGCCCGTACATCGCGCTGCAGCGCGAGGTCCTCCGCCTCGCACGCCTCACGCCAGAAGAAACGGCGTGCGTGCTTTCCGACTTCCCGCTCCTTCCCGCGACGGCGCTCGAGGCGATCCGGAACTCACCTGATTGACGCGAGGACCTGGCTGGGGCGCCGGGATCAGCTCAGCGCGACCCACAAGGTGCCGCCGAGCACCGACAGCACGCCCGACACGATCGCGAAGAACACCCAGTCGCGCTCGGCGGCGAACTCGACGAGCGACACGATCAGGCGACCCACGGGCACGCACATGAGCGCGATGAGACCGGCGCGCAGCAGACGATCGGCCGCATACACCTGCGGCGCGAGGATCCACCAGAGCAGGCCGGCGGCGAGCAGCACGGTCGCAATGGCGATGCCGATCCCGAGCGTGCGGCCGAGCAGCAGCTCGAATCGCCGGTCGTCGCGGACGAGCGTCGCGATGGCGGCGTCCTGCGCGTCGCCAGGCTCTGGAGCGCCGGAGGTCGGGTCGTGGGGCGACTCGCTCACCACAGCCTCCACAACATCGACGCCGACACGGCGAAGAGGACCACCGACATCAGCCGTTTCAGGTTGCGCGCTCCGGCGCGCTCGCCCCACCAGAGTCCCGCGCGCGAGCCGACGAGCACGCCGAGCACACCCGCCGCGGCGATGGGCGGCATGATGTGCCCCTCGGCGTAGTAGATGGGCACGGTGGACACCGCGGTCACGCCGATCATGAGCGAGCTCGTGGCCGCGGCGACCCTGATGGGCACGCCGCACCAGGCGTTGAGGACCGGCGTCTTGAGGATGCCGCCGCCGATGCCCAGCAGTCCCGAGATGTTCCCGGCGATGAACGAGAAGAACAGCCCCACGGGCAGGCGGCGGACGCGGTACGCAATCTCGCGGCCGTGCTCCGCGTCGTAGAAGCGGCCGCCGATGCGCCCGACGTCGGCGTCGGGCGGAAGCGGCTCGATGCGCGCCGCCCCCGCCTGCTTCGCCATCACGAGGCCCATGGCCGCGGTCGTCGCCGCGAAGATCGCGGTGAGGGTGCGCGGCGACAGCGCCATCGCCGTGACGCCGCCGAGCAGCCCGCCGAGCGTGGTGGCGATCTCGAGGACCATGCCGAGCCGCAGGTTGATCAGGCGCTTGCCGGCGGTGCCCGCGCTGACGGCGCTCGAGGTCGCGATCACCGTCATCAGGCTGATGGCGGCCGCTTGCTGGAACGGCAGCCCGAGCCCGATGACGAAGAAGGGCACGAGGAAGATGCCTCCGCCGAGCCCCAGCAGCGACCCGATGAGGCCGGCGAGGCCTCCGACGAGCGAAACCACCGCGACGAGGCCGAGCGACATGTCAGGGCTTCATCTTACGACGCCCACGTCGTCACCGGTCCGTCGGCCCACGGTTTCAGCACGGCGTAGAGCGTCGTCATGATCGGCACCGGCACGCCGTGCCGCGCCGCGCGCCGGACGACGGCGCCCTGGAGGGTCTCGACCTCGAGGCGCTTGCCCGCGCTGAGATCGATGAGCATCGACGAGCGCATGCCCGGAAGCACGACCTGCATCAGCCGCTCGATGCGGGTCTCCTGCCCGGCCGCGAGGGGAATGCCCTCGGCCTCGCCCACCGCCACCACCTCGCGCACGGCGCCCATGAACTGCGCGCGCAGGACCGGGTCGTTCCACGTCGCGCCCGTCGGCAGCCGCGTGGCCGCGGTGAAGGCCGCGAGCGGGGCGAGGTAGATGAACTTCTCCCAGATGGCGACGCGGGCGTCGGGAACGACCTCGGCGACGACACCGGCCTCGGTGAGGACGGCGCCGATCGCCGCGGCACGCGGCGACGGCTCGGAACCGGGGCGGAACCACTCCCCGAACACGATGCGGTGATAGCGGCCGGTGTGCTCGATGAGCCCGGGCGCGCGGATGGCTGCGGCAATGTAGGCGGTGCCGCCGAGCACCGGCGCTTCGCCGATGACGGTGGCGATCTCCTCGGCGCTGTCGACGCCGTTCTGCAGGGTGAGCACGACGGTGTCGGGGCCCGCGATGGTGCGCAGGAGCGGCAGCGCCGTCGCATTGTCGTAGGTCTTCACCGCCAGGATGACGAGGTCGGGAGGTCCGATCTCGGACGGATCCTCCGGCGCGGCGCCGCGGGCGACGAGATCGCCGAAGGGGCTCCACACCAGCAGGCCGCGCTCCATGATGGCGCGCCGATGGGCGCCGCGTGCGATGAACAGCACCTCGTGGCCGGCCGCCGCGAGACGGGCGCCGAAGTAGCCTCCGACGGCGCCGGGTCCGATGATGGCGATGCGCATGTCGTGTCGTCCTGCGCCGTGACCCGTGCGTCCCGGCGTTTTCTGCTAATGTAGGCGCGCCTTTTCCCGGGGGATCGCGCCACCCATGCCCACGCTGTTCCGCGTCAAGCCGATCGAGCGCCTGCTGCAGGAGATGGAGCACGGCGAGCGGCGCCTCTCGCGCACGCTCGGTCCGGTGCAGCTTACCTCACTCGGCATCGGCGCCATCATCGGCGCCGGCATCTTCTCGACGGTGGGAACGGCCGCCGCGGGAGGCTCGGCGCACCTCGGCGCCGGGCCGGCGCTGGTCGTGTCGTTCATCATCACCGCCATCGCGTGCGGCTTCGCAGCGCTCTGCTACGCCGAGTTCGCCTCGATGGTGCCCGTGGCCGGATCGGCCTACACCTACTCCTACGCCACGCTCGGCGAACTGGTGGCGTGGATCATCGGATGGGATCTCATCATCGAGTACGCCGTGGGCAACGTCGCCGTGGCCATCTCGTGGTCGGGCTACTTCCAGGAACTGCTGCGCGGCCTCGGCCTCCAGTGGCCGGCGTGGCTCGGCATGGACTATCGCAGCGCCATGCAGGCGGCGTCGGCCGCCGTCGGCGCCGATCCCGCGACGCTCTCGATGACCGCGCAGAAGGCGCTCGCAGCCGTGGCCGGCGCGCCGAGGCTGGCCGACATCCCCATCGTCTTCGACCTGCCGGCCTTCCTCATCGTCCTGGGCGTCACGTGGGTGCTGGTGCGGGGCATCAGCGAGAGCGCCTGGTTCAACAGCGCGATGGTCGTGCTGAAGCTCGTCATCATCGGCTTCTTCATCCTGGTGGGCGTCTTCTACGTCCAGCCGGAGAACTGGACGCCGTTTGCGCCGAACGGCTGGCAGGGCATCTCGAGCGCGGCAGCGATCATCTTCTTCGCCTACATCGGCTTCGACGCGATCTCGACGGCGGCCGAGGAAACGAAGAACCCGCAGCGCGACCTGCCCATCGGGATGATCGCCAGCCTCGTCGTCTGCACGATCATCTACATCCTCGTCGCCATCGTGCTGACGGGCCTCGTACCCTACCGGATGCTCGACACGGCCGAGCCGCTGGCGACGGCGTTCTCGGCGCTCGGCATGAACTGGACGGCCGGCGTCATCTCGCTCGGCGCGGTGCTCGCCTCGACCTCCGTGCTCGTCGTGTTCCAGCTGGGACAGCCGCGCATCTTCTTCGCAATGGCGCGCGACGGGCTGCTGCCCTCGTGGGCCGCCCGGGTCCATCCCAAGTACCGCACCCCGCACGTCACGACGATCGTGACGGGCATCGTCGTGGCGAGCTTTGCCGGCATTGCCAACATCAACGAGGTCGTGGAGTTGACGAACATCGGGACGCTGTTCGCCTTCGTGCTCGTCGCGCTCGGTGTCCTGATCCTGCGGCACACCAGGCCGGACCACCCGAGACCGTTCCGCACGCCGCTCGTGCCGCTGGTGCCGCTGGCGGCCATCGCCTCGTGCACGTACCTGATGTTGCAGCTTCCGCGGGTCACGTGGGTCCGCTTCATGGTGTGGCTGGCGATCGGCCTCGTGTTCTACTTCGCCTACGGCTACCGCCACAGCGCGCTCAGGCGGCAGGCCCGGGCGAAGTGAGCCAGACGGGCTGACGGACGCCGGCCGCGCCGAGCCCCGGCTCAGAAGGCCTGGCCGAGCGAGAAGATCCAGCGGCCGCGCGACAGGTCGGTGGAGTCCGACACCGGCAGACCGAAGTCGAGCCTGAGCACCACCCACGGTGTGTGCAGCCGGGCGCCCAGCCCGGCCCCGACCTTCAGATTGCCGACATCGAAGTCGTCCGGCCGCCGGAACACGTTGCCGGCGTCGACGAAGGCCACGCCGCGCAGCCACTTCCAGACCGGGAACCGGACTTCCTGGTTGAACGCCAGGACGGCCTCGCCTCCGGCCACGCGTCCGAACTCGTCGCGGGGGCCGAGCGATTCTTCGGGATAGCCGCGCACGGTGTTGCCGCCGCCGAGCAGGAACCGCTCGGTGACGATGAGGTCGTCGCCGAACCCTGTCGCGACTCCGCCGCGGACGGCCGTCGCGAGTACCACCCGGTCGGCGACCGTCCAGTAGTGGAACTGCTGCGTGGAGAACTTCAGGAATCGCTGGTCGCCGCCCGACCGGGTGATGCCGTACTCCACGGCCGAGGCGTGGAACCAGCCGCGCGTCGCGTCGAACGGGTTGTCACGGCGATCGTAGAGGCCGAGCGCCTGCGCCTTGATGACGTCGAGGATGCCGCCGAACGCGAAGCCGGGGATGAACTCGTTGAGGAAGTCCGTCCGCTCGTAGCTGGCGCCCCAGCTGAACTCGAGCGCCGGACGCGGCCGCACGCGCTGCTCGAGCGACAGGATGGTGCGATCGATCTCGAGCGGCAGACCTTCGACGCCGAAGTCCTCGTGCGATCGCGTGAGATACACGCTCGATCGGATGTTGCGCCGGAACAGCCGCGGTGCGGTGATGAAGGCGCGGCCGGCCTGGTAGTCGCGCGATGCGCGGACGGCGACCCCGGTCGTGACCGCCTGTCCGAAGAGGTTCCGGTACTGGATGTCGGCCGTGACGCCGGGGCGCTGACGGCGCTTCTCGTTGAACTCGTCGTACACGTCGGTGACGAGGAAGCCCCAGCGGAAGCGCCACGGCCGGCGCTCCACGAGGGTCACGAGCGCCTCCACCTTCTCGACACCGTCCTCGATGACCCGAGGCGCCTCGGGTGATGTGGCGCCGGCGGTGACGACGCCCGGTGCCCCCGTGCCGGGCGGCGTCGTCTCGGGAGCCCCCGGCGGCGTCTCCGACACCGGACGCGCGACCCGGGCCTGCAGCCGGGCCGCGCGCGCCTCGGCCGCAGCCTCGCGCGCTTCGGCCGTCCCGGGCGGCACGACCTCGACGTCGGCGCGCTGGAACACGCCCGTGTCGTACAGCTGTTTTCGCGCCCGGTAGATCTTCTCGAGGTTCGCCGGATCGCCCGACTGGAAGTCCAACGCCCGCCTGATGAGGCGTCGCGACGTGTTGTCGCCACCGACCACGACGATGTCGGTAATGACCTGTCGCGGCCCCTCGGTGATGTTGAAGGTCACCTGCGCGACGCCGCCCTCGCGGTCCAGGTCGATGCGGGGCGTGACGAGCGCGTTGTTGTAGCCGCGCTGCCGGTAATAGCGCTCCACCCTGCCGCGCGCGAGCAGGAACGGCTCCGACTCGAACGGGCGGCCCGCCTCCCAGTTGGCCGCCTCGGCGAGCTCGGTCTCGGGCACCGCCGACACACCCTCGAAACGGATCGCGCTCGATTCGTAGCGCACGCCCTCCTCGATCATCAGGGGCAGCACGGCCCGGTCGCCGGCAAACTCGAGCGCCTGCGCCTCAACTTTGGCGTCGAGGTAGCCGCGCAGCTGATAGGTACGGCGCACGATCTCGGCGGCCTCGGCCGGCGCGACGAACGCGCGAGTCTCGAGGTCGGCGAGGTCGAGCGCGTCCGTCAGCTCGCCCTCGTCGAGCGTGGCCCGCCCACGGAATTCGATGTGGCGTTCCGTCGAGAGCGGACCGGGAGAGACCGCCACGACGAGCGTCTTCACGGGGGCGTCGGCCCCGCCATCGACCCGGGCCTCGACCGTTCCGCGCAAGTACCCCTCCGACGCGATGTGCTCGCGAACGATCCGCGTCGCATCGTCGAGGAGGAAGCCGTCGTACACCGCGTCGGCCCACTCCTCGCGAATACGGCCCACGACGCTCTCGGGCACCGGGTGCCCCTCGACCCGGACCTCGGTGCGCGGTCCGCGAGTGACCTCGTACCGCAGGTTCACCAGCCGCTCGCCATCGCCGGGCCGAACCGTCTCGCGCGAGGCGTCGACACGCGCCTCGAGGTAGCCCTGGTTCCGGTACAGCTCGAGCAGACGATCGCGGTCGTCCTGCCACTCGAAGAAGTCGAAGGTGTCGCCGGGTTCGAGCCGCAGCCGCGCCGTGAGGGCTGGACGGTCGGCCGAGGGCGTCGCCTCGACGGCCACCTCGCCGACCTCCATCTCGCCGCGCTGTCCCCTGGCTCTGGCACGCTGCTGCGCGCGGGCCCGCCGCGCCGCCGGTGACGGTCCGCCGAACTCGAGATCCTGCCGGATCTCGTAGGTGCGATCGTTGTCGTCGGCCGAGACGACGCGCAGCTCGATACGGGCAATCGTGCGCGCGCTCACGATCCACGTGAGGCGTCCGCTGTCCTTCAGGTTCTGCGAGACGATCACGTCGACCACGCCGTTGATGCTCTTCGAGATGGTCAGGCGTGAGGCCGGGTCGGTCTCCTCGAAGATGAGGGTCGGATCGAGCCGGAAGTCGTCGTCGATGACGTCGCCGCGGGTGAGGCGCACGCTGTCGAGCCCGAACGCGCGGCCGGCCGACCCGAGCACCTCGCCCGACAGCAGGCTGAGCGCGAGGGCACCAGCCGCGTCGGCCTCGGCCCCCGTCGTCTGCTCCATGGTGCGCCCGGTGAGGAGGAGCGACGCGAGGTCGGCGCGCCCGAGGTCCTCGTCCTCGGACGTGAGGTCGAGCGACAGGTTGTCGGGCGGACCGGTCACGTTCAGGCGGATGTCGCGGCCCCCCACGCGCGTGCGCGCGACGATGCCGAGCTCCGGCACGATGCGGGTGGGATCGACGAAGTCGACGGTGCTCGGCTCGAGGTTGTACGTCGTGCCGGCGAGGTACACCTCGCCGCCCTCGCGCAGCGCGAGGCGGCCCGCCAGCGCCGGCTCGTGCACCGTGCCGGTGAGCCGCAGGTCCAGCCCGGCCTCGAAGCGTCCGTAGTTGTTGTCGACGATCAGGTCCTCGACCGAGCGGATGGTGATGTTCAGCCGCGTGCGCTCGAGGGCCGACGGCTCCTCGCCTGCCAGGCCCTGCACGATCGCGCGGCCGCCCTGCGTGAACGAGAGCAGGCTGAGCGGCGCCCGATAGGCGCCGCGCAGCACGACCACCTTGCCCCCGAGCAGCGCCGTGGGCTCGCCGGCGCGTTTGGTGAGCGACACCGACGCGCGCAGCTCGCTGCGGAACCCCTCCGGATACTCCATCGCGACGCCGCGCGCGGTGACGGTGATGCCGGCCGTCCCGATGTCGAACCCCGCCAGCGTCAGCTCGCCGCCCACGTCGAGGCGGCCGCCGTTGAGCGTGCCGCGCAGGTTGTCGAACTGCACGCGGTCGCCGACGAGCACGATGTTCCCGTTCAGTTCCGTCACCGCGAGGCGGGGTTCGCGCAGCCGCACCTCGGCGGAGGTCACCGTCACGAGCCCGTCGAGCCTGGGCATCGAGACGGGCCCCGACACCGACAACGAGGCCCGCGCCCGGCCTCCAGTGGAGATCCCGGGGAAGAAGGCCCCCGGTACCCGAAGGTCGCCCTCGCCGTCGACGGCCAGGTCGAAGCGCGGCGTGTCGGCTCCCGTGAGGGCGATGGCGCCCACCGCCGTCAGGCGGTTGCCCTCGCCGGCCCACTCGAGGTCGCGAATGCGGACGCGGCCGCCGGCCAGCTCGACGCGTGTCGGACGTGTCTGTTCGAGCGGGACGTTGGCGACCGAGAGCGCGAGTCGATCGAGCTGGAGCTCGCCGCGCCAGGCCTCGAGCGCCGCCGCCTCGGTCTCGAGGTGCAGCCGCCCCGACACGACGCCGCGGAGGGCGTCGAGCACGTTGCCGCTCAGGACCGGTTCGAGCGCGCGCGGCGTCAGGGGGTCGAAGCTGGCGTCGATTGTCGCGGCCGACGTCAGGGGTGGCAGTGAGGCCACGTAGCTGGCCGGCAGATGCTCGGCCGCGATGCGCGCCGGTATCCGGGCCGAGGCCTGCAGGGTCGAGTCCTGCCACTGCCCGCGCAGGGTCTCGACAGCCAGCACCCCCTCCTCGTAGGCCGCCGCCACCTGGATATCGAAGGCGGGCGGCAGATTGTTCACCGACGCCTGCGCGTTCTCGATGGCGAGCGACGCGCGGATGTCGGGCGCCGCCATCGGGCCGGCCGCGTCGAGCGAGAGCGTGAACCCACCGAAGAGCGCGAAGGGCGCCGTCATGCCGGCCAGCCTGATGGCCGACTCGAAGTCGGCGAGGTTGCCGGTGACGCGCAGTTGCACACCGTCGAGGGCCTCACCGAGCGCACCCGAGAGGCGCACGCGCGTGGATCCGTACTGCAGATCGAAGGCCTCCGCCTGGGCGCGACGCTCGGCGTAGGTGAACCGCGCCGGGCTCGCGAGCGCGACCGCGGTCCGATCGAGGTGGCCGTCGAGCCGGGTGACCTCGGCGGTGGCCACGAGGTTCTCGACGTCTCCGAGCCGGCCCTGCACCACGGCGTTCATTTCGATCCCGAGCGAGAGCAGGTCGAGGCGCGGGTCCTCGATCGGGAGCAACCGCCGCACGTCGTCCTGGTCGAGGCGCACGTTCGCGAAGAAGGGCCGTTCGCCGGCGAGCGAGAGGTTTCCCTCGACCACGCCGCCGAGTTCGCGCATGGTGACCGCGACGACGCCGCGGCCCCCGTCGAAGCGCGCGTCGAGACCCGCGGTGCCGAGCGCCAGCCCCCCGTACGCGAGGTCGCGTGCGTTGAGCGTGAGGCTGCCGCCGAGCGTCTCGAGGGGGCCCGCGAGCTCGACGCGGAGCGTATCGACGGTCCCCCGCACCGGCACCGGCGCGCCTTCGGCGCTCAGCGCGATCGGCGCCAGGCTCCACGCGTCGACCGATCCGCGCAGGTCGAGCGCGTCGCGAGCCCAGTCGTAGCGTCCGTCGAGGCGCACGAGGTCGCCTTCCGGGCGCCGAATCTCGACCCGATCGAGGACGACCGCCGTGCCGTCGAGACCGACGCGGCCGCCGACGACGGCCGGCGCCTGGCCGGCGAGCGCGACGCCGCTCAAGGCCACGTCGTTGTCGACAACGGGTCGCGAGAGCGTCCCGGCGATGGTGGTGACGACGCGCCCGGCCCCGGCCACAGCCATCCCGTCGAGGGCCGGCACGAAGGGGCCCGCGAGCGCACCGAGATCGGTCACCGTCGTCTCGAACCGTCCCTCGAGCGCGCGGTTCGTGAAGCGCACGGTCACGTGGCCTTCCGTCTGATTGCCGGCGAGCACGAGCGAGCGCACCTCGGCATCGAGGACCGACGTGTCGGCGCGGACGCTCGCGACGAGCGCGCCGGTCGCGTCGGGGGTGCCAAGCGTCAGCGCGGGGGCTTCGGCCGTCGCGACGAGCACGGGCCGCGCCATCTGCCCCTCGACGCGGCCCGCCACCACGAGCGGACCCGAGAGCCCGCCCGGCAGTTCCACGTCGGCGGCGCCCGTCGCGCGGATGGCAGAGACCAGCGAGGCGATATCGGTGGTCTCGACGCGGGTCTCGCCGGCGAGCCCCGCGTCGGACCACCGCTGCGCCAGGCCGCCGCCCAGTCTCACGTCCGCGCGGGTGTGCCCACCCACCTCGAGCGACGACGCCAGCGCGTATCGCCGGTTGCCCGCATCGAGCGACGCCCTTCCCGAGATCGGCACACCGCGCCCCGGCCGCGGCGTGAAGCGCACGGCGGCCCGCGCCTCGAAGGTGCGCCAATCGGCCGATTGCCACTCCCCTTCGAACTCGCCCGTCGTCGCCGCCGCGACCTGGTACCCGCGCGGTTCGACGAGGCGGCTGAGCGCGTCGACGGGCAGGTCGTGCCACGTGAGACTCGCGGCGGCCCGGCCTTCCTCACCAAGCGCGATGCGCGCCCGGCCTTCGGCGCGGCCGCCGAGCAGGGCGGCCTCGATTCGGTCGAGGGTCACGGCGTCGGACGTGTACTTGCCCGCCACGTCGAGTCGCGCCGGCGCCAGTGCACCGAACGCGAGCGCGTCGCTGCGCGCCGTGAAGGGCACCTCCAGATCGGCGATCGCCCCTTCGAGCCGGGCCGTCCAGTCCACGTCGCCTTCGACCGGCTCGCCAAGCTCGAGCCATCGCGCGGCCACCGCCCCGTCGGCTCGTCCCTCGATTCCCAGTTCCGCGGCGAGATCGCCGTACACGTCGGCCAGACGCCCTTCGACGCGGGCCGTTGTCATCGGCGTCCCGTCCGCGCGGATCACCTCCAGCGTCAGCGGCGCCAGCTGCACGTGGCGGCCGTCATAGGCGAGGGTGCCCGCGACGTTCCGGGCCGCGAGGGTTCGGCCGGCGGTCTCAATCTCGAGCGGACCCTGGATGGCGAGCGGTCCCGCAATCGTGCCGTCACCGCGAGGGTCGAGCGTCACGTCGAGGCCGTCGAGCCGTACGCGCAACCCGCCGTCCGGATCCTCGACGGTCACGCCGAAGTCCGAGAGCCGCAGCCGTCCGATGGGGAGGATGAAAGGTTCGGTGCGCGGGGCCGACTCGCGCGAGGGCGGCAGGTTCCATCGACCGTCGTCGCCGCGGGCGAGCGTGAGCCGGCCGCCGTCGACCTCGAGCGAGGTGATGCGCAAC
This sequence comes from Vicinamibacteraceae bacterium, assembly GCA_023384595.1. Lineage (GTDB taxonomy): Bacteria > Acidobacteriota > Vicinamibacteria > Vicinamibacterales > JAFNAJ01 > JAHDVQ01. The sequence goes on along the minus strand of JAHDVQ010000018.1, from coordinate 13,231 downwards.
TCCCCCCGCAGGAGCGCCCAGGGCACCTGCGCGTCGATACGCCGGGCCGCGAAGAACGGCGCCGAGGGGGTGTCGATGGGCGCAAGCCGGACCTCGCCCGCCGATACCCGGAGCGTCAGCGGGTTGTAGCCGATCGACCCGAACGTCGCGTGGATGCCCTGTCCCTCGAGGGCCGACACCACCTGGCGGATGGCCTGGCGGCGCGCCCACGGCGTCTGGAGCCCGGCGAGCAGGAGGAGCAGCAGGGCTGCGACGACGAGGAAGCCGATCGCGAGTCGGCGGCGCCAGCGGGACATGGTGGAACTCTTCTTCGCATTCTAGCCCGTGGTCGCCTCCATCACCTCGCCGCCAGACTCGGCGTAGAATCGCGCCATGCCGGACTTCAGCCTGCCCGGCTCACAGGGCGGGGCGCAGGCGCGGGCCGATCGCATCCGCGCGTTCGAGCTGGAGCTCGAAGAAGTAGAACGCGACGGCGTGTTGCGGCTCACGCCCGATGAGCGGTTGCGTCTCGCGTCCTACCACCGCGCGCTGCGCGGGGCGCTCGTCGCGCGGTTCGATATCGACGTGCTCGAAGGCCAGAAACCTGCCTCGCTCGGCCTGAAGCTGGCGGCCATCGTCGGCGCGCTGGCGGTGGCCACCGGGCTCGCCCTCTTCTTCTTCCGGATCTGGGGCGTGCTGCCGATGGCTGCTCAGGTGGGCATCGTGGTGGCGGCGCCGCTGGCGGCGCTGGCGGGCGCCGAGGTGCTGTCGCGGTCGATTCGCTACCGCGTCGCCGCCGGCCTCTTCGTGGTGCTCTCGTTTGCCGCCCTCGTGCTGAACGTCGAGGTGCTGGGCGCCATCTACTCGCTCGCGCCGAGCGCGACCGTGCTCCTGGGCTACGGCGCCTTCGGCGTGAGTCTCGCTTACGCGTATCGTCACCGCTTGATCCTGGCGGCCGGCGCGGTCTGCCTGGCCGCGTGGGTGGCCGCGGCGCTGGTGGCCTCGACCGGCGGATGGGGCCTCGACTTCGCGATGAGGCCGGAGGGCGTCCTGCTCGGGGCCGGCGGCCTCGCCCTGTGGTCGGCCGTTCCTCACGGGGTAAGGTACGAGGGATTCCCCGCCGTCCTTCGCACGCTGACGATGCTGCTCGTGGCCGTCGCCGTGCTCCTCATGAGCCGGGCCGGACACCTGTCCTACCTCCCGGCCGACCCCGACGCCGTGGAGGTGGCCTACCAGATCGTCAGTTTCATCGTCGCGCTGACGGCGATGGCCATCGGCATCAAGCGCCGCTGGCCCGAGGTCACGGCGACGGCGACGGCGCTGCTCGCGATCGCCTCGCTGCTGAAGTTCGTCGACTGGTGGTGGGACTGGATGCCGCGCTACCTGTTCTTCCTGATCGCGGGCGCGATGGCCCTGGCCGTGTCGTGGCTGCTCCAGCGCGTGCGGCGCCGCCTGCTGAAGGGGGCCTGATGCGCCGCGTGCTGCTCCTCCCGATCGCGATCGCCGGTCTCGTCAACCTGGGCATCGCGGCACTCGTCGTCGCCGATCGCGGCGGGGAGCCCGACACCGTCGTCACGCTCGACGAGCGCGAGCTGTGGCTGGGCGGCGAGATGCGCGACGACAGCAGCGCGGTTCGCCTCCACTGGCGCTTCCAGCCGGCAGCCCCCTCGAGGACCACCGCCGAGGCGGGCCTCCCGGTGGCCCTTGGCCCCCGCACCCTCGAGGCCATCGGCTTCGATGTCTCGGTTCGCCCTGGCGCCCCCGAAGCCGAGAAGTTCTACGCCGGCGTGCCCGGCCGCCCCGCCTTCGTCGTGTTCGACCTCGCGTCCGAGGCCCTGGCGTCACGCATCGCGGCATGGCAGGCCCGGGCTCGCAGCAAACCCGAAGGACGAGATCCAGCCGGCGCGCCGGGACTGGACGAGTCGGCCATCGCGGCGGCTCCCGCGCGCGCGTCGCGACTGGTGCCCGTCGATGCCGGGAGCGATGCCGAGGCGCTGCGTCTCCGGTATGCGGACCGAAAGCGATACGTGATCCTTCCCGCCGTCGTGAGGCTGCGCCGGCTCGAGCGGGCCGGCGGCGCCGGCGGTCCGGCGCTCGTCGGCGAGGTCGGGGGCCTGCTCCCCGAGACGCTGCTCGTGCCGCCCTCGAGCCGTCGGGCCGTCGAGCCGCTTCGCGCGCGGGACGAAACCCGGCGGCTCCCCCCGCATGCCGGCGGCGTCACGCTCGCGCAGAGCCCGTGGCCCCCGCGCTACCGCGTCGAGATCGCGGTGGGCCGCCGCATGCGGCCGCGTATCCTGCGCGTCGACGTCATCAATCCACCGGCACAGCCCGACGCTGGGACGACCGGTCCCACCTGACGGCCCGACCGTCACATCGCCGTTGCCGTTCGTCAGAACTTTGCCCGAGCATCAGCGTAGACCATGACGATGAGCTCGACCGACGGCATGGCACCCGGGGTGGCCCGGCCCACACCGGGACCGGCACTGCTCGAAGACCGTCCGGCGCAGCTCGTCGACGGGGAGTTCGGCGACGGCTGGCGCGCCGCGTGGCCCAAGATCGGCCTCTTCGTCGCGGGCCTCACGCTCTTGAGCCTCGTCACGGCCGCGCACCTCTGGGTGGTCTACCGCGAGCGCATGCCGGTGGCGTGGGGCGAGGCGCTGGCCTCGGGCTTCGCCACCTGGTATCCGTGGCTCCTGCTCGGTCCCGCCGTGTTCTACCTCTCGCGGCGGTTCCGGTTCGAGACGTCCACGTGGCGCGCCGCGCTGGCCATCCACCTGCTGGCTGGGGTCGTCTTCGCGGTGCTGCACGGGGTCATCCGCGCGGCCGTCGGCCCGTGGGTCGACTCCGAACCCATCCCTGCCACGCGCATCATCATCGGACAGCTGCTCTACGTCTACCTGTCGTACCTCGTGATGGTGGCCGCCGACCAGGCCTGGCAGAACCACCGTCGGGCGCGCGAGCGCGAGCTGACGGCCTCGCAGCTCGAGTCGCGGCTGGCGCAGGCCCAGCTCGAGGTGCTGCGCATGCAGCTGAACCCGCACTTCCTGTTCAACACGCTGCACGCCATCTCGACGCTCATCCACAAGAACCCCGACGCCGCCGACGACATGGTCACGCAGCTCAGCGACCTGCTGCGTATGACGCTCGACACCATCGGCGTGCAGGAGGTGACGCTTCGCGAAGAACTCGACTTCCTGCAGCGCTACATCGACATTCAGCAGACGCGGTTTCATGACCGGCTCGCGGTCACCATCGACGTGCCGCCCGAGACGCTCGATGCCCGCGTCCCGAACCAGGTCCTGCAGCCGATCGTCGAGAACGCCATCCGGCACGGCCTCGATCCGCGGGCCGGTCGCGGCGTCATCGAGATTCGCGCCCGCGGCACGGAGGGCATGCTGCAGCTGCAGGTGCGCGACGACGGACCGGGCCTGCGCGTGAACGGCGTGCCGGCGCCGCATTCCGGCATCGGCCTCGCCAACACGCGTGCGCGCCTCACGCAGCTCTACGGCCCGCTCGCCTCGCTCGACCTCACGAACCATCCGAAGGGCGGAACCCTGGTCACGATGCTCGTCCCCCAGGACCCGTCCGCCGAAGCCCCCATCCGGAACGAAGGAGACCCGTCATGACGATTCGTGCCTGCATCGTCGACGATGAGCCGCTCGCCCGCGAGCGTATTCGCACGCTACTCGAACAGGAGTCCGACATCGAAGTCGTTGGCGAGAGCGGCGATGGCGGCGAGGCCATTGCCGAGATCCGGGCCAAGAAGCCCGACCTGGTGTTCCTCGATGTCCAGATGCCCGTCGTCGACGGCTTCGGGGTCTTGCAGGCGCTCGATACGGAGCTGCCGCGGGCCGTCATCTTCGTGACCGCCTACGACCAGTACGCGCTGCAGGCCTTCGAGGTGCACGCGCTGGACTACCTGCTGAAGCCCTTCAACGGCAAGCGCTTCAAGAAGGCGATCGAGCGGGCGCGCGACGAGCTGACGAAGGGCGCCGGGAACGGCGGCGTGAACGAGCGGTTGCTGTCGCTGCTCGAGAACCTGCGCGAGGAACGGCGTCCGCCGGAACGGCTGGTGCTCAAGAGCTCGGGGCGGGTCGCCTTCCTCAAGGTGGACGAGATCGACTGGATCGAGGCCGAAGGCAATTACGTGCGGCTGCACGTGGGCCCCATCTCGCACCTCCTGCGCGAGACGATGAAGGGCATCGAGGCCAAGCTCGATCCGAACCGGTTCATCCGCATCCACCGATCGACCATCGTCAACACGGAGCGCATCAAGGAACTGCAGCCGCTCTTTCACGGCGAGTACGCGGTGATCCTGCAGGACGGCACGCGGCTGACGGCCAGCCGGGGCCCCGAGAACAAGCTGCGGCGGTTGCTCGACGTGCAGCCCTGAATTGGGCGCTGGGCGCTGGGCGCTGGGCGTTGGGCGCTGGGCGTTGGGCGCTGGGCGCTCGGCGCTCGGCGCTGGGCGTTGGTCTAACTTCGAGCTTGGGCCTGGCTGGCCGTCCCGCCGATCTCCTGCAGCCAGCGATCGGCCTCGTCGAGCATCTCGGCGAGCTCGGCGCCCTGGCGCCTGAGTCGCGCGCGGGTTTCAGGCCGTGTGCCGCGCGTGGCGACCCACTCGCGCACGATTTCGACGACGGCCGACTCGCGCTCGATCGCGTAGAGGGCGGCCAGGCCGATGACGGGCAGCCCCGCCAGCATCGTCCAGCCCGCCGCCGCGCCCCACAGGCGGGCGGCAGCCACCGCCCACCCGGCGATGGCGAGCGGGTAGAAGATCACCCCGCTGAAGATCTTCACGGTCGCAGCCATTTCAATCGACGCCCGCCTCGACACGAGGTCGACGAGCAGGTACGGCAGGCTGAAGAACGCGGCCGCCGCGGCGATGACGGGCACAGTCAGTGCGGCGATGACGCTCTCGCGAAGGGCGAAGCGTGCCGCGTCGGTCCACCCGACGTCGCGCGCGAGCAGGCGCGGCCCGATGCCGAAGCGTGCGAGCCGCCGCGTGATGGTCCGATAGCGCTGATAGATCCAGGCGAACCTGGCGGGATCGCGCCCACGCATGACGTCGATGCCCTCGGCGATGCGCCGGCGGCGCGCCAGGGTGTGCACCGGGTCGCGAGGGAGCCCGCGTGCCGATGCATACAGGCGTTCGACGTCGTCGACAATGGCGTGCGTGCCGTCGGGATCGGCTTCGATCATGAGATCGCGCAGGCGCCGCTCGATCTCGGCCGTCATGCGCTCGGCGGCGTCGCGCTCGCCGCCACCCGCGGCGAGTGCGGCCACTGCCGCCCCGTCGAGCGCCGGTCCGTAGGCGACGGTCACGGTGGAGCGGAACGAGGTCTTCTCGTCGAAGTTGAGGCCCACGGGGACGATCGCCGCTGAGACGCCCCGTGCCCGCGCGTCGAGCACGATGCGCGCGGCGCCGCTCTTGAGCGGGGCCAGCCGGCCCCGCGAGTGGCTGATGCCCTCCGGAAAGAGGCACACAGCGCCGCCCCCGGCGAGCACGTCGCCGACGGCCCGGAACATCTCGACGTTCCGGGCGACGTCCGCGCCAGGGTCGATCCGCCGATACACCGGGATGGCGCCGCTCGCCCGCACGATCCACCCGACGATGGGGATGCCGAAGAGCGTGGACTTCGCGAGGAAACGCAGAGGGCGCTCGCTGGTCGCCATCACGATGGCGGGATCGAGGAGCGCGTTCGGGTGGTTGGCCACGAGCACGAGCGGGCCGGCCGAGAGGGGCGGGCCGATTCTCTCGGTCCTGTAGAAGAGCCAGACCGCGACGCGGGCGAGCCACCGCACGAAGGCCATGGGTCCTGCCGTCTCACCCGCGGTGCGCCGCGGCCTCCGCCTCGGCCTCGCGGGCGATGCGCTGTCCCTTGTCGATGTCCACGAAGGTCAGCAGCAGCGCGCCCACCACGAAGAACGCGATGACCGAGAGGATGGCGGATCGGCTCGAGCCGGTGGCGCCGATGGCCGCCGCGAAGAGCAGCGGCCCGAGGATGCCGGCAAACTTCTCGAACACCCCGAAGAAGGCGAAGAACTCCGACGAGCGGTCGCGCGGGATCATCGACGCGAAGACCGATCGGCTGAGCGCCTGGCTGCCGCCCTGGACGGTGCCGACGAGCAGCGCCAGCAGATAGAAGTGCGCGGCCGAGGTCATGTAGTAGCCGAGCACGCTGATGAGCATGTAGACGCCGAGCGCCACGAAGATCGACCGCTTCGCGCCGATCCACGACGCCGCGCGCCCGAAGAGGAACGCGAAGGGCACGCCCACGAACTGCACGATCACGAGGGCGAGGATGAGGTGCTGGTCGGCGATGCCGATCTGCGAGCCATACAGGGACGCCATCCGGATGATCGTGTTGATGCCGTCGTTGTAGACGAGAAAGGCCAGCAGCATCAGCAGGGCCTGCCGGAACCTCGCCAGCTCGTGGAAGGTGTGGCCGAGCCGCCTGAATGGAACGCGGAGGAGTTCGCCCGCGGTCGGCGTGGCCGTCCCCTTCTCCGAGGGCGGTTCGGGCACGCGGCGGAAGAGCGGGATCGAGAAGACAGCCCACCAGACGGCGACCGACAGGAACGAGAGCCGCGTCGCCACGCCGGCGTCGGACAGGCCGAACCACTGCGGCTTCGTGATCCAGAGCATGTTGACGACGAGCAGCAGCCCGCCGCCCAGGTACCCCAGAGCGTAGCCGGCCGTCGACACGCGATCGAGTTCGCCCGGAGCGGCGATGTGCGGCAGCAGCGAGTCGTAGAACGTGAAGGCGGCCGAGACGCCGATGTTGGCGAGCACGAACAGCGACAGGGCGAGCGACCAGTCGCCCTCGCCGATGAACCACATGAGCGCCGTCGCGCCGACGCCGATCGACTGGAACATCAACAGGAAGCGCTTCTTGATGCCGGCGTAGTCGGCGAGCGCCCCGAGGATGGGCGAGAGCAGCGCGACGATGAGCAGCGCGATCGTCGTCGCGAGGCTGAAGCGGAACGCGGCGACCTCGGGCGCGAGGCCGCGCGAGGCGACCTGCCCGAAGTAGATCGGAAAGACCGCCGCGATGATCGTCGTCATGAACGCGGAATTCGCCCAGTCGTACATCGCCCACGCCCGCAGCTCCGGGCGTGACAGGCCGACGCGATCGAGCAGCGAACCGCTGGTGGGGGCGGGGGTCACGGAAGGCTCCTGGGCATCGGGATTCAGTAGGTGGTGCGCGCGACCCATTCGCGGAACAGGGAATCGACCACGACGTAGGCGCCCTCGTCGCGCTGGATGATCTCGTGGCGCGTGAGCGCGCCGAGCGCGGACTGCACGCTCGACGGGCCGCCGAGCCGGTAGCGCTCGCGGGTGGCCGCCGAGAGCAGCTCGTGGCCCTCTTCGAAGACCACGGCGCGCAGCGTCGCGCGCTGCAGGAGCGTCAGCCGCTGCCAGAGACCTTCGAACAGCAGACGCTGCTCGCCGAGGAGCCGGCCCAGCGTCCGATGCAGGTCCTCGAGGCCGAGCGGCCGCGCGAGGCCCCCCGTGTCGTCCCACAGCTCGTGGGCCAGCCGCTGGACGTCGTACGGCAGGTTGCCGGCGAGATCGACGATCGCCTCGCCGAGACCCGCGACGACCGGCCGTCCGTGCGTCGCGAACTGGCGCTCGACGAAGGCGGCGAAGACGTCGGCCGGAAGCCGCTCGAGGCGCATGACGGGGCCGGCCTTGTAGAAGGGCCGCCGCGGACTCACCATCTGCTCCATGAGCGTGGGCTCGGAGCCCGCGAAGACGTAGCCGACGTCGCGCTGGTGCTGCACCGCCGCGCGCAGCGCCTGCTCCACGCTCCCGCCGTCGAACTGCGCGACGTCCTGGAACTCGTCAAGAGCGACGACGACCGGGCGCCCGCGGAGGTCCGCGACCCGCTGCGGGAGGGCGAAGACGTCGGCGGCGAGCCTCGCCTCGTCACGCGCCGAGCGAATGCCCGGGAACGCGAGATCGGCCGCGCCGGATCCGCGGCTGGCGTCCGGTGCCGCCCGGACGTCGGTCCGCACGCCCCGCAGCCACTCGCGCAGGCGGCGGGCCCAGCCCTCGACGGGGCCCGTGTGCGCGACGACCGCGCGGGCGAAGCCCTCGAGGAAGGCGAGATACGAGCTGTAGCTGCTGACGGTGAGCTCCACGGTGAGCACCCCGTCGCGCGCGATCCTCTCGGCGGCGCGGCGGATGAGCGACGACTTGCCGTAGCGCCGCGGCGACACCAGGAAGACCTTCTGGCCCGAGACGAGATCGCGGACCAGGCGATCCAGCTCCGCCTCGCGCCCGACGAAGGCCGAAGCCGGTACGACCTCGCCGTAGACGAAGGGATTCTCGAACGCGCGGGCGCGGGCGGCGGCCATTACGTGACTTGACGTGACGACTACGCCGGATAGCGTAACACACCCGGCCGTCGCGCGCAGCGCGGGGCGCGGGGCCGGCACGGCTGGCACGTGACGGCCGTCAGGGCTCCCCCTCGCCGAGACGCATGGTCCCGGTGTAGATCGCCATGCCCACCACCGCGTCGACGCCGAGCCGGTCGAGCGCCTCGACCTCGGCGTGCGACCTGATGCCGCCGGCCACCGTCAGGCGCCGCGAGGTGGCCTCGCGCACGCGGGCCACCGCCTCCATGTCGATGCCGCCCATCAATCCCTCGCCGTCGACCCAGGTGAAGAGGAACTCCTCGCAGTAGGGCTCGAGCGCGCGCGCCGCGGCCGGGGCGTCGAGGGCGGTCGACTCGGCCCACCCCTTCACCACCACGCGCCCGCCCCGGCTGTCGATCGCGACGATGAGGCGCGAGGGGGTGAGCGCCCGGGCAAAGGCGCGGGCGGCAGCGTGGTTGACGCCGGCGGGACCGAACAGCGCCGTTCCCACGATGACCGCCTCGGCCCCGTGCGCGAGGACCTCGCCGGCGCGCGCGACCGACCTGATGCCGCCGCCGACACGGCAGGGCCGCGCGGCGCAGATCCGCCTGACGAGGGCGTCGTTGCCGCCGCGCCCCATCGCGGCATCGAGGTCGATGAGCTGCAACCGCCGGTAGCGCGCGAACCGCGCCAGCCACCCGTCGACGTCGTCGCTCGCCAAGGCCAGGTCGCGGCCCTGCACGAGCTGCACGATCCGGCCGTCCTGCAGATCGATGGAGGGCACCAGCATGGTCACCACCCGAGGCGCACGGGCACGCCGTGCCGTGCGAGGTGCTGTTTCAGGTCGAGCACCGCGTGCTCGCCGTAGTGGAAGACCGACGCCGCGAGGGCGGCATCCGCCTCTCCGCGTTCGAACACCTCGAGGAAGTGATCGAAGGTGCCCGCGCCGCCCGACGCGATGACCGGAATGGGCACGGCGCGGCTCACCGCGGCCGTCAACTCGCAGTCGAAGCCCTCGCGCGTGCCGTCGCGATCCATCGAGGTCAGGAGAATCTCGCCCGCGCCCCGATGTGCCGCCTCGCGCGCCCAGGCGACGGCCTCGCGACCCGCCGCCTCGCTCCCGCTGCGCACGAACACCTCGTAGGCCGCCGCGCCCGCCGTCTCCTCACCGGCCGCTCGCCGGCGTCTGGCGTCGATGGCGACGACGACGGCCTGGCTGCCATAGCGGCGGGCCAGGCGCGTGATGAGATCGGGATCGGCCAGGGCGGCCGTATTGACGGCGACCTTGTCGGCTCCCGCCTCGACGACGGCCGCGGCGTCGTGCTCGGTGCGAATCCCCCCACCCACCGCGAGCGGGATGAAGAGTTCCCGCGCGACGGCGGTGATCGTCCGGCACAGCGCGCGTCGCCCTTCGAGGGTGGCCGTAACGTCGAGGATGACGAGCTCGTCGATGCCCTCGTCGTTGTATCGGCGCGCGAGCGCGGCGGGATCGCCGGCCGAGGCGAGGCCCTCGAACCGGACCCCCTTCACCACGACGCCGTCGCGAACGTCCAGGCACGCGATGATCCGGCGGGTCAGCATCACATGCCTCCGGCTCGACGCACGAAGTTCTCGAGGATGGTGAGCCCGACGCGTCCTGACTTCTCGGGGTGGAACTGCACCGCGGCCACATGGCCCGACTCGGCGGCCGCGGTGAACCGCCGCCCGTGCGTGCTGGTGGCCACGGTGGCCGGGCCCGGCGGCACGGCGTACGAGTGAGTGAAGTAGGCGGTCGCCCCCGTCTCGACGCCGGCAAGCAGCCACGACGCGGCCACGATGTCGAGGGTGTTCCACCCGACGTGCGGCACCTTGATGGAGCGACCTGCGGATTCGTCGTCGCGCCCCATGTGCGCGGCGACCCCGGGAAACACGCCGAGCCCCGGCACGCCGGACGCCTCCTCGCTGCCTTCGCAGAGCCACTGCAGGCCGAGGCAGATGCCGAGCAACGGCACGCCGCGCGTGAGCGCCTCGCGGAGCGCGTCGCGCCACACGTCGTCGAGCGCCATGGTCGCGCCGAAATGGCCGACGCCCGGCACCACGATGCCGGCCGCGCCGTGAAGGTCGGCGGCGGTTCGCGCCAGGCGCACGTCGGCCCCCACCGTGGTGAGCGCCCGTGCCACCGACGCGAGGTTGCCGGCGCGGTAGTCGGCGAGCGCGAGCGGAATGGCGGACCGGGTCACAGCAGCCCCTTGGTGGACGGCAGCTGCCGCAGCAGCTGCCGATCTCTCGCGCAGGCGACGCGCAGCGCACGGGCGAACGCCTTGAACGTGGCTTCGATCCTGTGGTGGCTCGAGCGACCGTAGAGGACCTTGACGTGCACGTTGGCGCGCGCGCCCATCGCGAAGCCCTCGAAGAAGTCGGCGACGAGCTCGGTCTGCAGGTCGCCGACGCGCGCCGCCCGCACACCGAGGTCGACAACGGTGTGGGGGCGGCCGCCGAGGTCGAGCGCCGCGACGGCGAGCGTTTCGTCCATGGGCATGACGAAGTAGCCCGCGCGGTTGATGCCGCGCCGCGACCCGAGCGCCGAGCTCACGGCCTCGCCGATCGCGATGCCCACGTCCTCGACGGTGTGGTGCTGATCGACGTCGAGATCGCCCCGCGCCGCGATGTCGAGGTCGAACCCGCCGTGTCGCGCGACGAGCTCCAGCATGTGGTCGAGGAAGCGGATGCCCGTCGCCACGTCGTAGCGGCCCCGGCCCTCGATGACCAGCGAGACAGCGATGTCGGTTTCCCGGGTCGTGCGGCGGAGCTTCGCCCTTCTCACCACGAGGCCTCCAGCGCGGCCAGCGCCGCTTCGGTATGGGCCACGATCCCGGTCGTCAGGCGCAGGCAGCCCTCGCATCCGGGCTGTGACGACCGGTCGCGCACGTGAATGCCGCGTGCGGCCACGTCCGCCGCGAGAGCGGGCGCATGCGGGCCGACGCGAAACAGCACGAAGTTGGCGTCGCTTCGCCAGTACTCGAGGCCGTGCCGTTCGCAGAAGGCATACGTCAGCTCACGCGACTGGCGCACCTCGCCGCCATACCACGCGACGTACTCCTCATCGTCGAGCGCCGCGGCGAGCGCCGCGAGCGCGAAGACGTTGACGCTGTAGGGGGGCGTCACCTCGCGCACGCGATCGATGACGGTTCGCGAGCCGATGACGGCGCCCAGGCGCACCGCCGCCAGCCCGTACGCCTTCGCGAAGGTCCGCCCGACCATCACGTTCGGCCGCATCGCCGGGGTCCCGAGCACGGTGCGTCCGCCGAAGTCGACGTAGGCCTCGTCGAGGAACACGACGCCTTCGCGGGGAAGCGCGTCGGCGATGCGGGCGATGGCCTCGTGCGGGATCGACAGCCCCGTCGGGTTGTTGGGACTCGTGAGGTACACGACGCGCGTGGCCGGGGTCATCGCGCCGAGCACCTCCTCGAGCGGGAAGTCGAAACCCGGACGCGGAGCAATCCGCACCGCGCGGCCCGAGGCCGCCGTGGTGGCGGCCGCGTACATGTCGAAGGCCGGCTCCACGATCACGGCCTCGCGCTCCCCGCCCGCCTCGCCACGCTGCAGCCAGCCGTAGCCGGCGCCGTGGATGCCCTCGTCGAGGCCGTTGGTGAGCAGGACCTCACCGGACACGACACCGAAGTGTCGCGCCACCCGCTCGTGCGCCGTTTCGTAGTCGGGATAGAAGCCGGCCTGCTCGCGCGTCACCGCGCGCATGGCGGCGAGCACCCGCGGCGAGCAGCCCGCCGTGTTCTCGTTCAGGTGCAGGCGCAGCCCGCTCGACGGGCTCGGAGGACGCTCGTAGAGGGCGCTCATCGCAGCCTCGTCCGGATGGAGTGCGCGTGCCCCGCCAGGCCCTCCGCCTCGGCCAGCATCGTCACGGTCGCGGCCAGGCGCTCGAGCCCCCGTCGCGTGAGGCGCTGACGGCTGGCCACGCGCACGAAGTCCGCCGCGCTCAGCCCGCCCCGGTGACGCGCGGCGCCGCCCGTCGGCAGCACGTGGTTCGAGCCCGTCGCGTAGTCGCCGGCCGCCTGCGCCGTCCACGGCCCGACGAACGCGGCCCCGTGCCGCACCCCTGCTGCCATCTCGTTGTCGTCGCACACGAGGTGTTCGGGCGCGAGGCGATCGGCCAGGGCCATCGCCTGTTCACGTCCCGGCACGACGATGGCCGCCCCGTTGCGGCGAAGCGCAGTGCGTGCGGGCCCCTGGCGCGGCGCGAGGCGCTCGACCTCCGCGGCGACGGCACGGGCGAGCGCCGGCTTCCACGTGATGAGGATCGCGCGGGCGTCGGCATCGTGCTCGGCCTGCGCGACGAGGTCCGCCGCAATCCACGCCGGGCGCCCTTCGCCGGTCACGACGGCAATCTCGCTCGGTCCGGCGTCGAAGTCGATGGCACAGTCGCGCGACACGAGGGCCTTGGCCTCGGTGACGTAGGCGCTGCCCGGGCCGACGATCTTGTCCACCCGCGGAATCGTCCCGGTGCCGTAGGCGAGGGCCGCCACCGCGTGAGCGCCCCCGATCCGGAACAGCCGGTCGACGCGCGCGAGCCGGGCTGCCGCGAGGACCAGCGGATCGGGCCGGGGGCAGACGGCCACGATCTCGCCGACACCGGCCACGCGCGCCGTCACGGCGGTCATCAGGAGCGACGAGGGCAGCGGATAGCGCCCGCCGGGCACGTAGCAGCCGACCCTGGCCAGCGGATACACCTCGAGGTCGACCTGAACGCCCGGCGTCACGACGATTCGACGGCGGCGGGGCCGCTGCGCACGAGCGACGCGCGCGATGTGACGCGCGGCCTCGCCCAGCGCGCGGCGCACCGGCGCGGGCGTCGCCCGCCAGCCCGCCTCGATCTCGTCGCGGGTGACCTCGA
>JAHDVQ010000242.1 GCA_023384595.1 Vicinamibacteraceae bacterium | reverse complement strand
GGCAGCGACTCGATCGTCGCGGCCGGATCGCTGCTCGTGGAGAACACCGTCGTGCCGCCTCGATCGCTGGTGATGGGCAGCCCCGGCAGCGTGAAGCGCTCCCTCACGGACGGGGAGGTCGCCTCCATCCGCGACTACGCGGAGCGGTACGTCGGGTATCGACTGGAGTACATGGGGTAGCCCGGGCCTGTAGCCCGGAGCCTGGAGCCTGGAGCCTGGAGCCCGACGCCGCCCTTAGCCTGTAGCCTGTAGCCTGTAGCCTATGTCCACCCTTCCCGCCCGCGGCATGCGCGACTTCCTCCCCGAGGAGGTCCGCCGCCGCGAGTTCGTGGTCCGCCGCATCAAGGACGTCTACGCCCGCTACGGCTTCGAACCGCTCGAGACCCCGGCCGTCGAGAACATCGACACGCTGCTCGGGAAGTACGGCGAGGAAGGCAATCAGCTGATCTTCAAGATCCTGAAGCGCGGCGCGCACGAGGCGACCGGGCAGGCCGACCTCGCGCTGCGCTACGACCTCACCGTGCCGCTCGCGCGCGTGGTCGCCGAGTACCGCGGCGTGCTGCCGAAGTTCTTCAAGCGGTACCAGATCCAGCCCGTCTGGCGCGCCGACCGCCCCGCGCGCGGGCGCTTCCGCGAGTTCTACCAGTGCGACGTCGATGCGCTGGGCTCGACCTCGACGATGGTGGAGGCGGAGCTGTGCGCAGCGGTGAGCGAGGCCCTCGCGGCGCTGGGATTCACCGACTTCGTCGTCCGGCTGAACGATCGGCGCCTGCTGAACGCGGTGCTCGACGCCGCGGGCGTGCCGGCGGCCCGTCATGGCGACGCGCTGGTCGCCCTCGACAAGCTGGACAAGATCGGACGCGACGGGGTGGCGCGCGAACTCGAATCGCGCGGCATCGATTCGTTCGCGGGAAGCCGGGTGCTGGATCTCTTCGCCGCGGGGCACGAGGCTCCTCCGGGGCACGACGCGGCCGAGGCCGCCAACGCCGCGACGCTCGCACGCGCGGCGGCCTTCGTCGGCGAGGACGAGCGGGGCCGGGCCGCGCTGGCCGATCTGGCCGACATCCTGGCGCTCACCGCCTCGACGCCCGCCGACGGCCGCGTGCGCCTCGATCTGGCGCTGGCGCGCGGCCTGTCGTACTACACGGGGGCCATCATGGAGATTGCCGTGGCCGATCTCCCCGGGTCTCTGGGCGGCGGCGGGCGGTACGACGAACTGGTGGGCATGTTCCTCGGGCAGCACGTGCCCGCGTGCGGCTTCTCGCTGGGGCTCGAGCGCATCCTGGTCGTCATGGGCGAGCGGGGGATGTTCCCGCCTGACCTGGTCCACACGCCGGCCGACGTGATGGTCGCCGTCTGGAACCACGGGCGGCGGGCCGACACGCTCGAGCTCGCCCGCGAGCTTCGCTCGGCGGGGCTGCGCGTGGACGTCTATCCCGAGGCCGACAAGCTCGGGAAACAGTTCAAGTACGCGGCCGCGCGCGAGGTGCCGTTTGTCGCCGTGGTCGGCGACGACGAGCGGGCGGCGGGAACGGTGGCGCTCAAGGACCTGCGCGCGGGCGAGCAGGTGACCGTGGCCCGCGCGGACGCCGCGGCGACGGTGAAGGCGCGACTCCAGGCCCCCGGCTCCGAGCTCCAGGCTCCACTGTGAAAGGGCAGTCATTCTCGTGATCGAATCGCTGGGCACTCTCCGTCGCACGCACACCTGCGGCGATCTCCGGGCGTCGGACATCGGGCAGCCGGTGGTGCTGCTCGGCTGGATTCACCGACACCGCGACCTCGGCGGGCTCGTCTTCTTCGACGTGCGCGATCGGGGCGGCCTGACGCAGGTCGTCATCGACGAGGAGGGGCCGCTGCTCGACGAGGCCAAGAAGCTGCGCGCCGAGTTCGTCGTGGCCGTCGTCGGCACGGTGCGGGCGCGGGGCGCCGAGGTGAACCCGAAGCTCCCGACGGGCGAGATCGAGGTCGTGGCGACCCAGCTGCGCCTGCTGAACGACGCCAGGCCGCTGCCGTTCTCGATCGCCTCCGACGAAATCGCGGCCACCGAGGAGACGCGCCTGCGCTACCGCTATCTCGACCTCAGGCGCCCCCAGCTCCAGCGGAACCTCGTGCTGCGGCACCGCGTCGCCAAGGCGCTGCGCGACCACTTCGACTCGCAGGGATTTCTCGAGATCGAGACGCCCATCCTGACGCGCTCGACGCCGGAAGGCGCGCGCGACTACCTCGTGCCGAGCCGCGTGCATCCCGGCGAGTTCTACGCGCTCCCGCAGTCGCCGCAGATCTTCAAGCAGATCCTGATGGTGGCGGGCTTCGATCGCTACGTGCAGATCGTGAAGTGCTTCCGCGACGAGGACCTGCGCGCCGACAGGCAGCCCGAGTTCACGCAGGTCGATCTCGAGATCTCGTTCGCGAGCGAGGATCTCGTCTTCGAGCTCGTCGAACCGGCGATCGCGGCGGCCTTCCGCGTGATTGGCGTCGAGGTGCCCACGCCCTTCCCGCGCATGGCGTATGCCGAGGCCATGGCGCGCTACGGGAGCGACAAGCCCGATCTCCGTTGCGGCATGCCCATCGTGGATGTCTCGGCCGGCGTCGCGGGCACCGCGTTCACGCCGTTTCGCGAGGCGCTCGAGGCCGGTGGCGTGGTGCGCGCGCTCGCGGTCCCTGGCTTCGCCCGCGCCTCGCGGCGCGAGATCGACGAGCTGACGGCCCAGGCGCGCGAGGCCGGCACGGCGGGCCTCGTCTGGGCGCGCAAGAGCGCCGAGGGCGCCTGGCAGAGCAGCGCGCTCAAGGCGCTCGGCGAGGCAGGCGTGGCCGCGCTCGTCGAGGCGGCGGGCGCGGGCGGGGACGATCTCGTCCTCGTGGCGGCTGGTCCGGCCGAGGGCACGCCGAAGGCGCTCGGCGCCCTCCGGCTGACGCTCGCGAAGAAGCTCGACCTCCTGAAGCCCGACGCGTTCGCCTTCACCTGGGTGGTCGACTTCCCGCTGCTCGAGTGGGACGCCGCCGAGGGGCGGTGGTTCTCGATGCACCACCCGTTCACCTCGCCCGTGGACGAGGACGTGGCGACGCTCGAGACCGACCCGGGCGCGGTGCGCGCGCGCGCGTACGACCTGGTGCTGAACGGCAGCGAGATCGGCGGCGGCAGCATCCGAATCCACAATCCCGAGCTGCAGCGGACGATCTTCCGGACGCTCGGCATCGGCGACGAGGAGGCGAGGGCGCGCTTCGGCTTCTTCATCGAGGCGCTCGAGTACGGCACGCCGCCGCACGGCGGGATCGCGCTCGGCCTCGATCGGCTGGTGGCCATCCTGGCCGGCGAAGCCTCGATCCGCGAGGTGATGGCCTTTCCGAAGACCGCTCAGGCCGTTGACCTGATGTCGGAGGCGCCCTCGCCCGTCGATCAGAAGCAACTCGACGAGCTGATGCTCGAAGTCGTCGGACCCGAGCGGCCCGGCCGCGGGCAGGTTTGACCCGCGCGGCATCGACGTTGTAGCCTGAAGCCGTTGATGAACAAGGAGATACAGCGATAGCCGCCCCGTCGTTGCGCAAGATTCCGGTGCCCGACGAGGGTGTGGAGACCTTCTTCGGGTCGTACGACGAGAACCTCCGGACGCTCGAGTCGCTCTTCAAGGTGCGCATCCGCACCGACGGGCACGAGCTGGTCGTGGAGGGCGAGCCCCAGCACGTCGACCAGGTCGAACGCGTCGTCGAGCAGTTCTCGGCGCTCGTGCGCGAGGGCTACCGGTTCGGCAAGGGCGAGGTGAAGGCCGCCAGCCAGCTCGTGGCGCGCGACCAGACGGTGGACCTGCGCGACTTCTTCCTGAAGGGCGCGCTGCGGCCCACGGCGAAGCGGCAGGTGGTGCCCAAGAGCCAGAACCAGCGCCGCTATCTCGAGGCCATCGACGAGTACGACATCGTCTTCGGCGTGGGGCCCGCCGGCACGGGGAAGACGTACCTGGCCGTCGCGCAGGCCGTCGCGTTCCTCGTCAACAAGAAGGTGTCGCGCATCATCCTGGCGCGGCCGGCCGTCGAGGCCGGCGAGAAGCTCGGTTTCCTGCCTGGCGACCTGCAGGAGAAGGTCAACCCGTACCTGCGGCCGCTCTACGACGCGCTCTACGACATGCTCGAGGCCGAGCGGGTCGAACGGCTGCTCGAGCGCGGCACCATCGAGATTGCGCCGATCGCCTTCATGCGCGGCCGCACGCTGAACGACGCCTTCGTCATCCTGGACGAAGCGCAGAACACGACCTCCGAGCAGATGAAGATGTTCCTCACCCGCCTGGGTTTCGGGTCGAAGGCGGTGGTGACGGGAGACGTGACGCAGATCGACCTGCCGTTCGGGAAGACCTCGGGCATGGTCGAGGCGCTGCGCGTCGTGCGGGGCATCGAGGGCATCGGCATCGTGCACTTCGACGAGCACGACGTGGTGCGCCACCGGCTCGTTCAGGAGATCGTCAGGGCCTACGCGCGCTATCAGCCGCCGGCGCCCGGCGCGGCGCGCGGCGTGGCGATCGAGACGGCCGAG
>JAHDVQ010000017.1:40542-43168 GCA_023384595.1 Vicinamibacteraceae bacterium | reverse complement strand
TCCCCTGATTCCCACGATCCCCGCCAGTCGGCCCGTACGCTCCCCCTCTGCCCGATACGAGTAGAACCGGTCCGCACGGCACCTGGTGCAGAGCCCGGACACGTGCACGTTCGACGCCGCGACGCCGGCTTCCACGAGCTGGGCGCGGCAGGCCTCCCACATGTCGAGCCGGTAGCGTCCGGGTGGGTCGGGAACGAAGAGCGCCGCCGACTCCGAGCCGCGCGCCTCGACGAAGGCCCGCCTCACCTCCTCGCCGACCTGGTAACAGCAGGAGCCGATGCTCGGCCCCAGCGCGGCGACCACGGTGCCGGCCGACGCGCCGCGTCGAACGAACTCCGCCACGGCGCTCCCCACGATGCCGGCGGCCGCCCCGCGCCACCCCGCGTGCACGGCGGAGACGAGTCGGCCGTCGCCGGAAGCAAGGAGCACGGGCACGCAATCGGCCGTCTGCACGGCAACCGCCGCCCCGGGCGTGTCCGACACGAGTGCGTCGGCCTCGCCGGCCACCCCGCCACGGCCATCGGCACCCCGGGCGGCTCCATCGAGGGCGACGATGCCCGTCCCGTGCACCTGGTGCACGCGCCACACGCCGTGACGAAAATCGAACATCTCGGCGGCCGTCTGCCAGTCGCGCGATGGAGCGCCATCCGGGCCGGCACGGAAGTTCGCGGCGCGCGTCGTGAAACAATGTGGGGCACGCGAGGCGAGCGCCATCGAAATGAGCACGTCGCCGAGGGGCGTCGCACGCCACGCGAAACCTTCGGGGGCATCAACCGGAGCCGTCATGTCCATCGTCGGGATTGGAATCGACGCCATTGAGATCGACCGCATCGCCGACACGCTGCGGCGATACGACTCGCGGTTCCTCGAGCGCATCTACACCGCGGGTGAAATCGAGTATTGCACGCGCCACCACGATCCGGCACCGTCGCTCGCCGGGCGGTTCGCGGTGAAGGAAGCGGCGATGAAGGCGCTGGGGACCGGCGCGGCGCGCGGCGTGCGGTGGCGCGACATCGAGGTGATCCGCCGCCGCGGTGGTGCGCCCGTGCTCGCCCTGCACGGCGCCGCCGCCGAGCACGCGGCGAGTCTCGGCACCACGTCCTCGCTCGTCACCATCACCCACTCGCGCACGCTGGCCATCGCCCAGGTGCTGCTGCTCGGGAAATAGGGGTCGGGAGTATTTTCACTTTTTGCCACCTGTCTCCCAGGCAGGTCACGCATGTGTCGAGCCAGGCCGCGCAGCGAGGTCTCTGCGGCTGACCGGCGCGGAGGCTGCACTGCTCCCGGGGTTGCTCGTCGGCTCGTGAAGTTACCGCTCGACCTCACGACAGATCGCCCGATTTCGGGTGTGTGGGTCTGGCGCGAGCTGCCGCGAGGGCGGCTCCACGTCAACCAGGGTTCACCTTCCCGGCCGCCGGCATCGCCCCGTCTTCAGGCACGCCCCGTGCGTGCCGCATCAACGTCCACGCACTCAGCTACATACGGTGACGCGCCACCCCCGATGGTTTCCGGGCACGCCTTCTGCTCCTGCTCGAGGCGGGAGCACAGCCATGCAGCTCGAAGGAGCCATCTCGATGACCATCAAGATCAGTCCCAACGACACGGGCAATCCGCCCGGGAAGCTCGCCGACGCCGAGCTCCACTTCGACCAGGCCCCCCTCGAGGGGTTGAAACTCATCGGCTTCGCCATCTGGGAACGCCGTGGCGGCAACGGGCGCAACGTCACCTTCCCCGCACGCCAGTATTCCGTCAACGGCGAGCGCCGCAGCTTTGCCCTGCTGCGCCCCATCGTCGATGGCGCATCGCAGGATCGTATTCGCGACCTGATCCTGCAGGCCTACGCCGAGCACGAGCAGCAGGCGGCGATCGCGAACTGAGGGACTCGGAGGGCTCTCGCGGCGCGCCGTGGGAGCTGGCTCGCAGGCGATCAGAGCTCGCGCAGGTGCGGAAGCAGGCGGTCGTTCTCCTGCAGCCGCTTCGGGGGAAGCGTCCACTCGGCGCGCGCGCTCTTCTCGAACTCGGAACGGAAGAACGCCTCCTTCACGCCGCCGTCGATGACGTTCCACGGCAGGAAGGGGTCGTCGGAGCGGTCCCGGAAGATGAAGTGATCGGCGTCGAGGCCGACGGCGGCGACGGCGGCGCGCCAGTTCCCGCCGTTGCGCTCGGCCTCGACGATGGCGGGGGCGACGCGCCGGTCGCCGAGCGAGAGCAGGGCCTGGTAGTAGGAGTGCCGTTCCGACTTCACCGAGAAGTAGACGTTGTCGATTCCGGCGAGCAGGCCCTTCAGCCGCTTCACCTTGCGGTCGGTCGTCCTCGGATCCTCCATCGCCAGCCACTGGTAGGCGGTGCCTGGCTTGGGGATGAGGGGGTTCACGCTGCCGACGATGCGGCCGATGCGACCGCGGGGTCGCGCGTGGGTCAGCATGCGATCGCGCAGTTCGAGGGTGAGGTCGCGAATGGCGAGCAAGTCCTCGTCGGTTTCCGAGGGGAGCCCGATCATGAAGTAGAGCTTCAGGTTTTCGATGCCGCTCGCGAAGATGAGGTCCGCCTTCTCGAGGATCTCGTCGTTCGTCATCGTCTTGTTGATCACGCGGCGCAGCCGGTCTGAACCGGTCTCGGGCGCGAT
>JAHDVQ010000017.1:4479-40442 GCA_023384595.1 Vicinamibacteraceae bacterium | reverse complement strand
GCGCGGCTCGATGGCGACGAGGCGGCCGAGGTCGTCGTAGCGCGGCTCGTAGAACGAGGGGATGTAGAAACCGCGCCGGCCGGCGAGCGATTCGAGCACGGCTGACTTCGGGGACCCATCTCGAAGGGCTTCGACGAGGGCCGGGATGAGCATCTCGCCTTCCCCGGCGGCGATGACGTCGGCAAAGGGCGCGAGCGGCTCGGGGTTGACGAAGGTCACCGGGCCGCCGACAACGACGAGGGGATGACGCGCATCGCGCTCGGCAGCATAGACCGGCAGTCCGGCCAGCCGCAGCATGGAGACCAGGTTCGGGTAGTCCCACTCGAAGGAAACCGAGAAGGCGAAGACGTCGAAGTCGGCGATCGGGGTCTGCGACTCGAGCGACACCAGGCGCAGCCCGCTGGCGAGCTGGGCCTGCAGCTCCTGCTTCGGGGGCAGGAACACACGTTCGCACACCACCTCGTCGAGGGCGTTGAAGAGGCGGTACACCGTCTGGAGGCCGAGGTTCGACATCCCGACGTAATACGTGTTCGGAAACGCGAGCGCGACGCGCAGGCGTCCCGCGTGCGGCTTGATGACGGTGCCGACTTCGCGGGCGAGGGTCTCACGGGCGCGAGCGCGCAGGTCCTGGGCTTTCATGGGGACGGGCCACGACACGCCGGTCCGGAGGGCGGGTCATGCCGGAGACGACCGCGCCAGGCGTCCTGCGATGGCTGGCGCTCGAGCGCCGGCGCTCACGCGTGCCGTGGGTCTATTCAGTGTACCACGCACGCCGGCGCCGGCCTCGCAGCCGCGAACCCTCAGCCCTCGCTCTGGCGCCGCAGGAACGTGGGCACCTCGAGCGGGTCGCCGGCGCCCTCGTCGTCGCCCGCCTCGCCGAGGACCAGCGGCGAGGCGCCGACGGCCATCGGCAGCGCCACGGGGGCGCGCCGGGAGAAGGTCACCTGGTGGCGCTCGACGGCACGGTCGACTTCGGCGTCGTGCCGGCGCGTGGTGTAGGCCGACAGGTCGACGGGCGTCTCGGTCGCCCGCGGCGTGACGCCGACGCTCGCGCTCTTGTCGAAGCCCGTGGCGATCACCGTGATCTTCACGCGCCCCTCCATCTTGGGGTCGACCACGGCGCCGAAGATGATGTTGGCGTCTTCGTGCGCGGCCTGCTGGATGATGAGTGACGCGTCGTTCACCTCGTGCAGCGAGATGTCGGGCCCGCCCGTCACGTTGATGATGACGCCGCGGGCGCCGCGCACGGACGCGTCCTCGAGCAGCGGGCTCGAGATGGCCCGCGTGGCCGCGTCCTTGGCGCGGTCGGTCCCCTCGCCGACGCCGGTGCCCATGATGGCCATGCCCATGCCCGACATGGTGGTCTTCACGTCGGCGAAGTCGAGGTTGATGAGCCCGGGCACCAGGATGAGATCCGAGATGCCCTGAATGGCCTGTCGCAGGACGTCGTCAGCGGCCGCGAACGCCTCGGGGAGCGGCGTGTTGCGGTCGATGGTGGCGAGCAGGCGCTCGTTGGGGATGGTGATGACCGTATCGACGGCGCTGCGCAGCTGATCGAGGCCCCCCTCGGCCTGGGCCGACCGCCGCCGCCCCTCGAAGGCGAACGGCTTGGTGACCACGGCGATGGTGAGGGCGCCGAGCTCGGTGGCCAGGCTCGCGATGACCGGCGCGGCGCCGGTGCCCGTGCCGCCGCCGAGGCCGGTCGTGACGAACACCATGTCGGCGCCGTCGAGCGCCTCGATGATGCGGTCGGTGTCCTCGAGCGCCGCCTGCCGCCCCACGTTCGGGTCGGCACCGGCGCCGAGCCCCTTGGTGAGCTTGGTGCCGATCTGGATGCGCACGGGCGCGGCGTTGGTGGCGAGCGCCTGCACGTCGGTGTTGGCGACGATGAACTCGACGCCCTCCAGGCCGGCGCGCACCATGCGGCTCACGGCGTTGCTGCCGCCACCGCCCACGCCAATCACCTTGATCCGCGCGCCGGCGCGCACGTCCTCGGCGAGCGTGAGTCGCAGCCGCTCCATCGTCGCATCCTGGGTCTTCTGTCGCATGGCTCCCGCTTCGTGGGCGAACTCGTTCATCGTGCCTCCCCGGCCGTGGATGTCGTCGTAGTGGTCCTGGGTCACGCCTGGAATTCCCTGAAGAAGGCCCGCAGCCATCCCCTGACGCGGGCGAGCGCCCCGGCGCCGACCGCGGCCTGGTCGTCGACGTGGCGGTTCCTGTGCGCGTACATCACGAGCCCGACGGCCGTCGCGAACGCGGGCGAGTTGATGTGATCGGTCAGTCCGCCCACGCCCACCGGGTAGCCGCGGCGGATGGGCAGGTCGAAGATCTGCTCGGCGATCTCGGCGAGCCCCTCGAGCATGCTGCCGCCGCCGGTGAGCACGATGCCCGAGTGCAGCGACTTCTCGTAGCCCGCGCGGCGGATCTCGTCCCACAGCAGGTGGAAGATCTCCTCGGCGCGGGGCTGCAGGATGTCGGCGAGGATCCGGCGCGGCATCAGGCGCGGCTTGCGCCCGCCCACGCTGGCCACCTCCATCGTCTCGTCCTCGCCGACCATGAGCGAGAGCGCGCACCCGCAGCGGCGCTTGACGCGCTCGGCGTCGGGCACGGGCGTCCGCAGGCCGACGGCAATGTCGTTGGTGAAGTGATCGCCGCCGATCGACACGACGCCCGTGTGCCACAGGCTGCCGCGCTCGAAGACCGCGAAATCGGTCGTGCCGCCACCGATGTCGACCAGCGCCACGCCCAGCTCGCGCTCGTCGGGCGTCAGCACGGCTTCGCTCGCGGCCAGCTGCTCAAGCACCGTCTCGGCCACCTCGACGCCGGCGCGGTTCACGCACGCCACGACGTTCTGCGTCGACGAGGCGTTGCCCGTGATGATGTGGACGTTCACCTCGAGCCGCGACCCCGTCATGCCCACGGGCGCGCCGATGCCGTCCTGGTCGTCGACGACGAAGTCCTGCGGCAGCACGTGGAGGATCTCGCGGCCGCTCGGCAGGCTGACGGCCTTGGCCGCGTCGATGGCGCGGCGCACGTCCTCGCGCGTGATCTCGCGGGTCTTGCCGGCCACCGCCACCACGCCCCGGCTGTTGAAGCCCTTGACGTTGGCGCCGGAGAGCGCGAGGTGGACCGTGTCGATCTCGATGCCGGCGGTGAGCTCCGCCTCCTCGATGGCGCGCTTGATGGAGTCGACGGCGGCCTCGAGGTTCACGACGAGCCCGCGCTTGATGCCGCGCGAGTCGGCCATGCCCACCCCGATGATGTCGAGCCCGCCATCGTCCATGATTTCGCCGACGATGGCCGTGACCTTGGCGGTGCCAACGTCGAGCCCCACGAGATATCGTTCCTTGCGAGCCACCGCATCCTCCAGCACGCGCCGCCAGGCGCTGGTCGAAGTCCTCAGTCGAACGCCGCGTCGCGCGGGCCGGCTCCCGTGCCGCCCGCCGCCGCCGGCGCGTCCGACGTCGTTGCCGCCGCACGAGCCCGCACGGCCTCGGGAGAGGGCCGCACGAAGACGCGCGCGTCGAACCGCAGATCCACGTAGTCGAGCACCGCGGCGTCGCTGCGCAACGCCGGCGCCAGTTCCAGGTACGACCGCACGCGTTCGACGAACGCGCGGTCGCCGAGGTGCAGCCGCGCCTCGTCGTCCTCGAGCAGCACGATCGCGTTGCGCGGGTCGCGCACGTCGATCTGGGACACGCGATCGAGCACGTCGCGCTCGGCCGCGAAGGCCGCGAGCACGCGGGCCCCGAGCGCCGCCCGCTGCGCGTGCGCCGCGCTGTCGCGCGCGCCCGTCTCGATGAGCCCGTCCACCAGCGGCAGGTCGAAGTCGCCGTACCGCGGCCCGAACTCGTCGATGACCGTGCCGGTCGAATCGACGAGGAAGAGGCGATCGCCGTCGCGGCCGATGGCCACCGGCACGCGCTCGACGATGTCGACCTCGATCGTCGAGGGCAGCACGCGATGCAGCGTGGCCTGCTTCACCC
Organism: Vicinamibacteraceae bacterium; assembly: GCA_023384595.1. Lineage (GTDB taxonomy): Bacteria > Acidobacteriota > Vicinamibacteria > Vicinamibacterales > JAFNAJ01 > JAHDVQ01. The sequence goes on along the minus strand of JAHDVQ010000017.1, from coordinate 36,456 downwards.
AGGCCGAGCTCTGGAGCCGCGCGCGCCACGCCTCGAGATCGGCCCGCAGCAGCGGCTGGCCGCGCAGGCCCTCGAGGATGGCCAGCGCCTCGCCCGACGACACGTGCGCCGTGCCGCGCACCTCGATGGCCTGCACGCGCAGGAACGACGCGTCGGGAAGCGTCCGCCAGACGTAGAGGCCGCACAGCACGAGGCCCAGCACGAGGGCCGAGACGCGGGCCACGCTCAGGGCCCTGCGCCATCGCTCGCGGCGGCGGCGCGCGGCGGGGCGCGCCTGAGCGCGCCTGAAGCGGCGATCCTCGGCCGGCGCCACCGCGCCGCGCCTGGACCGCACGGCCGTGCTCCTGCGCGCGGCGCTCATCGCTCCGCCTCCCACTGGCGGGCGGTGAGCCGCGTCACGAGGTGCTCGCCGATGTGTCCGATCGATCCCGCGCCCAGCGTCACCACCAGATCGCCAGGCCGGACGAGGCCGGCCAGGTGCTCGACGAGGGCCTCGACAGGGCGGACCACCTGCACGGGCCGCCCGAGCCGCGCGGCGAGCCGCGCGGCGAGCGCCTCGGACGACACGCCCGGAATGGGCGCCTCGGCGGCGGCGTAGATGTCGGTGAGCACCACCTCGTCGGCCGTCGCGAGCACGTCGACGAACTCGTCGAGCAGGTCGCGCGTCCGCGTGTAGCGATGCGGCTGGAATGCCACCACGAGACGGCCGGGGTCGCAGGCGCGCGCCGCGGCGATGACCGCGCCAATCTCGGTCGGGTGATGCCCGTAGTCGTCGACGACCATCACGCCGCCCACCTCGCCCACGAGCTGGAAGCGGCGCTCGGCCCCCCGGAAGTCGGCGAGCGCGGCGGCCACCTGCTCGAACGTCAGGCCGAGCTCGAGGCCGACGGCGACAGCCGCCAGCGCGTTCTTCAGGTTGTGCCGCCCGGGGACCTGGAGCGCCAGTCGGCCAACCGGGCGCGGCGCCGCCGCTGCGGCGAACTTCACGTCGACCTCGCAGGCCGCACCGAAGGGCCGCAGCGCGATGTCGCGTCCCGTCACGTCGGCCGTGCCACCGTCGAGCGCATAGGTCACCGTGCGGCGTCCCATCCGCGCGCCGAGCGCCGCGAGCGCCGGGTCGTCGACGTTGATGACCACGGCGCCGTAGAACGGCACGCGGTTGGCGAAGTCGACGAACGCCTCGCAGACGCGCTCGAACGTGCCGTAGTGATCGAGGTGTTCGCGATCGACGTTGGTGATGACGGCAATCTCGTACGAGAGCTTCAGGAACGACCCGTCGCTCTCGTCGGCCTCGACGACGATCCACTCGCCGCGTCCGAGCCGCGCGTTGCTGCCGAAGGTGCTGAGGCGCCCGCCGATGACGGCGGTCGGGTCGAGGCCGCCGCGCTCCAGCACGTGCGCGATCATCGACGTCGTCGACGTCTTGCCATGGGCGCCCGCGACGGCGATGCCGCGGCGAAGCCGCATCAGCTCGGCCAGCATCTCGGCGCGCGGGATGACCGGCACGTGGCGCGAGCGGGCTTCCACGACCTCGGGATTCTCGGGCCGTACCGCCGATGAGACGACGACGACGTCGGCCTCGCCCACCTGCGCGGCGGCATGCCCCTGCCAGACGCGCACGCCGAGCCGTTCGAGCCGCTCGGTCGTCGACGAGCGTTTCTCGTCGGAACCCGTCACGTCGTAACCGAGGTTGGCCAGCAGTTCGGCGATGCCGCTCATGCCGCTGCCGCCGATGCCCACGAAGTGGATGCGCCGCGTGCGTCCCAGCATGGCTAGGCCGCCCCCCCGGCGAGCGCGATGACGTGCGCCGCGATGACGCGGGCCGCGTCGGGACGGGCCAGCCGGCGGGCGGCTTCGCCCATTGCGAGCCGCCGCGGCTCGTCGTCGAGCAGCGAGAGGACCTCGCGCGCGAGGCGAGACCCGACGATCTCGGTCTGCGGCAGCAGCACGGCTGCGCCCTCGCCTGCGAGCGCCTCGGCGTTGCGCCGCTGGTGATCGTCGGTGGCGGTCGGCAGGGGGACGAGGATGGCCGGCCGCCCCGCCGCAGTGACTTCGGCCAGCGTGGTCGCGCCGGCGCGGCAGACGAGGAGGTCGGCCCCCGCCATGGTGCCGGCCATGTCGGTGATGTACGGCACGACCGTGGCCTCGACCCCGGCGTGGCGGTAGGCGTCGGCCACCAGTCCGGCGTCGCGTTCGCCGGTCTGGTGCACGATGTCGATCGGCCTGGGCGAGGCGGCGAGGTCCGGCGCCGCCGCGGCCATCGCGACGTTGATGGCGTGCGCGCCGAGCGAGCCGCCGAAGACGAGCAGGCGCCACGGGCCGCCGGCGGCGCGCGGCGCGAGCGGCGGCACGCCGAAGAACTCCGCGCGCGCCGGGTTGCCGCTGACGAACGCGCGATCGCCGAACCAGCGGCGCGTGTCCGCGAAGGTCACGGCGGCGGCATCGACCAGGCGGGCGAGCAGCCGGTTGGCGAGGCCCGGCACGGCGTTCTGCTCGAGCACCATCGTCGGCACGCCGCGCAGCGCGGCAAGACCGACGACGGGTCCCGACGAGTAGCCGCCGACGCCGACGACCACGTGCGGCCGCCGCCGCGTCACGACCCGCCACGCATCGAGCGCGCTCAGGGGCAACAGCGCGAGCCCGTAGGCGAGGGCGCGGAGCGACTTGCCCTTCAGCCCGGCGCTGCGGATGACGTCGAGCGCGAAGCCTTCACGTGGCACCACGCGCTCCTCGATGCCGCGGCTGGTGCCCGCGAAGCTCACGACGGCGCCCGGATCGAGCGCGAGGATCGCGCGCGCCACGGCAATCCCGGGGTACAGGTGTCCCCCCGTGCCGCCGCCCGCGAACACCACGCGTACGCTCATCGCCGGGTCATCCTCCCTGGACGCATGTCCATCACGTCCGCGCCGAGGCGTGCTGCGAGATGTTCAACAGCACGCCCATGGCGACGAAGCTCACGAGCATCGACGAGCCTCCCGAGCTCACGAACGGCAGCGGGATGCCCTTGGTGGGCAGGAGGCCGAGCACCACCGACATGTTCACCAGGGCCTGCAGCCCGACCATCGCGGTGATGCCGAGCGCCAGCAGGCTGCCGAACCGGTCCGGCGCGCGCAGCGCGATCGACAGCCCGCGCCAGATGATCACGGCGAACGCGACGAGCACCCCCGTCGTCCCGACGAGGCCGAGTTCCTCGCCGACCACGGCGTAGATGAAGTCGGTATGCGGAAACGGCAGGTAGTACATCTTCTGGACACCCGCCATCAGCCCGCGTCCGCCGACCCCCCCGGTCGAGACCGCGATCAGCGACTGGATGATCTGGAAGCCCTGGCCCTGCGGGTCCGCCCACGGATCCAGGAAGGCGAAGATGCGCCGCACCCGGTACGGTTCCCAGGCGACGAGCAGCGTGAACAACCCGGCGCCGACCACGGCGGCCCCGCCGACGAAGCCGTAGTGCAGCCCCGAGGCGAAGACCACGATGCCGGCCGAGGCGACCAGGACCAACGTCGTGCCGAGATCGGGCTGCGCGATGATGAGCGCGCTGAACACGCCGAGCAGGGCGAGAATCGGGCACAGGCCGCGCCACAGATCGTTGACGCGCTCCATGTTCCGCTCGAGCCACATGGCCGTGAAGCCGATGGCCACCAGCTTGGCCGCCTCGGACGGCTGCACACCGATGCCGCCGATGGCGAACCATCGGGTGGCCCCGTTGATCTCGCGGCCCATGACGAGGACGAGGCCGAGCGCGAGAACGACGGTGACGATGGCGGCCGCGATGAACCGCGGGTCGCGGTAATGGCGGTAGTCGACGCGCATCAGCCCGGCGAGGAGGCCGAGGCCGAGCACCGCCCACGCGACCTGCTTCCCGAGGAACATGTATGGCTGCTCGTACTTCTCCATGGCGACGACGGCCGACGCGGAGTAGACCATCAGCACGCTGAGCCCCACGAGGAGCAGCGTGGCCGAGAAGAGCAGCCAGTCGGTCCGCAGTTTGCGCGCCATCGATGAACGATCCCTAAAGCCTTTCCGTCTTCCGCCCGAAACGATGCCCGGATGAGGTGTGACGCGAGCCGTCAGCAGTCATCAGACAACGGGAGGACCGGGACACCTGTCTCGCAGACCGGGGCAGCCTGCGTTCCCAGCGACACGCTCCCGATCGCACCCGATCGCCTGATGACTGCTCACGACTCGCCATCGTGCGCGGCGCCGAGCCGCGCCACCTCCTCCTTGAACTGCCGGCCCCGATCGCCGTAGTCGGCGAACATGTCGAAGCTCGAACAGGCCGGCGCGAGCACCACGGTGCCTGCGGGCCGCGCGAGCGCGTACGCCCTCCGCACGGCGTCGGCCATCGACGCCGCGCGCTCGACCACGACGGCCCCGGCGAACGCCTCGGCCATCATCGGGGCCGCCTCGCCAATCAGCACCGCCGCCCGGGCGTGTTCCCGAAGCGCCTCGCGCAGCACGCCGAGGTCGCCGCCCTTGAACTTCCCCCCGAGGATCACGACCGCGCCGCCGGGCACGCTCTCGATCGCGTAGCGCGCCGCGTCGACGTTGGTCGCCTTCGAGTCGTTGACGAACCGCACGCCGCCGACCTCGCGGAGCGGCTCCATCGCGTGCTCGAGCCCCTGAAACCCCTTCAGCCCCTCCACCATCGCGGCGGGCGACGCGCCCATCGCGTGCGCGGCCGCCGCGGCCGCCACCACGTTGGCGAGCATGTGCCGCCCCGCGACCTCGACGTCGCGGCGATGGAACCACACCGTCTCGCGACCTCCCTCGCGGCTGACGATCGCGTCGCCGCGCACGAACACCCCCTCATCGAGCTCCCGTGCCGCCGCGAACCTCACCAGCCGCGCCGTCGTGCGCGCGGCGAGCGCCATCACCTCGGGGTCGTCGGCGTTCACCACCGCGACGTCGTCCGCGCGCTGGGTCTCGAAGATCCGCGCCTTCGCCTCGCGGTACTCCTCGATCGACGCGTGCTGATCGAGGTGGTCGGGCGAGAAGTTCAGGAACACCGCCACGTCGGCGTGGAAGCGCGAGGTGGCCTCGAGCTGGAAGCTGCTCGCCTCGACGACGTGCACCGTGTCGGGCCGGCTCTCTTCGACCTGGCTCGCCAGCGGCACGCCGATGTTGCCGCCCGTCAGCACCCGTACCCCGGCCGCGTCGAGCATCCGTCCCACGAGCGTCGTCGTCGTCGACTTGCCCTTGGTGCCGGTGATGGCCACGACCCGTCCCCGAATCCAGCGCGAGGCGAGCTCCAGCTCGCCGATCACCTCCACGCCGGCCGCGCGCGCCGCCTCGAGCACCGGAATGTGGAGCTTCACGCCCGGACTCACCACCACGAGGTCCGCCCGCGTGAAGGTCTCCGTGCGATGCCCCCCGAGCTCGAGCTCCACGCCCGCCGCCGTCAACGCGCCGGCCTCCGTCGCCGACGGCGCCCTCTCGCTCACGACGACGCTCGCGCCCCGCCGCGCCAGCGCCAGCGCCGCGGCCACGCCGCTGCGCGCGGCGCCCACGACGACGACGCGCCGGCCCGCCACGTCGAACCCCGACGATCCCTCCGCTCGTCTCCGGCCGCCATTCATCGCGCGTCACCCCGCCCGTCATCGCAGCTTGAGCGTTGTCAGGCTGCACAACGCGAAGAAGATGGCCATGATGAGGAAGCGGAAGATGACCTTCGGCTCGCTCCACCCGCTCAGCTCGAAGTGGTGGTGGAGCGGCGCCATCCGGAACACCCGCTGGCCCGTGAGCTTGAAGGAGGCGACCTGGATGATGACCGAGAGGGCCTCCATCACGAACACGCCGCCGACGATGACGAGCAGCAGCTCCTGCTTGATGAGGATCGCGACGGTGCCGAGCGCGGCGCCGAGGGCGAGCGAGCCGACGTCGCCCATGAAGATCTCGGCGGGATACGAGTTGTACCAGAGGAAGCCGAGGCTCGCGCCCACCAGCGCGCCGCAGAAGATGGTCAGCTCCGCCGCCGGTGCGAACCGGACGATGAGCAGGTAGTCCGCGAACACCCGGTGCCCGGTGATGTAGGCGAGCGCCGTGAAGGCCGCGGCCGCGACGGCAAACGAGCTGATGGCCAGCCCGTCGAGCCCGTCGGTCAGGTTCACCGCGTTCGAGGCGCCCACGAGCACCAGCACCGCGAACGGCACGTAGAGCCACCCGAGATCGGGAATGAGGCTCTTGAAGAATGGGAAGATGAGGCGCGTGCTGTACAGTTCGGACTGCGCGAGGACGAGCAGCACGACGCCGACGGCGAGGCCGGCCAGGATCTGCAGGCCCATCTTGTAGCGCGGGATGAGCCCGTGGTGCGATCGCCGCACGATCTTCAGGTAGTCGTCGGCGAACCCGATGGCGCCGAACGCCGCCGTCGAGAGCACGGCAATCCACACGTAGACGTTGGTGAGATCGGCCCAGAGCAGCGTCGGCCCGAGCGCCGCCGTCAGGATCAGGAGGCCGCCCATGGTCGGCGTGCCCGACTTGGCGCGGTGGCTCTCGGGGCCCTCGGCGCGGATCACCTGTCCGATCTGGAACGCGCGCAGCCGGCGAATCATCCACGGACCGAACAGCAGGCTGATGGCGAGCGCCGTCAGGCTCGCCGCCGCCGTCCGGAACGTGATGTAGCGCGTCACGTTCAGGAACGAGAACGTCTGGTGCAGCGGGAAGAGCAGGTGGTAGAGCATCAGCCTGCCCCTCCGACGAGCCGATCCACGATGCGCTCCATGCGCGTGCCGCGCGAGCCCTTGACGACGACCAGATCGCCGGGCCTGACGAGGGCCCTGGCTTCGGCGGCCGCCGCGTCGCTCGTCTCGAAGTAGCGCGCCCCGGACTCGTCGAGTCCCGCGGCCAACGCGCCTTCGAAGAGCGCGCGAGCCGGATCGCCGCCGACGGCGACCACCAGCGACGCCCCGGCCTCGACGGCCTTCCGCCCCGTCTCGCGGTGCAGGCCGGCCGACTGCTCGCCGAGCTCGAGCATCTCGCCGAGGAACGCCACGCGCCGCGCCGCCGAGGGGTCGCCCGCCATGACCCGCAGCATCATCTCGACGGCGGTCGGGCTCGCGTTGTAGCTGTCGTCCACGATCCGGGTGCCGTCGTCGAGGCGATGCACCTCGCCACGGCGTGCGACCGGCCTGAGCGACCGCACCGTTGCCGCGATGGCCGAGGCGTCGATGCCCGCGTCGACGGCGACGGCGGCCGCGGCGAGCACGTTGAGCACGTGGCCTTCACCCGGGAGCGGCACGTCGAGATCCAGCTCGCCCACCGGCGTCATCGCGCGCGCGCGGGTGCCGTCGAAGCCGCGCGGCACCACGTGGTGGGCCCGGATATCGGCGCTTTCGCTGAAGCCGAAGGTGAGCACGCGGCCGCCGAACCCGGCCACGCGCGCCATGACCAGCGGATCGTCGGCGTTGACCACGGCCAGGGTGCGCGGGGTGGCACGTTCGAGCACTTCGGCCTTCGCGTCGGCGATAGCCTCGGGCGTGCCGAAGTACTCGAGGTGGGCCGTCCCCACGTTGGTCCACACGCGCACGTCGGGCTCGGCGATCTCGACGAGGCGCCGGATCTCGCCGGCGTGGTTCATGCCGAGTTCCATCACCGCGTAGTCGGGCCCGGTCCGGAGATCGAGCAGCGAGAGCGGGAGGCCGATGTGGTTGTTCAGGTTTCCGCGGTTCCTGACCGTCCGGTACCGCGTCGACAGCATCGCCGCGAGCGCTTCCTTCGTGGTGGTCTTGCCGGCGCTGCCGGTGATCGCCACCACGCGCGTGTCGACGCGACGGCGCACGGCGCGCGCGAGGTCCTGCAGCGCGCGCAGCGTGTCGGCCACGCCCACGATGGCGAGGGCGCCTGGCCACTCCGAGGCCCGCGCGGCTTCGACGATGGCGCCGGCCGCGCCGCCCGAGGCGGCCGCCTCGAGGAACGCGTGGCCATCGAACGCCGGTCCCCGGAGCGCGACGAAGGTATCGCCGGGCGCGATGGTCCGCGTGTCGGTCGAGACGCCGTCGACGGGCGTGGCCGGGTTCCCCTGCAGGAGCACGCCGCCCACCGCCTCGGCCAGCTCGGCGAACGACAGCGTGAAGCCGGCGGTCACGACCCGTCCCCCGCGCGCCGCTCGCGCCGTTGGGCCAGCGCCGCGCGCGCGACGGCCACGTCGTCGAAGGGCAGCGTGCGTCCGCCGATCTCCTGGTACTGCTCGTGTCCCTTGCCGGCCACGACGACGATGTCGCCGGGGAGCGCCTCCCCGACGGCGCGCCGGATCGCGGCCTCGCGATCCACGATCGCGAGCCACGGCACCGTGCGCACGGGCGCGATCACCTGGCCGGCGCGCGTCGCGGGCCGTTCGGGGGGCACGATGCCGCGCTTGATCTCCTCGATGATGTCCTCGGGCGTCTCGGACCTCGGGTTGTCGGAGGTGATGACGACGAGGTCGCTCAGCCGGGCGGCGACGGCGCCCATGAGCGGCCGCTTCGTGCGATCGCGATCGCCGCCGCAGCCGAACACCGTGATGATGCGTCCCTTGACGAGCGCGCGCGTCGTCTCGAGCAGGTTGCGCAGCGCATCGTCGGTGTGGGCGTAGTCGACGACGACCTCGATGTCGTCGCCCGGGCCGCTCACCGTCTGGAAGCGCCCCGGGACGTGCGAGAGGCGCGAGATGCCCTCCTCCATTGCGGCGATCGGGACGTCCAGCGTGGTCATGACGGCAATCGCCGCGACCACGTTGTAGGCGTTGGGCCGGCCGACGAGGCGCGACCTCACCCGCACCCGGCCGCGCGGCGTCAGCACGTCGAAGGCGAGGCCGTCGAGCGAGGCCGAGAACGCGTCGGGGTGCACGTCGGCGCGCCGATCGAGCGCGTACGTGACGGCGTGCGGGAAGTCCTGCTTCAGGCGGAGGCCGTAGGGATCGTCGATGTTCACGATGGCGGGCGCGCCGCCGGGCAGCATCTCGAAGAGCCGCCGCTTGGCGCGGAAGTACTCCTCCATCCCGCCGTGGAAGTCGAGGTGATCGCGCGTCAGGTTGGTGAAGACCGCGGCGGCGAACCGGAGGCCCTCGACGCGGTGCAGCGCGAGCGCGTGGCTCGAGACCTCCATGGCGCAGGTCTGGTCGCCGCCGTCGACCGCGTCGCGAAGCAGGCGCTGCAGGTCGGCCGCTTCGGGCGTCGTGCGCGCCGCGTCGCGATCGACGCCGCGCACGCGGTACGAGATGGTGCCGAGGCGCGCCGCACGCAGGCCGGCCGCGTCGAGCATGGACTGCGCCAGGTAGGTCGTCGTGGTCTTGCCGTTGGTGCCGGTGATGCCGATGAGCGCGAGCGACTCGCTCGGATGGCGGTAGAACTCCGCGGCGGCCCAGGCGAGCGCCCGGCGCGCGTCGGGCGCCGACACCCAGGGCCCGCTCCAGCCACCCGGCGGCGCGCCCTCGGCGAGCACGGCCATGGCGCCCTGGGCGACGGCTTGCGGGGCGAACGCGCGGCCGTCGGCGTGCACCCCCCGCAGGGCGAAGAACACCGACCCCGCGGCCGCCTGGCGCGAGTCGTACACGAGCGCGTGCACGGGGGCGGCGGCGGCGGCGTCCCAACCCGCGCCCTGACGCTCGAGCGGCACACGCGCCGCGACCCGATCGAGGAGCTCGCCGAGCGTCATGGGTCGGGCCGCACCTGGGGCGGAGCAGATCCGGCGAGTGGGACGGCCGCGGCCGCCGCGACGGCGGCCGCCGGGCGGCGCACGAGCGTGAGCACGCAGGTCGCCCCGGGATCCAGCGGAGCGCCTGGCGCCAGCGACTGCGCGGCGACCACACCGTCGCCGCGCGCACGCGCCGTCACGCCGAGCCGCGCGAGCGCGCGCACGGCGTCGCGGGCCGACCAGCCGCGCACGTCCGGCATGCCGTCGCCGGCATCGAGGTCGGGCGTGGCGTCGAGGCTGGCGGTCAGCGGCTCGCGCATGGACGCCGGGCTCACGATCGGCCCCTCGGCCGCCACGCGGCGCGCCAGCAGCACGCGCGCGCGCTCGTCGTCGGCCGGCGGGATGCCGAGGTACTGGAGCGTCGCTTCCGCGACGCGTCTGAAGACCGGGGCGGCGACCGCGCCGCCGTAGTAGCCGCGCCCGCGCGGCGAGTCGATGACGACGAGCACGGTGACGGCGGGCTCGCGCGATGGCAGGAACCCGACGAACGACGCGTTGTAGTTCGCCTTCGAGTAGCGGCCGTTCTCGATCTTCGCCGCCGTGCCGGTCTTGCCGGCGATGGTGTAGCCGTCGATGCGCGCGGCCTTCGCCGTCCCGATCTCGACGACGTCCTCCATGATGGTGGTCAGCGTGGCGGCGGTCGCCGGGCTGATGACCCGCCGCTCGAGGCGGCGCGGCGTCTCGACACGCACGCCGTCCTCGATGACGGCGCGCACCACGCGGGGGCGGACCAGCTCGCCGCCGTTGGCGACCGCGCTCGCCGCCGCCGCCATCTGCACCGGCGTGACGGCGACCTGGTAGCCCATCGAGACCGACGCGAGCGCGCTGTCGTTGAGTTTCTCGGGGCGCCACACGATGCCGCGCGTCTCGTGGCGCAGGTCGCCGAGCGCGCGCGCGCCGAAGCCGAAGCGCGTCACGTAGTCGACCAGGCGGTGCGGCCCGATGCGCTGCCCTACCTTGATGGCGCCGACGTTGCTCGACTTGACGATGAGATCGTGGAACGAGAGCGCGCCGTAGCGGTGGACGTCCGAGATGACGCGCGCGCCGAAGCGGATGCTGCCGCTGCTCACGTCGAAGACGTCGGTGGGGCGCACGAGCCGTTCCTCGAGGGCCGCCGCCGCCGTGACGATCTTGAAGGTCGATCCCGGCTCGTACACGTCCTCGACCGCGCGGTTCCGGCGGATCTGCTCGGTGCCCCGCCTGATCGCGTTGGGGTTGAAGGTGGGGTAGTTCGCCAGCGCGAGGATGTCGCCGTCGCGCGGGTCCATGATGACGATGGTGCCGGCCTTCGCCCCGAACTCCTTGACGCCGGCGGCCAGCTCGCGCTCGGCGACGAACTGCAGGTACTGGTCGATGGTGAGCTCGAGCGACGCGCCCTCGGTGGGCGGCCGCTGCACGCGCTCGAACGCGTTCTGCCTGGCGTCGGTCTGCAGCAGGACCATCCCCGGCCGCCCGGCAATGCGCTCGTCGAAGGCCAGCTCGATGCCCGCCTGCCCCTCGTTGTCGATGCCCACGAACCCGAGCAGGTGCGCCGCGAGCTCGCGGTTCGGGTAGTAGCGACGGTCCTCGCGGCGGATGCCGATCCCGCGGATGTCGAGGGCGCGCACGCGCTCGGCGTCGACCGGCGAGATGCGCCGCGCCAGGTAGACGAAGGCCCGGCGCTGTCCGAGCCGTGCGCGGATCTCGCCGCGCTCCTCGGGACCGCAGCCTTCGATGGCCTCGCACACCCGCCGCGCCACGGCGTCGCGGTCGGTGATGCGCGGCGGCTCGGCGAAAACCGCGTCGCCGTCCACGCTGTAGGCGAGCAGGCGGCCGTGCCGGTCGAGGAGCGCGCCGCGCTTGCCGGCGATCTTGATCGTCCTCGTGTGCTGCCGCTCGGCCAGCTGGACGTACTGATCGTGATCGACCACCTGCAGGTAGACGAGGCGCGCCTGGATGCCGGCGCCCCACAGGAGCAGCAGCACGCCGAGCACGAGCGCCCGCCGTCGCACGAGCCGACGCCAGTCGAGCGGCGCGGGGGCGGCCGCACGCTGCTGGGCATCGCGCACGAGGCCGGGATTGTTGAGCGACGCGGCGAACGGCTCGGGGCCGCCGGGCGCGAGTGGAGAGTCCATGCCGCGCTCCTACCGTGACGCCATCAGCGACGAGGATGGGGGCTCGGGCGGCGTCACCCGCTCGATGACGACGAGATCCTCCGGGGTGGGCACGACCAGTCCCAGTTCGCGCACCGCGAGATCCTGCAGGCGCTGCGGCGCCGCGAGCGTCGCCTGCTCGAGCCGCAGATGGCGGTTGAGGCGTTCGAGCTCGGCCTTCTCGCCGCGCATCCGCTCCAGTTCGTAGCCCACGCGCACCACCTCGAGGGGCTGGGTCGCGCTCCAGACCAGCGTCGCGAGCAGCACGAAGCCGAGCAGCGTATAGCGCACGATCGTGCGGTGCCTGTCCCGGTCCACCTCGCGGACGATGGGGTTGTTGCGCACGTCCTTGCGAACCGCGTATTCGAAGTCGAGTTCGCTCATGCCAGCCTCTCCATCACCCGCAGCTTCGCGCTGCGCGCCCTCGGGTTGCGCCCGACTTCCTCGTCGCCCGGCACGACGGGCCGCCTCGTGACGAGCCCCAGCGCCAGCCGGCCCGCCGCGACCATCGCGCGGAAGGTGTGCTTCACGACGCGATCCTCGAGCGAGTGGAACGAGATGATCGCGAGCCGTGCGCCCACGGCCAGCCGTCCCGCCGCCGCCTCGAGAAACGCGTCGAGGCGATCGAGCTCGCGGTTGACCGCGATCCGGATCGCCTGGAACGTGCGCGTCGCCGGGTCGATGCGCTGGTAGCCGCGCGTGGGCACCGCCTGCCGCACCACCGCCGCCAGCTGCCCCGTCGTCGCAATCGGCGCCTCGTCGCGCGCCCGCGCGATGCGCCGCGCGATGCGCCGCGCAAACCGCTCCTCGCCGTAGGCGAAGATGGCGTCGGCCATCGCACGTTCGTCTGTCGCCGCAATCCACTCCGCCGCCGTCACGCCACGACTGCGATCCATGCGCATGTCGAGCGGCTCGTCGCGGCGGAAGCTGAAGCCCCGGCCCTCGGCGTCGAGCTGCATCGACGAGACGCCGAGGTCGGCGACGATGCCGTCGACCTCGCCGACGCCGAGGCGATCGAGCTCCGCCTCGAGGTCGCGATAGTCGGCGTGGACCAGCGTCACCCGCGGGCCGAACGGCGCGAGCACCGCGCCCGCCAGCGCCAGCGCCTCGGCATCGCGGTCGAGCCCGACGAGCGTCGTGGCGCCTGCGTCGAGCAGCGCCCGCGCGTGTCCGCCGAGCCCCACCGTGCAGTCGACGAACGTGCCACCGCGCTGGGGCCGCAGGGCCTCGACGACCTCCGCAACCAGGACCGGCTCGTGCACGCCTCGCCCCCGCTAGATGCCGTACCGTGCCAGCACGTCGAGGTCGACGTCGGTGAGCGGGTCGCTCTGCCGGTGCGCCTCGAACCGCGCCGCGTTCCACACGTCGAGGTACGTGATCTGTCCAAGCACCTCGACTTCGCCCTCCATCGCCGCCGATGCCCGCAGCCGGGGATGCACGAGCACGCGTCCCTGGTTGTCGAGCTCGGCCACCTGTCCGAAATAGCCCACCGTCTGGAGGAACCGCAGCCTGGCGCGCTCGGTCGATGGCATGGCCGTGAGCTTCGCGCCCAGCTCGTTCCAGACCTTCATCGGGTACAGCCGGATGTACTCGCCCTGGGGGTGGGTGCTCGTGACGAACAGATCCCGCCCGTACTGGCCCTCGATGAGGTTCCGGAACTGGCTCGGCAGCTTGAGCCGGCCCTTGTCATCGATTCGTGCTTGGTGACTCCCCAGCAGCACGCGGTCGCTCCACTTCGGTCCACTTTGGACCACCCGATAGTAGGTTTCGGCACGAACCCTGTCAACACATTAGTGCTGCGAACTTGTTACGTTTATTGAACTTACGCATTATCTTCGCTGGCCGAGACGTTAGGGGAAATGCCTGAGAGTCGGACTGCATCGCTCCACGAAGCGCCAGCTCAACGGCACTGTGGTATACAGGGGAGCGTGTCCGAGGGGACTCCGAAGCCGCCAGCACCCCCTCCGCAACTCGATCGCGGCGTGCTGCGCGGGTGGAAGGCCATTGCCGCGTTCCTCGAAGTGGACGTCCGCACGGTCCAGCGCTGGCACAAGCGCACCGACATCCCCATCCGCCAACTGCCTGTCGACCTGAAGTCCCATCCTGTCGCCGACGCCGCGGAACTCGAGCGCTGGCTGCGAAATGGCGGCGCGTCGGCGGGAGAGCGCAGGCGGGCCGGCGCCTCACCCACGCCACTGGAGCCTGACGTTCCACTTCCGGGAGCCCGCAAAGGGCGCGTGTGGGCCGCGGTCCTGCTCTCGACGGCCGTCGTCGTGGCCGCCGCGACCTACTTCATCGCCCTCGGGGAACCCGCGGCGTTGCCGCATGCGGCCCTGGTTGACGGCGAGCGGGTGGTCGTTCGAAACGTCTCGGGCCAGGCGCTCTGGGAGCGCGTGTTGCCGGGCCTGGCCTACGTGCCCCAGTGGGAACTGCCCGGCGTGCGGCTCGACAATGCGGCGGTGTTCGACGCCGACGGCGACGGCAGCGTCGAGGTGCTGGTGAACGTCCCCGCCGACAGGGGCGGAGCGGCGACCGGCTCACTGGTCTGTTTCGAGGCCGATGGTCGTGAACGGTGGCGCTTCACGTACGGCCGCGCGTTCACGTGGCGGCACCGTGAGTTCAGCGCGAACTTCTCGGGGAGGATCGTGCGACCGCTCCACGTGCGAGGCCGTCGGCTGGTCCTCGCCGTGGCCTGGCACAGTCACTGGTTCCCCTCGCAGGTCGCGCTGCTCGAACCCGGAACGGGCCGGCTGGTGGAGGAGTACTGGCACCCGGGCGCGGTGTACGGTGCCCTTCAGCACGATCTCGACGGAGATGGCGCTGGAGACCTGCTGCTGGCGGGCGTCAGCAACCCCGGCCTCGGACTCGGTCGCGGCGTGCTGACGGTGCTCGACCTGCCGCCCGGCGCGCGCCGCGCACCAGGTGACGGCATGTCGGACTTCACAGGCGGCCGGGAGAGACGCGCCGTCCTGCTGCCCAGACCCGACGTCTGCGGCGCGCTCGGCCTGGTGCCGATTGTCGCCGAGTTGCTCGTCGCGGAGCGCAAGGTCCAGGTGCGCACCAACTGCGCAGAGGTCGCGGTGTTCCACACCTTCGACCTCTCGCTCGACCTCGTCGACGTGCGCGTCTCCGACAACTACGCGGCCGTCCACGGCCGGCTCGAACGCGAGGGTCTCGTCTCGCGCCGGTTCCATCCCTCGCAGCTCGATTGCCTCGGGCGGACCGTCCCGCTCGCGTGGTCACCAGACGGGAACGAGGCCCGCTGGGACGCGTACTGGCAGGGCTGCGAGTGAGGGGCCAACCAGCTCAGCGCCCGCGTCGTCGCAGCCGGCAGAGCCCGAGGAGACCCATCCCGAGGAGCGATACGGTCCAGGGTTCGGGCACCGACGGGTCGTCTCCGGTGTCGGCCCTGAAGAACTGCACCTCGGACAGGCCCACGTGGCCGGCGTTGTCGTCGGAACCGAAGTTGCTGAGGATCTCGAAGCGGACGTAGCGCGCAAGCGACCAGGCCGTCGCGTCCAGGTCGAACCCCGGATCGCCATCGAGTCCTGTGGCCATCGCGAACTGCACGGTCCCCTCCAGATTCCAGTCCAGGAGGTCGAGCGAGGTCGAGATCCTGACGTCCCTGGCGCCCCGGCCGTTGTAGGGCGCATAGAAGTTCAGGTTCCACACATGGACGGTGCCGAGGTCGTAGGTGGTGCCAAGGTCGAAGACGATCTCGCCGGTGCCGGTCTGCGAGATCGTCTGCCATGAGGTGCCGCCGGGATAGACCAGTTGCGCGTGCGTACCGCCGCTCAATCCGCTGCCGTCCACCGTGTGGACCGCGCCAAGATCCCATCCGAATGCCGTGAACTCGGAGCTCACCGACGCGACCGAGACCCCCTGGATGGGCGCGCCCATGGCGCTTGCCGCCAGCAGCAGGCAGGCCGTCATCACTACGGGTTTGACTGCACGAATCATGATTGCCTCCCGACTCGCCACACCCCTCGTGGGCGTGGTGCCGATGCCGGGTGCAAGCTGGCCTCCCGCCGGGAGGGCCCACGGGGCGCGTCAGGCGTCCACGACAAGGCGCTGCGCGTTTTCCGGCCGGAATTCGCCACGCGGGCTGCCCGTGGCCTGGGCGGTTGCCTCGCGTTGCCGCATCTTGCCGCATCCCGCCATCGCGGGCAGGAGTCTGGAAGGGCCGGGCCGGCGACCGCCTGGACGCGATAGTCGTCCGGCGCGTGAACAAAAGGGCCGCCGGAAGGCGATTCCCTCGACTTGGCGTTAGGGCTCGCGATCCGCTTGGCTTTAGGTTTCGCGATCCGCTCGCGGGCTGCCGCCCGTGCTACGATTCCGAGTTCTGCCATGCTGCGCGCAGGCCTCATCGGCTACCCCTCGACCGGAAAGACGACCCTGTTCCGCCTCATGACGAGCGCGCGCGAAGGCGCGCGGCCCGGGCACCAGGGAAAGCTCGAAGCCAACGTCGGGATCTCGCGGGTGCCCGACGAGCGCCTCGATCGCCTCACCGCCATGTACAACCCGCGCAAGCGGGCGCCGGCCACCGTGGAGTTCGTCGATCTCGCGGGCGGGCACGGCGGCGGGGCGAAGGACCTGCTCGACGTCGCCCCGTTCCGCAACGCCGACGCGCTGCTGCACGTGGTGCGGGCCTTTCGCGACGAGAGCGTGCCGCACGCGCAGGGCCCCATCGATCCGGCCCGCGACGCCCAGACGATGGAGGAGGAGCTGCTGCTGGCCGACCTCGTCGTCGTCGAGAAGCGGCTGGAGCGGCTCGAGAAGGACCTGAAGAAGGCGGCCACCGACGAACTGCGGCGTGAGCACCAGCTGCTCGTCCAGGCGAAGGCGGCGCTCGAGGACGGGCGGCCGCTGCGTCTCGTGGACCTTGCCGCTGACGATCGCAAGCGGCTGCGGGGGTTCCAGTTCCTCTCGGCCAAGCCGCTGCTGGTGGTGCTGAACGTCGATGAAGGCGAGATGGGTTCGCTCGACGGCGCCGTCGAGGCGGCGGGCCTCGGCGAGTTCCTCGCGCGCGCCGGCGCGAAGGCGGTGCCGCTGTGCGCCAAGATCGAGCTCGAGATCTCGGAGCTCGAGCCCGCAGACGCCGCGGTCTTCATGGCCGACCTCGGGCTTGCCGAATCGGGCCTCGATCGGGTCATCCGGGCGAGCTACGACCTGCTCGGGTACATGTCGTTCTTCACCGTGGGCGAGGACGAGTGCCGGGCGTGGTCGATCCCGCACGGCACGCCGGCGCAGGATGCGGCGGGCGAGATCCACAGCGACATCCAGCGGGGCTTCATCAGGGCCGAGGTCGTCGCCTACGATCGCCTGGTGGCCCGCGGGTCGATGGCGCACTGCCGCGAGCACGGCGAGGTCCGGCTCGAGGGCAAGGAGTACATCGTCGCCGACGGCGACATCATTAACTTCCGGTTCGCCACCTAAGGCCAGGCGCCGGATCACGTCAGGAACCGGCCGACCCTCACGATGTCGATCAGAACGGTGCTCGTCTGCGAAGCCCAGGTGCCGTTCGTGCGCGGCGGCGCCGAGTTCATGGTGCGCGAAGCGGTGCGCGCGTTTCGCGAACACGGCTACGACACGGAGCTCGTGAGCGTCCCCTTCAAGTGGTATCCGAAGGACGAGATCCTGGCGCACGCGGCGGCCTGGCGGCTGCTCGACCTGAGCGAGAGCAGCGGCCGTCCCATCGACCTCGTCGTCGCCACCAAGTTCCCGACCTATTTCGTGCGGCATCCCCACAAGGTGGCGTGGCTGATGCACCAGTACCGCGCGGCCTACGAGCTGTGCGACACGCCGTTCAGCGACTTCGCGCACGTCGAGGAGGACGTGGGCCTGCGGCAGCGGCTGATGGAGCTGGATCGCGAGATGCTCGGGGAGTGCCGGCGCCGCTTCGCGATCTCGCGGAACATCTCGGAGCGGCTCCGTCGGTTCAACGGGCTCGACGCCGAACCGCTGTATCATCCCCCACGGCTCGCGCCGCGGCTCCATCCGGGTCCGTCCGGCGACTACGTGTTCACGGTGGCGCGCATCGAGAGCGTCAAGCGCGTCGACCTGGCCGTGCGGGCGATGCCGCTCGTCGATCCGCCGACGCGTCTGGTCGTCGTCGGTGACGGGACGCAGCGCCAGGCCATGGAAGCGCTCGCCGGAGAGCTGGGGGTGGCCGACCGCGTCGAGTTCCTGGGCAGCGTCGACGATGACCGCGTGCTCGAGCTCTATGCCGGCGCGCTCGCCGTCGTCTACACCCCGTTCGACGAGGACCTCGGTTACGTGACGCTCGAGGCCTTCCTGGCCGGCAAGCCCGTCGTGACGACGACCGACGCCGGCGGACCGCTCGAGTTCGTCGTCGACGGCGAGAACGGGGCGGTGACGGAGCCGCAGCCCGAGGCGCTCGCCGACGCGATCAACCGTCTCGGGGCGAACCGCCGCGCGGCCGCGGCGCTCGGCGAGGCGGGACGCGCGCGGGCGCAGGGCATTACGTGGGACGGCGTGGTCGAGAAACTGGCGGGGACGGCGTGACGAAGCTGATCATCCAGATCCCGTGCCTCAACGAGGCCGAAACGCTGCCGGCCACGCTCGCCGATCTGCCGCGGAGCATCCCGGGCATCGACGTCATCGAGACGCTGGTCATCGACGACGGGTCCACCGACAGGACCTCGGAGGTGGCGCGCGCGCACGGGGTGCACCACATCGTGCGGTTCCGGCGCAACAAGGGGCTGGCCGCCGCCTTCACCGCCGGCGTCGACATGGCGCTGAAGCTGGGCGCGGACTACATCGTCAACACGGATGCCGACAATCAGTATTGGGGGGCGGACATCCCGCGACTGCTCGAGCCGCTGCTCGCCGGGCGCGCCGACATCTGCATCGGCGACCGCAACATCCGCGACGTCTCGGAGATGTCGCCGACCAAGAAGTCGCTCCAGCGGCTCGGGTCGTGGGTGGTGCGGCAGGTCTCGGGCACGCAGGTGCCCGACACGACCAGCGGCTTCCGTGCCTACACGCGCGAGGCGGCGCTCCGGATGACGATCGTCTCGGAGTTCTCCTACACGCTCGAGTCGATCATCCAGGCCGGCAAGCGGCGGATGGCCGTGGCCCACGTCGAGGTGCGCACCAACCCGCGGACGCGGGAGTCGCGGCTCTTCGACAGCATCCCGGGCTACATCAAGAAGTCGACGGCGATCATCGTGCGGATCTACGCCTCGCACGAGCCGCTGAAGGTGTTCTCGTACATCGGCGGGCTCATCTTCGCCGCCGGCTTTCTGGTCTCGCTGCGCTTCCTGTACTTCTACATCAACGGCACCGGCTACGGGCACCTCCAGTCGCTCATCCTGTCGGCGGTGCTGATGATCGTGGGCTTCCAGATCATCCTGATCGGGCTCGTGGCCGATCTCATCGCCGGCAGCCGGAAGCTCATCGAGGAACTCGTGTACCGCGTGCGGAAGCTCGAAACCGGCGAGCCGCGCACCGGCGAGCCCTGGAGCGAGTGACGTGGCCGAGCCGCGGGCGGTCTCCATTCTCATTCCCGCCTTCAACGAGGGCGAGGTCATCGGCGAGGTGGTGCGGGCCGTGGCCGCGCACGGCCCGTGGCACGAGATCGTCGTCATCGACGACGGATCGAGCGATGCGACGGCGGCCGAGGCGCGGGCGGCGGGCGCGATCGTCTTGCGCCATCCGTACAACAAGGGCAACGGCGCCTCGGTCAAGACCGGGCTCCGGTACGCCACGGGGGAGTTCGTCGTCATCATGGACGGCGACGGGCAGCACGCGCCAGCCGACATCGCGCGGGTGATCGCGCCGCTCGGCGACTACGATCTCGTCGTCGGCGCGCGGTCGGGGCAGTCGCAGGCGACGCTGGCGCGGCGCGTCGGCAACACCCTGCTGAACGGGCTGGCGAGCTACCTCACGAGCCGGCCCATTCCCGATCTGACGTCGGGCTTCCGCGGCATGCGGCGCGAGTACGCCGCCGAGTTCCTCCACCTGCTGCCCAACGGCTTCTCGTCGCCCACCACGCTGACGCTCGCCTTCATCAAGGCCGGCCACAACGTGATGTTCGAGCCGATCGAGGCGGGGCGCCGTGTGGGCCGGTCGAAGATCCGGCTGGCGCGCGACGGGGTCAAGTTCTTTCTCATCCTGCTGCGGGTGATCACCATCTTCAGCCCGCTGCGCATCTTCCTGCCGATTGCCGTCGCGGCGTTCCTGCTCGGCACGGGGTACGGCCTCTGGGGCGTGGCCGTCACGCGGAAGATCCCCAACGGCGCGGTGCTGCTGCTCATGTTCTCGGTCGTGGTCTTCCTCGTCGGGCTCGTATCCGAGCAGATCTCCGCCCTGAGGGCGGAAGGGCGCCGGTGAGGTGAGCACGCGCAGCAGCAGCAGCGGCGACGCGGCGCGGGCGGCGCGGCGGGCCGTCATGGCGGCGGTGGCCGTCGGCCTGGTGCTGCGGCTCGCCTTCGCGCTCGGCTACTGGCAGGGAAAGCCGCTCACGCACGACGAGCGCGAGTACCTGGCGCTCGGGGCCAACCTCGCGCAGGGCCGCGGCTTCGAGTCCGACCTGCCGGCGGAACCGCGCCACGAACGCGCCGACACGTTCGGCCGGGCGCCGCTCTACCCCGCCTTCCTCGCGCCCCTCACCCGGTTCAGTCCGGAGTTGCGCGAGGGGCGGTATCCGCCGGACGTGCCCGCCGCCATCAAGATCGCGCAGTGCCTGGTCGCGGTGCTCGCCGTGCCGCTCGGCGCCGCGCTCGCACGGCGGGCCGGCGGCCATCGCGCCGGAGCCATCGCGGCCTGGGTCGTGGCCCTGCACCCCGCGCTCACCTGGATTGCGGCCTACGCGCTGAGCGAGGCGCTGTATGTGCCCATCGTCCTCTCGCTCGCCCTGGTGCTCGGCGGCGCGCTCGACCGGCGGCATCGCGCGGGCGGCGGGGCGAGCACCGGAGCCGTCGCGCGGGGACGCCAGCCTGCCGCGCACGACACCCTGCGCCTGGCGGCAGGCGGCCTCCTGTGCGGCGTGGCGGCGCTCGTGCGCCCGTCCACGGTGTTCGCCGTCCCGCTCGTCGCGGGCTGGCTGCTCTGGCGCCGCCGCTGGCTGGGCGCCGCCCTCTTCGTTGCCGCCACCGCCGCGGCCATCGCCCCGTGGACGCTGCGCAACCTGTCGGTCTACGAGCGGCCCGTCATCATCGCGTCGGAGGGCGGCGTGACGTTCTGGACGGGCAACCACCCGCTTGCGATCGGCGAAGGCGACATGGCGGCCAATCCGGCCATCAAGGAAGCCAACCTCGCCTTGAGGGCACGGCATCCGGGTCTGTCGCCCGAGGCGCTCGAACAGGTCTACTACCGCGAGGCCTTCGCCTGGATTCGCGCCGAGCCGGTGGCGTGGCTCTGGCTCCTCGCGCGCAAGGCGTTCTTCACGGTCGTGCCGATCGGCCCCTCGTACCGCCTGCACTCGCCGCTCTACCTCGCGGCGTCGGTCGTGCCGTACCTGCTGCTGCTGCCCCTGGCCGTGGCCGGCGCCCGGCGCGCGCTCGCGTCGGCGGCGCCGCCGGTGACGCTGCTGCTGCTCGTCGCGTCCACCATCGCCGCGTCCATCCTCTTCCTGCCGCAGGAGCGGTTCCGCATCCCGATCGTGGATCCCGCCCTCGCCGTGTTCGCGTCGGTCTGGCTCGGGCGTCCGCGCGAGGTGGCGCCGTGAGCGTGCTCGTGCTCGTCCCCACGTACAACGAGCGCGAGAACCTGCCGGTGCTCGTCGGGGCCATCATGGCGCTCGACGGCTACCGCGTGATGGTCATCGACGATGGCTCGCCGGACGGCACGGGCGAGGTCGCCGACGCGCTGGCCCTCGCGCACCCGGGACGCGTCGAGGTCCTGCACCGCACCGGGCGGCGCGGGCTCGGGCGGTCGTACATCGAGGGGCTGCAGCGTGCCGCGCGGGGCCACGCCGACTACGTCTGCCAGATGGACGCCGACCTGTCGCACGATCCGGCGGCGCTTCCCGCGCTCGTCGCGGCGGCCGCCGCCGGTCACGACCTCGTGATCGGCTCGCGCTACCTGCAGGGCGTGAGCGTCGTGAACTGGCCGCTTCACCGGCTGGTGCTGAGCACGTTCGCCAACCGCTACATCCACGCCGTGACCCGCTTGCCCGTGCGCGACTGCACGAGCGGATTCCGGTGCTGGCGGCGCGAGGCGCTCCACCGCGTGCGCTTCGACGGCATCGTGTCGGAGGGCTACGCTTTCCTGGTCGAAGTGCTGTACGAGGCCCATCGCGCCGGCTGCCGGATTGGCGAAGTGCCCATCGTGTTCGTCGAGCGCCGGGCCGGGCAGTCGAAGCTCTCGACGGGCATCGTCGTCGAATCGGCGCTCACACCGTGGCGCATCGTGCTGCGCTCGGCGCTCCGCGGGCGGAGGACGCCGTGAGCCGCCGGCACCGCGTCGTCATGGTCGCCACGAGCTACCCGCGCTTCCCCGGCGACAACGTCGGCAGCTTCATGGCGCCCATCGCCCACGGCGTGGCCGCGCGCGGGCACGAGGTACACCTCGTGGCGCCGTGGCACCCGCTCGTCGCGCGGCCGGCGCGCGAGGGCGGCGTGACCTTTCACTTCTTCAAGTACGCGCCGCATCCCGCGCTGAACGTCTTCGGGTACGCGGGCGCCCTGCGCGCCGACGTGTCGCTGCGCGGCGCCGCCTACGCCGCCGCGCCGCTCGCGCTCGCGTCCGGCTGGCGGATGGCCCGCCACGTGGCGCGCGCCGTCGACGCCACCGTGATGCACGGACACTGGGTGATCCCCGGCGGCGCGATGGCCGCCGCGGCCGCGCCCGGCCGCCCGCTCGTCGTCAGCCTCCACGGCTCCGACGTGTTCGTCGCCGAACGTCTCGCGCCCGCCCGCGCCGTGGCCCGGCGTGTCTTCGCGCGCGCCGGCTGGGTGACGGCGTGCAGCGGCGACCTCCGCGATCGTGCGATCGCGCTGGGCGCCTCGGCCGCGGCCAGCGAGGTCGTGCCCTACGGCGTCGACATCGAGCGCTTCGGGCCCGACCCCGAGCGGCGCCGCCGGGTGCGCGCGGCGCTCGGCCTCGCCGACGACGCGGTGATGGTCTTCACGGCCGGCCGCTTCGTGCGCAAGAAGGGCTTCGAGTACCTGATCGACGCGGCCGCCCGGCTCGCGCACCTGCCCGCCCTCGCCGTCGTGATCGGCGGCGACGGCGATCTCGGCGCCGAACTGGCGGCACGCGCCGCCGATCGCGGCGTGGCGGAACGCGTCGTCTTCCCCGGCCTGCTGTCGCAGGACTCGGTCGCCGACCACCTGGCGGCGGCCGACATCGCGGTGGTGCCCTCGGTGCGCGACGATGCGGGAAACGTGGACGGCCTGCCGAACGTGGTGATGGAGGCGCTGGCCTCGGCCACGCCGCTCGTGACGACGGTCGCCGGCGGCATCGGGGCGGTGGTGCGGCCGGACGAGACGGCGCTGACCGTGCCTGAACGCGACCCCGAGGCGCTCGCCGCGGCACTGGCGCGGCTGGCGGGCGATCCCGCGCTCGGGCGGCGTCTGGGCGAGGCGGCGCGGGCGGAGGTCGCCGCGCGCTATTCGTGGGCCCGCGTCGCCGAGCGGATGGAAGCCGCGTACGAGGCGGCGTTCCTTGCCCGGCACAAGGCCGTATAGTACGCTTCGGTGTTTGCCATGCCGCCGAAAGGCTCCCCCCGGCCGCCCGGCCTCACCGTGTTCTTTCCCGCCTACAACGACAGCGGGACCATCGCCAGCATGGTGGTGAGCGCCCTGCTGACCGCGCGCACGCTCACGCCCGATCACGAGGTCATCGTCATCAACGACGGCAGCCGCGACCAGACGCCGCAGCTGCTCGACGAGCTGGCGCGCGTCTACCCCGAGGTGAAGATCGTGCACCATCGGGTGAACCGGGGCTACGGCGGCGCGCTGCGCAGCGGCTTCGAGCGGGCCTCGAAGGAGTTCATCTTCTACACCGACGGCGACGCGCAGTACGACCCGACGGAGATGGCGCTCCTCTGGGAGCGCATGGACGACGACGTCGACATCGTCAACGGTTACAAGATCAGCCGATCCGACCCGCTGCACCGCATCGTGATCGGCCGGCTGTATCACCACACGGTGAAGACGCTCTTCGGGCTGAAGATGCGCGACGTGGACTGCGACTTCCGGCTGATGCGGCGGTCGATCTTCGACCGGATCGTGCTCACCAAGTCGAGCGGCGTCATCTGCCTCGAGCTGATGAAGAAGATCCACGACGGCGGCTTCCGCCTCGCGGAGGTGCCGGTCCACCATTTCCACCGGGCGTACGGGAAATCGCAGTTCTTCAACGTCCGGCGCATCGTCAAGACCGGCCTGGACGTCCTGAGCCTCTGGATGGAGCTGGTGGTGCGGCGGCGGACGGACGCCGCGCCGGGGCGGGCCGCTGCGCCGCCTTCGGCCGAGATCGTGCCGGGCGCGGCCGGACGCGCGGCCGCCCCCCCGCACGAGGAGCAGCCGGTGGGGGCGGGGGCACGCCGCGGGGAGCCGCCGGCGTCATGACGGACCTCGCCGCGTTCTACCGGGGGCGCCGCGTGATGGTCACGGGCGGTCTCGGTTTCATCGGCAGCAACCTCGCCCGGCGCCTCGTGGACCTCGGCGCCGACGTCCTCCTCGTCGACTCGCTCATCCCCGACTACGGCGGCCACCTCTTCAACATCGCGGGCATCGAGGACCGCGTCCGCGTCAACATCGCCGACGTCCGCCAGCAGAGCACGATGGACTACCTCGTGCGCGACCGCGAGGTCGTCTTCAGCCTCGCGGGCCAGGTGAGCCACATCGACTCGATGCGCGACCCCTTCACCGACCTCGAGATCAACTGCCGCAGCCAGCTCACGATCCTCGAGGCGTGCCGGCGGTTCAACGCGCGCGCGAAGGTCGTCTACGCGGGCACGCGGCAGGTGTACGGCAAGCCCGACTACCTCCCCGTCGACGAGCGGCACCTCGTGCGGCCGACCGACGTGAACGGCATCAACAAGGTGGCCGGCGAGTACTATCACCTCGTCTACAACAACGTGTTCGGCGTGCGCGGGTGCTCGCTGCGCCTGACGAACGTCTACGGCCCGCGTCAGCTCGTGCGCCACAACCGCCAGGGCTTCATCGGTTGGTTCATCCGCCTCGTCATCGAGGATCGCGAGGTCGAGATCTTCGGCGACGGCTCGCAGATGCGTGACTTCGTCTACGTGGACGATGCGGCCGAGGCGTTCCTCCTCGCCGGCGCGTCCGAGGCCACCAACGGCGAGGTCTTCAACGTCGGCGGCGACGAACCGGTCTCGCACCGCGACCTGGTCGCCATGCTCGTCGAGATGGCCGGCAGCGGCCGCATCCGCTTCGTCGAGTGGCCCGCCGAGAAGAAGGCCATCGACATCGGCAGCTTCTACTCCGATTCGTCGAAGTTCCGCGCCGCCACCGGCTGGCAGCCGCGCGTGGGGCTGCGCGAGGGGTTCGGCCGCACGCTCGCCTACTACCGCGAGCACCTCGCGCGATATCTCGACGAGACCGCGCCCGCCACGGCGCCACCACAGTGACACTCCACAAGATTCCGTTCAACGACCTGCATCCCCGCGAGGACCGCGCGGCGATCGACCGCGCCATCGCGCGCGTCATCGACCGCGGCTGGTTCGTGCTCGGCCCCGAGGTGGACGCCTTCGAGCACGAGTGGGCCTCGGCCTGCGGCACTCGCCACGCCGTCGGCGTCGGCACGGGCACCGACGCGCTGGCGCTCGTCTTCCGCGCCCTCGGCATCGGCGCGGGCGACGAGGTCATCACCAGCCCCCTGTCGGCCGCCTACTCGGCCCTCGCCGTGATGATGGCGGGCGCGCGGCCGGTCTTCGCCGACCTCGACGGGACGCGACTCACGCTCGACCCGGCCGCGGTCGAGGCCGCGATCACTCCCAGGACGCGTGCCATCCTCCCCGTGCACCTGTACGGGCAGGCCGCCGACATGCCGGCCCTGTCGGCCATCGCGGAGCGGCACGGCCTGGCGCTCGTCGAGGACGCCTGCCAGGCGCACCTCGCGACGTGCGGCGGACGGCCCGTCGGCACCTTTGGTGTCGCCGCCGCCTTCTCGTTCTACCCGACCAAGAACCTCGGCGCGCTCGGCGACGGCGGCGCCGTCGTCACCGACGATGGCGCGCTGGCCGATCGCGTGAAGCGCCTGCGGAACGGCGGGCAGCGGACGCGCTACCACCACGACGAGTTCGGCGTGAACACGCGGCTCGACGAGATTCAGGCGGCCGTGCTCCGCGAACGCCTCCCGCTGCTGGCCGCGTGGACGGCCAAGAGGCGGAAGCTCGCCGCGAGCTATCGCGCCGCGCTTGCGGGATGCCCCCTGACGGTGCCGCCGGAGTGCGACGCCGGCCACGTCTACCATCTGTTCCCCGTGCTGTCGCTCGAACGCGAGCGCCTGCAGGCGCACCTCTCCGGCGCCGGCATCGAAACGCTCATACACTATCCGGTGCCCATTCCCAGGCAACCCGCCCTTGCCACCGAGACGCCCGCGGCCTGCCCCGTGGCCGATCGCATCTGCCGCGAGCTCGTCTCGCTGCCCCTCTATCCCTCGCTCGCCGCGGACGTGCCCGCGCTGGTCGGCGAGACGCTCCGGCGCTTCCAGCCGAGGATGGCGGTGGCCCCCGATCCGAGAGGCTGAATGGTCAGGGCGCTCGCGCTGCTGCTCATCGCGTACCTGCCCGGCGCGCTCGCGTTCCGCGCACCGTGGGGCGGGCGTGATCGCCGCGCGGGGCTCGACGCCGGCGAGCGCCTGTTCTGGGCGGTGGTGACGAGCCTGGCGTGTTCCCTCGCCGGGGTGCTCGTGCTCGCCGCGCTCGGCCAGTACCGTCTCGAGCGGCTGCTCGTGCTGAACGCCGCGCTCTGCGCGCTCGTGGCTGCCGGCGCCCGCGGCCGCCTTCGCCTCGGCGCCGCCGCGCGCCCCTGGCGTCCGGCCGACGCGGTGCCGCTCGCCCTCGTCGCCGCCGGGCTCTGGCTCTACTTCCCTGCGTCCGAGTTCGTGGTCGGCGGCAAGGATCCCGGTGTCTACGTCAACGAGGGCATCCAGATCGCGCAGCGCGGGGCGCTCGTCGTCGACGACCCCGTCGTGGGCGCGGTGCCGGCGGCGCTCGCCGACCTGTTCTTTCCGCCCTACGGACAGGCCGAGTACCACAGCCTGCGGTTCATGGGCTTCTTCGTGCGCGAGGCCGGCGCGCCGGCCGTCGTGCCGCAGTTCCCGCATCTCTTCCCCGCGTCGATGGCCCTCGGCTACGGCGTGAACGGGCTCTCAGGGGCCCGGCAGACCGTCGGCGCCTGGGCCATCCTCGGCGTGCTCGCCACCTACTTCGTCGGCGCGCGGCTCTTCGGGCGTCCAGTGGCGGCGGCCGCCGCGGCCCTGCTCGCCGTGAACGTCGTCCTCGCGTGGTTTGCCCGGTATCCCAACGCCGAGGTCGCGATGCTGACACTGCTCTGGGCGGGTCTGCTCGCCCTGGCGCGCGCGACGACGGAGGAGGATCGCTACTTCGCGGTGGTCGCGGGACTCCTGCTCTCGATGCTGCTCCTGCTGCGCATCGACACGGTGCTCGCGCTCGGCGCTGCCGGCGCCGGCATCGCGGCCGGGTGGCTGACGGGACGCGGCCCTGGCTGGCGCTTCTACGCGACGCTCGCGGCCGGCCTCGCCGTCACCGCCGTCTACCTGCTCACCGTCATGCGCGCCTACATCGCGCTCCCGCTCGTGTGGGCGGCGCACCTCAATCCGGCGACCGTCGCTCTGGCCGTGCTCGGGTGCTTCGCGCTCGCGCTGGCCGCGTGGGGCCTTCGCGCCGCGCGGGAGCCGCTCGTGCGGTGGGGGCCGATCGCGCTCGGCGCCGTGCTCGCCCTGCTCGCCGTCTACGCCTGGTTCTTCCGCGAGCCGGCCGGCAAGCTCGCCGCGCACGATGCGATGGCGCTCAGGAGCTTCGGCTGGTATGTGACGCCGCCGGTCGTGGCGCTCGCCGTGGCGGGGCTCCTCGTGCGCGTGCGCGGCACGTTCTGGCGCGCGCCCGCCTGGTTCCTGACGGTGGCCGTCTACGCGGTCTTCTTCTTCTACAAGATCCGGATCGTGCCGGAGCACTTCTGGGCGGCGCGCCGTTTCCTGGCCGTCATCCTGCCGGCCGCGCTGCTGCTCGCCGTGGCGGGCGTCGCGTGGGTCGTCGAGACGGCCGCGCGGCGCGGGGAGGCCGCACCG
Source organism: Vicinamibacteraceae bacterium (assembly GCA_023384595.1). GTDB lineage: Bacteria > Acidobacteriota > Vicinamibacteria > Vicinamibacterales > JAFNAJ01 > JAHDVQ01. The sequence goes on along the minus strand of JAHDVQ010000017.1, from coordinate 8,407 downwards.
GCGGGCGGGCCTCCCGCGGCAGCGAGGGCGCTGCTGCTCTTCGTGCTCGTCGCGCCAATCGGGGTTCAGTTCTGGCAGGCTTCGGCGCCCGTGTTCGCGCACGTCGAGTACGCCGGCATCATCCCACGGCTCGAACGGCTCGCCGGACGCTTCACCGAGCGCGACCTCGTCATCGTCGAGTCGCGGAACGCGTCGGATGCGCACGTGCTCGCCCTGCCGCTCAACTACATCTACGCGAGGCCGGCGCTCGTCCTCGCCTCGCCCGCGCCCGATCGCGCGGCGTTCGCGGCCTTTCTCGACACCGCGGCCGCCACCTACGAGCGGGTCTTCTTCCTCGGCGGAGGCGGCACGGACCTGCTGTCGCGGCGGCTGCGCGTCGAGCCGGTGGCGAGCGAGCGCTTCCAGGTGCCGGAGTACGAGTCGCGGTGGAACGCGTATCCGAGGGGCGTGAGGCAGAAGGAGTTCGACTTCGGCCTCTACCGGTTCGTGGCCGGTACGGGAGGCGAGGTGGCGCCCCTGCGGCTCAGCCTCGGCGAGGGCGACGACCTGCACGTGGTGCGCTTCCATGCGAAGGAGCGCTTTGCCGACGGCTCGCCGTTCCGCTGGACGCGCGACGTCTCATATGTGGCCGTGACGGGCATCACGCCAACGGCGCGCGCGATCGCGCTCACCATGGCGGGCGGGGCGAGACCGGCCAACGCGCCCGTCCCCGTTGTGACGGTGTCGATCGACGGCCGCGTCCTCGGCGCCGTCACGCTCGGCCCGAACCGCAGCACGCACGAGTTCGCCATGCCCGCCGACCTCGTCGCGGCCCTCGCCGAATCGGAGGCGCCCGGCCGCCTGCGCATCGACACCCCCACCTGGAACCCGCTGCAGCTCTCCGGCGCCGCCGACGCGCGCGACCTCGGCGTGATGGTCTTCCGCGTCGAGGTGCGGTAATAGTGTCCCGAGCGAGCGAAACGGTCGCCTGAGTGTTCGATTACCTGCATATCTACGACCCGCGCGAGCGGCGGCTCGTCGGCCTCGCCGACCTCGGCCTCCGCGCGGCCGTGCTCGGCGCCCGGCTCCTGCCGGCGCGCCCGGTGAAGTTTCCGCCACAGCGCGTGCTGCTGCTGCGCCTCGAGCGCATCGGCGATCTCGTGATGACGCTCGACGCCATCGCGGCCGTGCGGGACATCCTTCCCCGGGCCAGCCTCGATCTCGTCGTCGGAAGCTGGAACGCAGATCTGGCCAGGCTCGTGCCCGGCGTGACGCGGGTCGAGACGCTCGACGTGCCCTGGCTCGCCCGCGGCCAGCGCGGCGCGACGACGAACGAGCTCGTCGGCCGGGCCCTCGAGTGGCGGCGGCGCGAGTACGATCTCGCGATCAACTTCGAGGGCGACATCCGGTCGAACATGCTGCTCGGGCTGGCGCGGGTGCCCGTGCGCGCGGGGTTCGCGCAGGCCGGCGGCGGCCCGCTGCTCACCATCAGGGGGCCGTTCGACCCCGAGGCGCACACGGCGGAGACGACGTACGCGCTCGTCGAGACGCTCGCACGGGCCATCGGGGCGCCGGCGCCGGCACGGCGGAGCGGCGCCGAGGCCCGCCTGGTGCTGCCGGACGCCGCCCGCGACGCCGCCGCGGCGGCGCTGGTCTCGGCACCCGCAGGCCGGCCGCTCATCGGGCTGCACACGAGCGGCGGGCGCGAGATCAAGCAGTGGCACCCCGAGCGCTTCGGCGAGGCCGCCGCGCGGCTGGCCGCCGAGCTGGGCGCGACGATCGTGCTCACCGGCGATTCGGGCGACAGGCCGCTCGTCGATCGGGCACGCGCGGCGATTCCGGCCGGGATCCCGACCATCGACCTCACGGGAGCGCTCGACCTCGTGAGCCTTGCGGCGGTCTTCGAGCGGCTGTCGCTGTACGTGACCGGCGACACCGGTCCGATGCACCTGGCGGCGGCCATGGCGACGCCGACCGTCGCGGTCTTCGGACCGTCGGCGCCGGCACGCTACGCGCCGCGCGGCCCGTTCACGCGGGTGGTGCGCATCGACCTCTGGTGCGCGCCGTGCAACCAGATCCGCTTGCCGCCCGAACGCTGCCGCGGTCACGTGCCCGACTGCCTCGAGGGGATCACCTCCGACATGGTCTACCACGCCGCGCGCGAGGTGCTGTCGGAGGCCGCCGCCGCGGGACGCGACGCGGGCCGTCGCGAGCGGCCCGGCGCGGCAGCCGGAGGCGCGGGCTGACCATGGCGTGGCCGCGTCTGGTCGTGGTCGCACACGGAGGCGCCCGTCGCGACGTCTCGCTCGGGGCGTTCCTGTCACCGGAGGCCGCCGAGCGCGCCGCCGAGCGCGCCAACCGGTGGATCAAGGGCGTGCGTCACCTGCGGCTGGACGGCCTGGCGTTCCGCGACCGCTTCACCTATCGCGGCGACTCGCTGTGGTGGTTCGCCGAGCTGTACCTGCACAAGCTGCAAGCCGTGCTCATGTGGCACGAGCGACTCGAGGCCATCGACGCGCTCGTCGCGCGCGAGGCGCCGGCACAGGTCATCGTCGAGGCCGACGCCGCGCCGGCGGATCGGTATGTGCTGCAGGCGGCGCTCGCGCGACGCGGCGTCGCCGTCGAAGGCGGCACGCGGCTGCGGCCGGGACGGACTGTGGGGCCGCTGGCGCGAGCGCAAGGCGAGTTCCTCACCTGGAGCGCGCGCGCCGCGCGAGGCTGGCACGGGCAGGCCTCGCCGGCACGGGGCGGTGTGGCCGCCTTCGTGCACAGCGCGTTCTGGCGGCGCCGCAGCGCCTCGGATCCCGGCGACGAGGGCTACATCGGGCCGGTCATCGAGGCGCTGGCCGCGCGGGTGCCGTCGGCGCCGACGCTCGTCGGGCTCGGCCCCGCCTCGAACTTCCGCGTGCGCCAGTGGTGGCACGGCGTGCGGGAGTTGTGGCGGCCGGGCCACGCCGCGCGTCTCGTTCCGATCGAGGCGCTGGCCGGCCGGGACGAGATCGCGCCGTCGCTCGCCGTGTGGAAGGCGCGGGACGCGAACCTTCGCGCGCTCGCCGGCAGCGACGAGGTCCGCGCGCACGCGGTGGTGGACGGCGTGGACCTGTGGCCGCTCGTGTTCGCCGAGCTCGACGGCGTCACGAGGCTGCAGTTCCCCTGGTCGGCGCGCGCCATGGACGAAGCGGGCGCGGCGCTCGATCGCCTCGACCCGGCGGTGGCGATCACCTACGCCGAGGCGGGGGGATGGGGCCGCGCGCTCGTGCTCGAGGCGCGGCGGCGCGGCATCCCGACCGCGGGCCTCCAGCACGGCTTCATCTACCGCCACTGGCTGAACTACCTGCACGAGCCCGACGAGATGGCGCCGTCGCCGGCCAACGCCGCCGATCGCGGCTTCCCACGGCCGACCAGGACGCTGCTCTTCGATCGCTACGCGGCGGCGCACCTCGTCGACCACGGCCGTTTCCCGGGCGAGAGCCTGCTCGTGACGGGTAGCCCGGGACGCGACGCGCTCGCGGCCAGGGTCGCCATCGCCGATGACGGGAGCCGGGCTCGCGTGCGTGCGGCACTCGGCGCCGGGCCAGGCGAGGCCATCGCGGTCCTCGTGACCAAGTTCTCCCAGGCCGCGCCCGCGATGCCCGTGCTCGTCGAGGCCCTGCTGCGTACGCCCGAGGTGCGCCTCGTGGTGGTGCCACACCCGGCGGAAACGGCGGCGCCCTACGTCGAGGCGACCCGTGGCCTGCCGAACGCCGTCATCGCCCCGGCGGGCCTGGATCTGGCGGGCCTCCTCTCGGTCGCCGCCCTCATCGTGACGGTGAACTCCACGGTGGCCCTCGACGGCCTGTCGCTCGGGGTACCGGCGCTCGTGCTCAACGAGCCGAACAACCTGACGCCGTTCGTCCGCGAGGGGGTGATGGCGTCGGCGGCGACGCCAGACGCCGTGGCGGCCCGGCTG
>JAHDVQ010000017.1:0-4379 GCA_023384595.1 Vicinamibacteraceae bacterium | reverse complement strand
ACCGGCGGCGCCGGCTTCATCGGCTCACACCTGTCGGACACGCTCATTGCCGCCGGGCACGAGGTCTACGTGCTCGACAACCTCTCGACGGGGTCCATCGAGAACATCGACCACCTCCGCGGGCACCCGCGCTTCCACTACACCATCGACACGGTGACCAACGAGCCGGTGCTCGCCGAGTTGCTCGATCGGTCGGAGGTCGTCTTCCACCTCGCGGCGGCCGTCGGGGTGAAGAAGATCGTCGAGGAGCCGGTGCACACCATCGAGAACAACGTGCACGGCACCGAGGTGGTGCTCCGGCACGCCAACAAGAAGAAGAAGCTCGTGGTGGTGGCCTCGACCTCCGAGGTCTACGGCAAGAGCGAGGCCGTGCCCTTCCGCGAGGACGCGGATCTGGTGATGGGGCCCACGGTGAAGCATCGCTGGGCCTACGCGTGCAGCAAGGCCATCGACGAGTTCCTGGCGCTCGCCTATCACAAGGAGAAGAAGCTGCCGGTCATCATCATCCGGCTCTTCAACACGGTGGGCCCACGCCAGTCGGGACAGTACGGGATGGTCATCCCCAACTTCGTCCGGCAGGCGCTCGCCGGGCAGCCCATCACGGTGTTCGGCGACGGCACGCAGTCGCGCAGCTTCACCTACGTGGGCGACGTCGTGCGCGCGCTCGTCGCGCTCGCCAACGAGCCGAGGGCGGTCGGCGAGGTCTTCAACATCGGCAACGGCCGGGAGATCACCATTGGCGCCCTCGCCGAGCGCGTGAAGCGCCTGACGGGAAGCGCGAGCGACATCGTCTACATCCCCTACGATCAGGCGTACGAGGCGGGCTTCGAGGACATGCCGCGCCGCGTGCCCGACATCTCGAAGATCAACGCGCTCGTTGGCTACGCGCCCACGGTGGATCTCGACGAGATCCTGCAGGGCGTCATCGAGTACTTCCGCAGCCGCTGATGACCGACGCGTCCCGCATGCCCCCATCGGTCCGCGCGCGAGCCAGGGCGCTCGTCGAGCGGCTGCTCTCGCGCCACGCGAAGCGCGTGCGCCGGTTCCTGCTCGCGACGGGCCGCGACCGCGCCCCCCGGTGGCCCGAGATCGTGCAGATCGAGAGCACCAACATCTGCAACGCCAAGTGCGTGTTCTGCCCGCGCGACGACATGGCGCGCAAGCAGGGCATCATGGACATGGCGCTCTTCAAGCGGGTGGCCGACGAGTGCGTGGCGCTCGGCATCGGGACCATCCGGCTGCACAACTACGGCGAGGCGTTCGTCGACCGGCAACTCGTCGAGAAGGTGCGCTACGCGAAGAGCATCGGCATTCGCGAGGTCGGCCTCATCAGCAACGGGTCGCTCGTGAACGAGGCGGCCGCGCGCGGCATCATCGAGGCCGGCCTCGACGCCATCAACATCAGCGTCGACGCGGCGGGCAAGGAGGTCTTCGAGCGGACGCGCGTCGGGCTCAAGTACGACAAGGTGATCGAGAACATCGAGCGGCTGCTGCGCCTGCGCGAGGAGGCCGGCACGCGCCGGCCGAAGCTGATTCTGAGCTTCGTGCGCCAGGACAACTCGGCCGAGGAGCAGGAGTTCATCGCCCACTGGTCGAGGCGCGCCGACAAGATCCACATCACCGATCTGCACAACTGGGCGGGCACGCTCAACCGCGAGTCGGACGTGAACTACCCGTGCTACCGGCCGTGGCTCACCTTCACGGTGCTGTGGGACGGGCGCGTGTCGCTCTGCTGCGCCGATTTCGACGGCCGCGAGGTGCTCGGCGATCTGCGCACCCACTCGATCGCGGAGATCTGGAACAGCGAGCGTTATCGCCAGGTGCGGCGCGACCACCTCGATCACGGCGGGCCGTCGATCTGCCAGTCGTGCGACCTGCCGAAGAAGGACTCGCCGCTCTGGGTGCAGAAGCTGTTCTGATGGCCTCGCCGCTCAAGCGCCTCGAGCGACGGCTCACCGCCAAGCTCACGCGCGAACCGCTCGACCGCTTCCTGCGGCAGCACGCCTCGAACGGCTTCACCCTCGACCTCGGCGCCAGCGTGGGCTTCTACGCGCCGCTCTTCCCCAACCGCGTGAGCCTCGACATCAGGCCGGCCCCCGGGGTGCAGGTGGTGGGCGACGCGCACGCGCTCTGCTTCGCCGACGCGACGTTCGACCTCGTGCTGTGCACCGAGGTCCTCGAGCACCTCGTCGAGCCGCAGCGCGGGATCGACGAGATGCGGCGCGTCCTCCGCCCGGGCGGCACGCTGCTGCTGACGACGCGCTTCCTGTTCCCCATTCACGACGCGCCGGGCGACTACTTCCGCTATACGCGGTACGGCCTGGCCCACCTGTTACGCGCGTTCGACCACGTCGAGATTGCGGAGGAAACCGACGTGATGGGCACGATGGCCGTGCTCACCCAACGGCTCGGCATCCAGACCCGGACGCTCGGCTGGCGGCCGCTCTCCGCCGGGTGGCACGTGCTCGCCCGCGTGGTCCGGCGGCTGTCGTTCCTCACGACCGCGCAGTACGGCGACAGCCTCAAGACGCCGGCGCAGCATCCGATCATGACGAGCGGATATTACGTCGTGGCGATCAGGAACTGACGCGAGCCGGCATCCGGCATCCGGCGTCCGGCATCCGGTTACCGGCCCTGACTGGCGTCGGGCGCACGGCGCCGCAGCACGGCGAGGTTCTGAGCGGGATCCTTGACCAGCACCTCGAAGCGATCGGCCAGTTGCCGCGGCTCCCGCTCCTCGATGCCCGGCGGAGGGGCCTCGATCCATCGCGCCAGCCCCATCCAGTCGACCAGATATTGAATGGGCGTGTCGTCCACGATGTAGGCGAAGAGCCGGCGGCCGGCGCGGGCGCGAAGCGCGTCCGGGTTCACCTTGCCATCGAGGTTGATGGTGCGGTCGTGGAAGTACCCCAGCGTACCGCTCTGGGGCGCCCCGACCCATGTCGAGGGAGGCACGTGCGCCTCGACCCACCGCACGGCCTGCAGGTGCGGGTGGCTGGCGGCTCGATCGGCGTGGCGCGCCAGCGCCACCAGCATCACGCCCGCCAGCACCACGACCAGGCCGGCGGCCGCCCGCGGCGACTCCCGTGCCGCCACGACAAGGACCGCGGCCCAGGCCACCGCACCGACGAGCGAGAGGCTCACCAGATATCGCGAGAGAAAGTAGCTGGCCCCGAACCACCCGCCGTAGTACGCGGCGAGCAGCGCCGAGGCCACGACGAGCAGCGTCCACTCGCGGCGCCATGCGAGACCGGCGCGCCGCCACGACAGGGCGAGCACGGCGGTGAGCACCGCGAGGCCGGCCGTCGCGAGCAGGGCACCGCGCGGCGCTGTCGCGAGCCACGACGGCAACGGCGTCCAGAGCCACGCGTACTCGGCGAGCGCGTGCGGGAGCGCGACGAGGTTCTCGCCGGCCGTGACATTCAGGCTCTGAGCGCGCCCGGAGATGGGCACGATGTGTCCGAACGTGCGGAGGTTGTAGAGCAGCCACGGCAGCGCCACGGCAAGCGCGGCGAGGCCTGCGAGCACCGCGTTCCGAAGCCAGGCGCCCCATCGCCCTGCGCGCCAGCCGTCGCACCATGCGCCCACCGCCGCCCAGGCCACGGCGAGGAACACGGCGTCGTTGCGCACCAGGAACAGGACGCCGAGCGCGACGCCGGTGAGTGCGGCACCGGATGCGCCCATCGCACGCCAACGCGGCTCGGCGAGCAGGAAGAGGCCGGCGCCGAGGACGACGGCGCCGGTTTCGAGACCGTTGCCTGTGTGCCGGACGAGGAGCGGCGCCGCCAGCCAGAGCCCGGCAGCGAGCCAGGCAAGCGAGCGGGCAAACGGATGCTCGCTGTCGTCGGCGTCCGCCCGCGCACCCAGGCTGCGACGCGCGAGTGCCGCGACCGCCCACGCCGCGCCGAGCGCGAGGATCAACTCCACGACGAGCACGCCGCGGAGCGCCGTCAGGCGATCGCCTCCAGCGAGGGCGTGGACACCAGCCCAGACGAAGGTCACTGCCGGCTGCACGCCGTTGGTGGGGATGGTGCCGTCGGCAATCGAAAGCCCCCGGCCGAGCGCCACGTTGCGGGCGACGGTGAGCATCAGGTAGCCGTCCTCGCTCGTGGCGGCGACGGTGCGCGCGCCGGTCGCGAGCGGAAGCAGGCGGACGACCAGACCCGCGGCGAGGAGCAGAGCGGCGAAGAGGGACAGAGGGCGCAAGGAACGGGCTACAGGCTACGGGCTACAGGCTACGGGCTGCGCAAGAGCCGGGGTCACGTGCCGGTTCAGCTGGCGCGAGGATTGCTTGACCGCGGTTGACGCGGTTTCTACAATAACGGATTTGTCGAGTCGGCGTTGTCGAGGTTTCTCCGTCGCAGGCTATCGCCCCCTCA
>JAHDVQ010000241.1:1392-4542 GCA_023384595.1 Vicinamibacteraceae bacterium | reverse complement strand
CAAGCGGTAGCCATGTTCCTCATCGCCCTCGCGCTCGTCGCCCTCGCGCCGCAGCAGCCGCCTGCGGCGCTCGACCTCGCCTCGGAGATCCGCTTCGCCGAGCTCGCGCTGGCGTGCGTGCACAAGGAGTACCCGAACAAGATCGCGCACGTGCTCAACGGCGACGAGGACGTGCGGCCTCCGCGCGAGCTCACGCCCGGCTTCTATGGCTGCTACGACTGGCACTCGTCGGTGCACGCGCACTGGCTGCTCGCGCGGGTGGCACGGCGGCACGCGGGCACGCCCGTCGCGGCGCGGGCACGGGGCGCACTGGCGCGGAGCCTCACGCCCGAGCACATGGCCAGCGAGGTGCGGTACCTCGCCGGGAAGGGACGCGTGTCGTTCGAGCGTCCGTACGGCCTCGCCTGGCTGCTGCAACTCGGCGCCGAGCTGCGCGAGTGGAGCGAGGAGCGCACCGACGATCGCGAGATCCAGGCGTGGGCGGCGGCGCTGGCGCCCCTCGAGAACGAAGCCGTCGCCAGGGTGACCGAGTGGCTGCCCAAGCTGACCGCGCCCATCCGCGTCGGCGAGCACTCGCAGACGGCGTTCTCGTTCGGGCTGATGCTGGACTGGGCGCGTTCCACCGGCCACACCGCGCTCGAGACGCTGCTTGTGCGGCGCGTGCGCGACTTCTACCTGAGGGACCGGGACTGCCCGCTCGCCTACGAACCGTCGGGCGAGGATTTCCTGTCGCCGTGCCTGGCCGAGGCCGACCTCGTGCGCCGGGTGTTGACGCCCGCGGAGTTCGCGGCTTGGTTGAGCGCCTTTCTGCCCGGCCTGCCGGCCGATGGCCGCGGTGACTGGTTGGCGCCCGGGATGGTCACCGACCCGACCGACCCCAAGCTGGCGCACCTTGACGGACTCAACCTCTCGCGCGCCTGGATGCTCGAAGGCATCGCCAGCGGGCTGCCACCGGGCGACCGCCGCAGGGACGCCGTCGCCGCGGCGGCAGCGATCCACCGGCAACGCGGGCTCGCCAGCGTGACCGGAGAGCACTACGAAGGCGGCCACTGGCTTGGCACGTTTGCCGTGTACCTCGTGACCGGCCGCGGACTGGACCGCGAACCCGCGCGCTGAGCGTCGTGGCGCGGGTCAGGAACGGGCGGAGCCGCGACGTCGATACGCCACGCCGGCGACGCCGCTGACGATCAGGAGGAGCATGCAGGGCTCGGGAACCACTTCCTGAGCAATGAGGTGGAACTCCCACCCTCCTCGCATGATGGGTCCCTCGAGTTCGTCGGTGCGGAACCCGCGACCGTAGCTCCACACGTCGACGATCCACGTTCCATTCGGCGCGGTGCCACGCTCCTCGACGGAGTAAGACCAGTCTTTGGTCTCTATCGTCCACAGAAAGGGATACGGGTCGTTGAGGCGCGTGTCGAATCCTGGCCCCCTGATTCTCAGGACGGTATCCGTGTCCCACAACGCAAAGAGCGGATCGTCGTGAAGAGCGGCGCTCCAGATGAACGTCGTCTTCGAGGACGCGCTCTGGGATGACGTCTCAAAAACGAGGTGCAGCGAGCTCCAGAACTCGAACGTCTCGAAGGGGTCGACCTCTGGCGTAAACGACACCTGCACGCCGCCGATTCCTGCGACGGCAAGAAAGGTGGCCCCCGCCGTGATCACGCTCTGCTGGGTCGCCTCGTTATCGGGAGGAAGATCGACGCGCTGATTGAATGCGCCCAGGTCTTCCCAGCGAATCGTCGTCGTGGTCCCGGACAGCACGTACTTCACCTCCCTGACCACCTCCACCACGTTCAGCCACGCGGCATCCGCACCCGCCGGCAAAACGATGAGGGCGGCAATCAGGGCGCTGCAACTCGTCCAACGGGGCTTCATGACCCCCTCCTTCCGTTCACGACAGGCCACGGGCGGCCATCTCCAGGGTGCAACGGGATACGACGGGAATGATCGGACGAAGCAGGTGCACAACCCGGGAGGCGATCTGGGCGGGACGGTTCCGCTCGGAGATCGCTCGCGTCGCGAGGTCGAAGTCCGGGCCGCACCCCTCTGCGGCCCGGACCGTCCGGGGTACCGGTTGTTACAATGCTCGCGGCCCCTGACAGGAGCGCCGCATGATCCGCCGCGCCGCCGCCGCCGCCATCCTCGGGTTCCTCGTCCTGGCCGTCTGGACGTTTGTCGTCAACGGCGTCTATGGATTCACCGCGCGTCTGACGATGAACGAGGTCGTGGACGAACCGGCCGTCCACCTGATGCTGACTAAGCACGTCACGACGCCCGGCGCCTACATCGTCAACCCGCCGCTGACCCCCGATCGCCGGTTCCCGGAAGGCCAGCCTGTGTTCGCCGTCACGTACAGCGGGATGGGGCACGAGGCCGCCGGAGGGCAGATGCTCGGCAACCTGGCAACGGCGCTGATCGTGATGCTGCTCGCTGCCGGCCTCCTCGCCGCCGCGTCGGCTCGTGTCCTTGCGCGGTGGTCGAGTCGCGTCGCTTTCGTCATCGTGCTCGGGGTCCTGCAGGTGCTGGCCTCGGATGTGCCACGCATCGGCATCGGAGGGTGGCCGGCCCACACGGCGTTCGCGATGGCCGGCTTCCACCTCGCCGGGTGGACGCTCGCCGCCTTCGCGATTGCGCTGGTCTTGCGGCCTGCCGAACGGCGCGCGGTGGCGTAGGGCCACGGCACTGCCATGACCGCGTTGCGCTACGCCTGGGCCGCACCGAATTCGCTCGCGGGGTGCATCCTCGCCGCGACCGCCTGGTTCGACGGCGAGGTCGCCCTCGTTGACGGCGTGGTCGAGGCGCACGGGCGGACGCTGCGCTGGATGCTGAGGCACCTGGTCCCGCTCCCCGGCGGCGCCGCTGCGCTCACCCTGGGCCACGTCGTGCTCTCCACCAGCGCCGCGGCGTTGCGGCAAAGCAGGGCCCACGAGCGCGTCCACGTGGCGCAGTACGAGCGCTGGGGCCCGCTGTTCCTCCCCGCGTACGCCGCCGCCAGCCTGTGGGCGCTGGCGCGGGGCGAGCACTTCTACTTCGACAATCACTTCGAGCGCCGCGCCTGCTCGCACGACGGTGGCACGCCTATGTAGCCCATGTAGCCTATGTAGCCTATGTAGCCTATGTAGCCTATGTAGCCTATGTAGCCTATGT
>JAHDVQ010000241.1:0-1292 GCA_023384595.1 Vicinamibacteraceae bacterium | reverse complement strand
TGTAGGCTCTGTAGGCTCTGTGGCCTCCCTAGCCTCTCTCGCTTCACGGCCCAGCCGGCAGGTCGCCAAGGCCGGCGGCACGGCGCAGCCGCTCGGCGCCCGCGAGCGCCCGCTTTGCCTTGGCCAGCTTCGCCTGTAGCAGGGGCTGCTGTTCGGGCTCTCCCGTGGCGAGCGCGACTTCCGCCTCCCTCACCGCGATGAGGGCGTCCTCTTCGGCCGCCCACAGCTTCTCCGCCGCGTCGGCATCCTCCTGGGCCTTCTTCGCCCGCGCCGCCGGGTCGATCAGCGCGGCGAGCTGCGTGCCGGCCTCGGCCTTCGCGCCTTCGAGCAGCGTCCCGAGCGTCGCCAGGAACTTGTTCCCGTCGGCGGTCTCCGACAGCGTCAGGCCCACGGTGACGGGCATGTACGCCTTGTTCCGGGCCGCCTCGCGCTTGACCCCCGAATCGTACGTCGCCTTGGCGTCGGCCGACATCGCGAGCGGCATCAAATTGCTGCGATACCGGGGAAACGCCCCGAGCGCGGCCCCGCCTGGAATCGACAGCGTCTCGCCCTTCGAGACGCGGCCGAGCGCGACATGGCCGAGAGCCAGCGTCGCGCCGTCAGCCGTCGCGTCGGGCGCCGTCACCGACACGGTGGCCACGTAGGCCCGCTCCGACTTCTTCCGGTCGCCGATGAAATCGCGCACGCTGAAGTGGCGCGTCTCGACGTGGAACGCCGAGTCGTCGTCCGAGCGGACCACGGCCAGCTCGAGGACGACGGCGATGCCGGCATCGCGGGGCACGAGCCCCTCGCGTTCGAGCGCCTTGACCGCGGCGTCGTCGGCGCGGGTCTTGCTGCCGTGCTCGCTCGAGAACACGCCGTACACGGCAAGGATGCAGCCCAGGCGCCGGTTGACCGCGAGCTGCTGTTGCCCGTCGGCGGCAAACAACGAGACGATCTCGGACCCGCTCACCTGCTCGGTCTCGGTCTCGCCGGCCTTCTTGAGCAGGGAGCCAAGGCCTCCCACCGCAAACTCGACAAGCTTGGGAACGAACAGGGCCGCGATGGCCAACGTCTCGGGGCCGCCGGCGATCGCGGGAGCCGGCGGCGGATTGACGACGCACGATTCACGGACGAAGACGCGCAACTCTGGCTTCATCGCTCACCTCGCAATCGGGACCCGAGGCACCTGTCGAGACGAGGGATCCTGATGCCGAATCCTGCGCCCGCTCGAGAGGTGTCGTCAATGGCTGCCAGCCGGACGGCGGCCGATGAACCAGGACGTTGTCGATCTGTTGCGCGCGTTCATCGCC
>JAHDVQ010000240.1 GCA_023384595.1 Vicinamibacteraceae bacterium | reverse complement strand
CGGCCAGCACGAGCAGCGGCGAGGTGACCAGCGCGCGGGCGATGGCGACGCGCTGCCGCTGTCCGCCCGACAGTTTGTCGGGCACGTGGCGGATGAAGTCGTCGAGCTCGACGTCGTGCACGGCCTGCATGACGCGGTCGCGGCGTTCGCTGGCGGGGATGCGATCGTTGATGAGCAGCGGCAGCTCGACGTTCTCGTAGACATCGAGCACCGGCACTAGGTTGAACGACTGGAAGATGAAGCCGATCTTCTCGTTGCGCAGCCGGCTGCGGTCGTCGTCCGAGAGGTGGGCCACGTCGCGGCCCTCGATGAGCACCGCGCCCTCATCGGGCTCGTCGATGGCGCCCACCAGGTTGAGCAGCGTGCTCTTGCCGGATCCGGAAGGGCCGACGAGCGCCGTGAACTCGCCGCGGTGCAGGTCGAGCGTGGCCCCGCGCAGCGCGGGCACGATGGTCTCGCCCAGCCGGTAGCGCTTGTGCACCTGGCGCACGCTCACGAACGAGTCGGTCGGCATCGTCGATCACCAGTTCCAGACGAGCCCGCCCACGACGCTGGCGCGGGCCAGGCGCGACAACTCGGCATACCACGTCCCATGAGTGAGTGCGGCCGAGCAGAACAACGTGACGCGGTCGGTCGCGCCGCCGCTCGCCGTGACGAACGCCACCCCGGAGCCGTCGGTGAGCGACGCCAGGTAGCGGCCCTGGACTTCGAGGCGCCCGGCGGGCGGCAGATCCGGGATGCGCACCGACACGAGCGCCAGCCGCCGCCCGAGGAACTCGAGCCCCGGAGTGGTATACGGTTCAGCGGCGGCCGGGTTCGGGGCGGCGCCGAGCGCGAGGGCCGCCTGCCTGAGGTCTCGTTTCGAATAGCCCGCGTCCTGGTGCACGTATTCGATCCGCGCGTCGACGCCGCTGACGAAGGTGTAGCGCACCCCGCCGAGCACGTGCCACCGTAGCGAGCCACTGTCACGGTCCTTCTGACGGAAGACGAAGAGGGGGGTGGTCCCAGGCACGCCCGGCATCGCGGGCGTCGAGGCCGTGACGGGAGCCGCCACGGGAAACCACGCGCGCGAGCCCCGGGTCGCGCTCAGGTCGGTGTAGAGCGCCAACCCTTCGGTCACCGCCACACTTCCGTAAGCGCCGAACGAGGGCGGTGCCGCCTCGGCCGCCCCTGCCGTCAGGCCCACATAGCTCGCCCCGGACTCGGTGCTCCATTCGAGCTTGGTCTGTGCCTTGCGGCGGAACCGGTTGCCCGCTTCGAAGGGCGGCTCACCGTTGGCGCCCAACTCGGCGAGCGTGACGAGGCTCCACTGCCGCCCGGCCGACAGGTTCACCCGCAGCAGGTGCTTCCCGCGGACGTAGTACAAGGCGTCGCGGAAGAGGCCCACTTCGTGGAACACCCGGTTGCTCGGGCTCACCAGCTCCGCCGGGCCCCACTGGAAGTTCTGGAGGCCGTAGGTCACCGTCACGGCATCGTGCGGCCGCCATGCGACGAACAGCTCCGTCCAGTTCGCGCTCGCGTCGGTCGCCTCGGCGCGCGGGCGGGCGTCGGCCCACGTCCGGTCCCACGTGGCGAGCAGCCGCGGCCGCGCCACGAGCTGCCAGCGCGAGCCCAATTCCACGCGGAGGTTCGGGCGCAGCTCGCTCTGCGCCTGCCACTGCGGCACCCCGAGCACGCGGTTGCCAGGGTTGAGGTCCGTGTCGCGCGGGGCCGTGCCGCGGGCCGCCGTGATCCACTCGACGTTCAGCCGCCAGGTCATCGACGGTCCCCGGTCGGCCGGCGCCGGTTCGTCTGGGACCTGCGCGGCGGCGGGCGCGACGATGAGCAGCGCCGCCAGTCCGGCGGCGGGGCACAGGTCGAGGCCGCGCGCGGTGAGCATGACGAGACGAGGCGACCGCCCTCAGGGCCTTCCCAGGCCGGCCCGGACTTCGCGCAGCGTGAAGTCGAACGACCCCACCGCGACCTCGGCCTTCATCTTCACCGGCAGCCGCCGGGCATCGTCCGAGATCCAGACGCTCATCTGGCGTGCCGATGCGGCCTTGCCCTTCGTGTCCACGATGGTGGGCGTGATCTTCCAGGCGTTGACGGTGCCGACGCCGGAGCGGACCATCTCGCGGCCGTCCACGCGCATCTTCACGCGGAACCACGTGCCGCTGTCGGCGACGGGCATGTCGAACGTGTCACCCTGCTTCAGGGGAATGGCGCGCAGCACGTAAACGGCCGAGAGCGCATCCTGCGTGTTGGCCGGCATCTTCATCGCCTTGTTGACCGTCGTGGCGGTCTTCACCTCGTAACTCGCGCTCTTGCCCGGCTGGTTGAAGGTCGTCGTCTTCGTGCGTTGGCGGCGACCCTCCTGGCTGTAGACCGATCCGCGGTGAGGCAAGAGGGTGTAGGCGTCGAGTAGCGTGTCGGCCTTGTAGTAGAGCGTGTAGAGCTTCGAGAGCAGGGGCGTGGGCTGGCCCTCGGCGACGATGTAGTAGGCCTGCGACTGGCCGGTGTTCCGGCGCTCCTGCACGGTGACGGTTGCGGTGCCCGCTGTCAGATAACTGGACCACGAGATGTCGTAGGTCAGCCGCTCGCCGGCGCTGAAGGGCACCGCCATCGGCTTCTTCGCGGCCGGGGCCTTCTTCGCGACGGCCGCAGGCTTGCGGGCCGGCGCGGTGGCCGGGCTCTTCTGCTGGGCCCCGGCCGCGATCGTCACGAGCCCTGCCGCACACACGGCGAGCAACCACAGGGCCTTGCGCATAGAGGATCAATCTTACGATACGGGCGGTGGGCGGTGGGCGGTGAGCGTTCAGCCAGGCTACAGAGCCTACGTAGCCCACAGAGCCTATGTAGCCTGTGTAGGCTGTGTAGCCTGCAGAGCTACATGGGCGGCTTCCCAGGCTTGAGGATGGCGATGAGGCTGAGCGGCGGCAGGATGCCCACGCGATCGACGGCGCGCATGAGCGGCACGATGGCGTTCATGAACTTGATTTGCAGCAGCCCGAATTCGCGGCGCCTGAGGATCTTCCCGTTGATGAACCACGCCAGGGAGCCCAGGCGGTTGAACAAAATGAGCCGCTCGACCTCGAACCCCGCGCGGTGCGCAAGGTCGGTCAACGTCGCGGTGGTGTAGCGGCGGTGGTGGCCGAGCACCTCGTCGAGCGTGCCGAAGTTGCCGGGGCCTTGCGGCACGAGGATCACGGCGCGTCCCTCGTCACCGAGGACCGACCTGATGTTGGTGAGCGCCGCGAGGTCGTCCTCGATGTGCTCGACGACGTTGAGGCAGACGACCGTGTCGTACTCGCCCGCCTCGCGTGGGAAGGTGCCCGCATCGGCGACGTCGCAGTGGGTGACCTTCAGGTACGGCCGATCGTGGGTGAGGGTCTGCAGCGTCTGCAGGTACAGGGGGTTGATGTCCGACACGACGAACGTGGAGCGCGGCACGAGGCGCAGCGTGAGGTTGCCGACGCCGCCGCCAATCTCGAGGAGCCGCTCTCCGCAGAACGGACGAATGGTGTCGGCCATCCACGCGTTGAACTTCGGCGCGCGGCTCAGGCGGGCGAGGATCTGGCTCCCGTACTCGTCGCGCTTGTAGATCTCGTCCGACATCGCGAAGCGCGTGATCGCCGCCAGCGCCCGGATGCCGTCGCGCCAGCCGATCTTCTTCCCTTCGGCGTAGGTGCGCCCCGAATAGCTGATGGGGACCTCGAAGAGTCGCGCCTGGCGCTTGGCGAGCTTGATGGTGAGCTCGGGCTCGATGCGGAAATCGCGCGAGACGAGCGGGATGGACTTCAGCAGCTCCGTGCGCACCGCCTTGTAGCAGGTCTCCATGTCCGTCAGGTTCAGGTTCGTCGCCAGGTTGCACAGGAACGTGAGCAGGCGATTGCCCAGCTCGTGCCGATAGAGCAGCACGCGCCTGACGGCGCCCCCGGCAAACCTCGACCCGAACACGGCGTCGGCCGCCTCGGTGACGAAGACCTCGACGATGCGGAGGAGGTCGGCGGGGTGGTACTCGAGGTCGGCGTCGTGGATGACGCTGATCTCGCAGGTGGCCGCCTCGAGCGCCGTGCGGACCGCGCCGCCCTTGCCCTGGTTCGTCTCGTGCCGGAGGAAGGTCCACGTCATCCGCGGGTCGGGGTCGGCCGCGCGCGCGGCCGCCACCTCGGCCAGCACGGACGGCGTCGCGTCCTTCGAGCAGTCGTCGACGACGATCACCTCGATCCGCTCGAGGTGCGGACTCTGCCGCAGCACGTCGAGCCGCCGCAGCGATTCGGCCACCAGGTACTGCTCGTTGTAGACGGGAACGAGCACCGACAGCGACGTGGGCATAGGGGGATCCTAATGGACTCCTGCCGGCACTGGGCACTCGGCACTGGGCACTGGGCACTGGGCACTCGGCACTGGGCACTCGGCACTGGGCACTGGGCACTCGGCACTGGGCACTGGGCCCGCAGGCCGGACACCGCCGGACGCCGGACGCCGGACGCCGGACGCCGGACGCCGGACGCCGGAAGCCTATCCCCTGACCGCGATGACCGCGTAGTCGAGGTCCGCGAAGATCAGGTCGTTCAGGCGATCGACGTTCG
>JAHDVQ010000239.1 GCA_023384595.1 Vicinamibacteraceae bacterium | reverse complement strand
CCGCGAGGTCGCGCGCTTCGAGCCCGGCGACGGCCGCGAGGGGCCGACGCTGCGCATCTTTCAGGTGGTAGGACAGTAGCCTGGAGCCTGGAGCCTGGAGCCTGGAGCCTGGAGCCTGGAGAGAGTGGAGGCTGGGGCCCGCCTGGTCAGGGCGGGCCCGTTGGTCTCCATGTGCCAAGGCGTTGCGTCCGGCCTCGAGACGATGGACTCGTCTCTCTCCTGGCCTTACTGGCACGGGCCGAGCGTGTCACCGTGTGCGATGTGGTCAAGGCCCGACATGTAAGTGACGACGATGGTCTTCGCCTTGGCTGGGTGCCCCGGCGGACGATGGCAGATCGTCACGGTAGTGTTGAACGCGAGCGTTCGTGGACCGGTGAGACCACCAAGGCCGGCAGGCACCAGCGCTTCGATGAACTCGCCCGTGCGTCCGTTGTAGCGCAGGATTTCGCCGGTGCCCGCACTGGTGACGTACAGATGGACGTCGGGACCAAAGGTGAACCCGACCGGGATGGTGAGCCCGCCGCTGCCGGACGAGACGAAGATGTCGACTAGGTCACCCGTCGCGATGTCGTAGCGGCGGATTTCGTCGTTCGGGACGCTTCCGACGTAGAGGCGGCCGTCAGGTCCGAACGCCAGCCCTGAAGGTCGCGTGATGGAGGTTGGCTCTAGAAACACGTCGATCAACTGGCCGGTCGCGCCGTCGTACCGAAGGACCCGATTGGCCATCTCAGCGGCCACGTACAGGTTGCCGTCAGGGCCGAACGCAAAGTGCTGCGGGTCCCAGAAGGGCTCCATGAGGGGCAGCGACGCCTGGACGAAGGTGTCAACAAACGCGCCTGTGACCGCGTCGTAGCGGCGGATGGCGGTGGCTCCGGGGTCGCCGACGTAGAGATAACCCTCATGGAAGACGAGCACGAGTGGCAGTACCAAACCTCCGGCGCCCGCCGGAATGAACTCATCGATGAACTCGCCAGTCAGGCCGTTGAAACGAAGGACCTCTCCGCCAAATGGATTTGACACGTAGAGGTTGTCGTCCGGGCCGAAGGTCGCGCAGCAGGGTCCGTCCAGCCCTGCCGTGCCTTGCGGGACCATGTTGTCGATGAAGTCGCCGGCCCCCGTGTAGCGCAGGATGCCGTCGGTGGGTTCGAAGTTCAGGTTCCCCACGACGAGCGCCGCTTCCCGCATCCTGGCCGATGCTCGCGAGGTTCGCGCCTCCGGGGCCCTGGCCCCGGACAACACGGGAACGCTGGCCCCGGTCAGCAGCACGCATGCCACTAGGGCGGAGATCCTGAATGTCCGATGAGCTGGAGAACGTGGTCGAGTCATCTCTGCACCTCCTGAGCACGGGCTGGCCCGCGCGATCAACCGTAGGCGGCGCTCGTGCGTGTTGTCCCGACGGAATGCCGTAGATTTCACGAGGTTGTCACGAGGAGCGGTGCTAACATCGGCTCGTTCCGCCTGCTCCCAGACAAGGGGCCGTCGTGCTCCCCGCCTTTCGCGTAGCCGCGTGGCGGGTCGACCCGTCCCGGCATACCGTGACCGGCCCCGGTGGTACGGTCCGCCTCGAACCCAAAGTTCTCCAGGTCCTGGTCTGCCTCGCCGAGCACTGTGGCGAGGTCGTGGCGAAAGAACACCTCATCGAGTCGGCGTGGAGGGGCACCTTCGTCACCGACGATGTCCTCATTCGCGCGATCTCGGAACTCCGCCACGTCTTCGCGGACGATGCCCGACGACCACGGGTGATCGAGACCGTACCGAAGGGCGGCTACCGACTGATCGCGCCCGTGACCTGGGACGAGCCTACGTCGGCCACACGCGGCCCTGAGCCTCACGCGCGTTCCCTCGCCGCCGCCCGCGCGGAGCCGGTTCGCGCTCCGGCGCTCGCGGACTCACCAGCGACCGACGCCTGGAACCAAGACGCGCCTGCTCGCGGCCGCCCGGGACCAATCGCATTTCCTGGCGCACGAGTCCTGCGACCGTCCTTCTCCGCGACCGTTCATCAAGAGGTGGCGGACCGGCCAGCGGCGTCCCTTCGAAGCGTCGTGCAGGTGCCGAAATGGGCGGCGATATCGCTGCTGGCGCTCCTGCTGATCACCGCATCGATTCAGCTCGGCGGATGGTATTGGCACGCGACTGGGAAGCCTTGGGTCGGTCCATACCGCCAGGTGACGCGTCACGAGGTGTTGTTTCCTCCTTTTCCGAGCGAGGTACCGGTTCTAACGGACGGCCCCCGGCTTTACTTCACCCAGTTCATCAATGGCATCGTCCGCCCGGGAATGGTCGCGGCGTCCGGGGGGGAAGTACAGACGCTGCGATTTGGCCTTGGCGAGCACGAGTTCATCGACGCGATCTCACCGGAGGGCTCAGAGCTGGTCGTGGGAGCGTGGAACACCGACGGCAGCGTCACGGGGGACGTGCCCTACTGGCTCGTTCCGCTCGTTCGAGGCGCTCCTCGCCGACTCGACGACGTCGTCGCTCATGGGAGCTGCTGGCTCCCTGACGGCCGGATTCTTTACGCGAACGAGCACGACCTGTACACGATCGATCGCCACGGCCGCGGCAAGGCCCTGCTCGCGTCGCTGGGCGGCAAGGCCTACTGGCCGAGGGTGTCGCCAGACGGCCGGCGCGTGCGCTTCGCACGATTCAGCAGCTCCCGGACATTCCGGGTCGAGGCGCTGTGGGAGATCGGCCTCGACGGGACCGGACTCCGTCCGTTGCTGCCCGGTTGGAACGACCCTCCGGCCGAGTGTTGTGGCGAGTGGACGCCGGATGGCAGTTACTACGTCTTCCAGTCGACGCGGAACGGACAGACCCAGCTCTGGGCGCTCGCGGAGCAGCCCGCCTGGCTGCTGGGGTCGTCTCAGCCTGTGCAACTGACCAGCGGGCCGGTACAGTTCCGTCGACCGGTCTTCAGCCATGACGGCAGGACGTTGTTCGCCATCGGCTGGCAGGGGCACGGCGAGTTGACCCGTTTCGACCCCCAATCGGGGGCGGTCACGCCGTATCTGCCTCGAATGTCAGCCGAGTGGTTGACCCATGCGCGCGATGGGCGCTGGATCACATACGTGACGTATCCGGAAGGCGAGCTCTGGCGAGCGCGCGCGGACGGCTCGTCGAGACTGCGCCTGACCGCGCCCGGCGTTCGCGCGTGTTGCGGACGCATCTCACCGGACGCCACGCAGGTCGTGTTCGTCGGACAGAGCGGCGACGCCCCTGGCCGTACGTACGTCGTCTCGATGGACGGCAGCGGTTTGCGTGAGATTGGAGAAGGCGGCGAGGCGACGTGGTCTCCAGACGGCGACTCCCTCGTCATGGCGACCAGGGTGGGCCTCGCCCACGTCACGATTGATGGCCAGATCCGCGCGACCCTACCTGGATCCGAGGGGCTCGTCTCGCCGGTGTGGTCCCCGGATGCGAAGCGCATCGCGGCGGTCGGCGCCGACAGCGGCCGCCTCTGCGTCTACGACATCGACCGCGGACGGTGGCGCCAGCTCGCATCACTCTCGGTCGCGTTTCCAAACTGGTCACGCGACGGCCGGTCCCTCTACTTCCTTACGGGACGCCCCGCGCCCGGAGTGATTGACACCATCTCGCGCTGGCACGTTGACAGCGACCGCGTGGAACGGGTCCTGGACTTGACGTCCTATCGGATCGCGTGGGGCATCACGAACCACTGGCTGGGCCTCACCCCCGACGATGCCCCGCTATTCCTCCGCGAGTTGAGTACGCACGAGCTGTTCGCGTGGGAGTGGCATGATCCCCATTGACGCGCCACGCTGGCCCAGAGCCCGTAGCCCGTAGCCTGGAGCCTGGAGCCTGGAGCCTGGAGCCTATTGAATGATTCGCACAGGCGTCCGTCGCTCGATCGAGTGCACCCACTCGCGCACGAGCCGCGACCGGCCCAGGGCCGACACGCGCGCCCGTACGTCGGCCTCCACCTCGGCAAACGGCCGCAGTTCGCCGTCCACGGTGAAGAGCGCCGCGTTCTCGCGGTAGAACTGCTCCACCTCGTCCTCGGTCGGCTGCCCGGCCGCGCCGAAGCGCTGCGCGATGTAGTCTTCGATGCGCAGCGTCTGGGCGACGAGGTTCCGGAGACGCTCTTCGTTGGCGCCGGTGCGGGCATAGGCCCGCTCGAGTCGGTCGCCCAGCCGCGCTTTGACCTCGGCCAGCCGCGCCTCGACTCGTGCCGCATCGGGCTCGAGCGGTCCGTAGCGCTCCACCTCGTCGAACATCAGCCGCCGCTCGACGAGGTAGTCGAGGGCCGCCGTGTCGGGATCGACGCCGGGTCGCGGCTCGACGAGTTCGAACTCGGCCACCAGGCGCACGTCGGAGAGCAGCACCGGGCTGTCGCCCACCACCGCCACCACGCGGTCGAGCACCACGCCCTGCGCTCCGGCCGTGGGCGGCGCACACAGCGCCACGGCCAGCGCGCCAGCGATCATCAATTCGCGAGTATTCATCACGTGCACTTGGGCCTTGGGCCTTGGACCTTGGGCCTCAGCCTTGAGCCGCCTATAGCCCAGGGCCTGTAGGCTAGAGCCCATTAGAACGCTTGTCCGATGCTGATGTGCAGCGC
>JAHDVQ010000016.1:34976-43531 GCA_023384595.1 Vicinamibacteraceae bacterium | reverse complement strand
CGCAGCCTGATGCCCAGCTGCAGCTGACGCTGCTCGTACCCGCCGGTGGGCGTCAGGTCCTCACCGCTGGTCGGCAGCGCCACGAGCGGGACGCCCAGGGCATCGGTCTGGATGGTGGCGTTCACGCCGGAGGTCTGGACCTCGTTGAAGATGTTCTTCACCTCGGCGACCAGCTCCGCCTGCACGGTCCCCCGGATGGGGAAGACGCGCGAGTACTTGAAGTCCACGTTGTACCGCGCCGGCAGGTTGAGGGAATTGCGCCCGACGCCGTTCGGCCGGTCGCTTCCCGTCGCGTCGTTGTTCAGCTCGCGGTTGCTCCGGAGGTTCACCGGGATGCCACTCGCGAACTGGAGCAGGATGCCGAACTGGTTGTTGTTCACGATCGCGCCGAGCGCGCCGTCGACGTCGAAGGAGGGCTGCGCGACGATGCTGCCCGTGAAGGTGTGCCGCTGATCGAGCACGTTCGGCCCCTTGTCGCGCTCGAGGTTCGTCATGTCGCTCCGGCCCGCGTCACCCTGCACCGAAAGGGCGCTCGTGATGGGCGCCGTGTCCTCGCTCTTGCCCAGCGTGTAGGCGAAATCGAACTGCAGACCCTTGTGGAAGCGCCGGGTCAGGGTCAGCATCAGCGCCTTGTAGTCGCCCTCGCCGATCGATTGCGTCATGTTGATGACGTTGTAGCGCGGATCGAGGCGGGTATTGGCGTTGACGGCCGTGCTGAACACCGGGCGCCCGTCGGGCAGCGTGCTGATCGGATTGATCGGGTTGATGTTGGTGACCACCGGCAGGTCCCAGAACTTCACGTACGAGAACCCGATGCCGACGGCGTACATCTCGCCGAGCGCCCGCTCGTACTGCACGTTGCTCTGCCAGCTGCGGCCGATCTGAAAGTCCGGATCCACCGTCCAGGCCAGGTTCGGCTGCGCCCCGGCCCCGCTCGCCACCACGTTGGGGAAGGCCGGCGCGCCGGGCGTCGTCGGCGAGAAGCTCGCGGCCGCGCGGGCGTTGGTGCCGTTGTTCTGCAGCGCCTGCTCGTAGATGGCGTTCAGGGGCTGGTCGTACATCAGCCCGGTATTGGCACGGACCACCGTCTTCTCGTCGAGATTCCACACCATGCCGGCGCGGGGCTGGAGGTTGTTGGTGTCCTTGTTGAAGTCGCGCGAGGCCTCCACCGGCGCGTTGGCCACGGAATCTGGCGGCGAGTACACGTCGTAGCGCAGGCCGTAGAGCAGCTTCAGGTTCGGCGACAGCCGCCAGTCGTCCTGCACGAACAGGGCGAGCATGTTCGTCGAGTACTCGAGGCTCGGCTCGCCGAAGTACTGCGTGAAGTTCGAGTAGGCGAACGGGTTGGCGCCGCTCCTCGCCGCCAGGTAGTTGGCGAGCGACGAGAACGTGTAGAGCTGGTATTGCGGCGTCGTCCGCGTGTCGTCGACGTTCTGGAACGCGAACCCGAACTTGTAGGCGTGATCGCCGCGGATGTAGGTGAAGTTGTCGATCACCTGGAGGATGTTCTGCTGGAAGCCGAAGCCGGCATCCGACGCGCTGGCGTTCGGTCCGCCAAAGTTCGCCACGCCGCTGATGTTGATGGCGGGACCCGAGCCGGCCAGCGTGCCGGGCGTGCGGCCCTGCTCACGCGAGGCGTACTGCACGCGCAGCTCGTTCAGCAGGTTGCTGCCGAAGGTGCTCGTCAGCTGCGTCGCGAGGGAGTGCTGCCGGTCGCTGAAGTTGGTCCCGCGCTGCGTCGAGGTGAGCCCGCCGCCGACGTTGTTCTCGATGAAGTTGTCGAAGAAGATGTAGCGTCCCGTCAGGCGGTTGCTGCCGTTGATCTGGTGATCGACCTTCCCGATGAAGAACTTCGTGTCCATCACCCGCGGCATGTACCCCGGTTCGCTCAGCCCGAGCGCCGCCTGGTTGGCCGCCGAAATCGTGATGACGCCCAGGCCCGAGAGATCGCGCTGCGTGTTCTCGAAGCCCGCGAAGAAGTGCGTCCGGTCCGTGATGATCGGGCCGCCGAGATCCACCGTGATCACGTCGACGTTGACCGGCGGCTTCACGCGGGTCGAGTAGAAGGGCTTGGCCGCGAAGTCGTCCACCTGGAACCGGTAGCTCCCCTGGCCGCGGAACCGGTTGGTCCCCGACGGGGTCACCGCGTTGTAGACCATCCCCATCGTCTGCCCGAACTCCGGCGCGTAGCCGCTCGTGACGACCTTCACCTCGCGAATCATCACCTCCGACATCGGCATCTGCCGCAGGCCCGCGCGGTCCTTCTGCGTGTTGTCGTTGCCGTCGATCTGGTAGTTGATGCGCAGGAGCGCGCCGTTGGCCGTGATGCGCGGCACGCCGAACTCGTTGGTCTCGGTGCCGACGACGCCGGGCTGCAGGAGCGCGAAGTTGTACGGGTTGCGCGAGGTGAGCGGCAGCTCCTTGATCTCGCGCTCGTTCAGCGTGCGGCCCTGCTCCACCTTGCCCGTGTCCACGATGGGCGCGTCGGCCGACACCGAGACGGTCTCGGTCATCTCGCCAACGCCGAGCGTGATGTTGATGACGCGCGTCTGGCCGGCCGCCAGCGTGATGCCAACCTGCTCGTATCGCTTGAACCCGGCCAGCTCCGCCGACACGCGATAGGTGCCCAGGGGAAGCAACGGCGCCCGGAAGACGCCGGATTCGTTCGTCACGACAACGCGCTGCGAGCCGTCGTCGGTGTTCACCACGGTCACGGTGACGCCGGGCAGCACGGCCCCGGAGTCGTCGAGCACCGTGCCCTCGATCGTCCCGTTGATGGCCTGCGACTGCGCGAACACCGGGGTGGTGCCCACGAGCGCGGCCAGCAGCACGACGATCGCCGAGGCCAAGAACTGCCAGGCAGTGGCCGACCTGGCAGGCGCGGGGGGAACGCCTCTCCTCAAGGTCATGATGTCTCCTCAGGCTGCAGATGGTTCCGATCCGGTCCAGCGCGAGACCTCCGGGGGCCGCTCCGACCGGCACACAGACAGATGCACCTGGAGTATAACGAACTTGTGAAGGTCTGCGGGAGCCACTCCTGAGGTGACTGCACCGGCCTCGGCCTCGCACGCCGGTTGCGCGCGGCCGGCGACTGCGCCATCCTACCCACCGCCCATGCCCGGAGGTCACGAGATGCCGCATCCCTTGCTGGCGCTGGCTGCCGCGCTCGTCGTCGCCGCCTCCGCCGGCTCCGCCATGGCCCTTCCCGCCGATGACGCAGCCGATCCGGGCCGCGAACCCGACGGGCTCAGGACACGGCTCGAGGCCCGCATTGCCCGGAGCGGCGCCGAGGTCGCCGTGGCCATGCGCACGGTCGACGGCCGGACCGAGCTGCTCCTGGCTCCCGATCTCGAGTTCCACGCCGCGAGCACCATGAAGGTGCCCGTCATGATCGAGCTGTGGCGGCAGGCCGCCGCCGGGACCCTGTCGCTCGACGACGAGCTCGTCCTCGTCAACGAGTTCACGAGCGTGTTCGACGGCTCGGCCTACAGCCTGACGGCCGGCGACGACTCCGACAGCGAGATCTACACGATGGTGGGCACGCGGCGCACGCTGCGCGACCTGTGCGAGGCCATGATTACGGTCTCGAGCAACCTCGCCACCAACGTGCTCGTCGACCATCTCGGCGTCGAGCGCATCCGCGCCACCGTCCGCGATCTCGGGGCCGAGGGCATGAACGTCCGCCGCGGCGTCGAGGACACGAAGGCCTTTCAGGCCGGCCTGAACAACACCACGACGGCCCGCGGACTGCTGGTCCTGTTCGAGGCCCTGGCGCGCGGCACCGCGGTGTCGGCCGACGCGAGCCGCGAGATGATCGACGTGCTCGCCCGGCAGCGCTTCAACAACGCGATTCCGGCGGGGCTGCCGCCTGGCACCCGCGTCGCCCACAAGACCGGATCGATCACCCGGATTCACCACGATGCGGGTGTCGTGTTCGGGCCCCGGCCCTACGTGCTGGTCGTGCTCGTGCGCGGCCTGGCCGACCACACGGCGAGCGCCGCGCTCATCGCCGATCTCACCCGCCTCGTCGACGCCGCGCTCGGCGCCGATGGCGGGAGGTGACCGCGTGTCCGGCGCTCGCGCCTCGCTCCGCGCGCTCAGGACCGGCACCCTCGCCGCCTGCCTGGCCGCCGCGGCCGTGCTTCCGGCCGACGCCCAGCCGGTCTCACGCCGCCTGGCCGCCCAGCTGAACGACCTCAGCGACGCCTTCGAGCAGCTCGCGGCCCGGGTGGGCCCGTCGGTCGTCCAGGTCGTGGTCACGGGCTACGGCGAGGTGGACATAGACGCCGAGAACACCGGCGGATTGCTGACGCTCCAGCGCACCGGCGGATCGGGGGTCATCGTCTCGGCCGACGGTTACATCGTCACCAACGCGCACGTGGTCGAGGGCGCCCGCCGCATCAAGGTGTCGCTGCCGCCCCCGCCCGTCGCCGCCCGCGACCGCCGCTCGATCCTGAAGCCGCGCGGCCGCACCGTCGGCGCGCGCATCGTCGGCCTCGACCGCGAGACCGACCTGGCCGTGCTCAAGGTGGACGAGACCGGGCTCGTCGCGATGCCCTTCGGCGACTCCGACTCGCTCAGGCAGGGCCAGCTCGTGTTCGCCTTCGGCAGCCCGCTCGGCCTCGAGAACTCGATGACCATGGGCGTGCTCAGCGCGATCGGCCGCCAGCGCGAGGCGGACGATCCGATGGTCTACCTGCAAACCGACGCGCCGATCAACCCGGGCAGCAGCGGCGGGCCGCTCGTCGATGCCGAGGGGCGGCTGATGGGCATCAACACCTACATCCTCTCGTCGTCGGGGGGCAACGAGGGCATCGGGTTCGCGGCGCCGAGCAACATCGTCCGCAGCGTGTTCGAGCAGATCCGCGCCGGCGGGCGGATGCGCCGGGGCACCATCGGGGTCTTTCCGCAGACGATCACGCCGACGATGGCCGAGGGGCTGACGCTCGCGCGCGACACGGGCGTCGTGCTCGGCGATGTCTACCCGGGCGGCCCGGGAGAGGCCGCCGGCCTCGAGCCGGGCGACATCGTGCTCACGCTCGACGGCCGCCCGATGGAGAACGGCCGCCAGCTCGAAGTGAACCTGTACGGGCGTCGGGTCGGCGACCACGTGACGCTGCAGATCCAGCGCGGGAACGACCTCAAGACCGTGCCCGTGCAGATTCTCGAGCGCGAGGACGACCCCGAGCGTTTCGCCGAGCTCGTCTCGCCAGAGGAGAACCTCATTGCGCGGCTCGGGATCCTCGGCGTCGAGGTCGACGCCAAGGTGCGCGAGCTGCTGCCGCCGCTGCGGCGGTCGGGAGGGGTGCTCGTCGCGGCGCGCGCCGCCGACGCGCCGGTCCTCGACCAGAGCCTGCGCGCCGGCGACATCATCACCGCGGTGAACGGGACTCTGATCGCCGGACTCGCCGACCTGCGCGAGGCGCTCGGCGGCATCGGCCCGGGCGGCGCGTGCGTGCTCCACGTGCAGCGCGGGGAGCAGTTACTGTTCATCACACTGGAACTGGACTGACCCGGACCCTCGACGCGGGCCGGCGATCGATGAGAGGAGCGGACATGAAGCTCGCGAGCCCCGCCTGGCGGAGAGCCAGGCTCACCGGCCCCGTGATGACCGTCGTGCTCGCGGCGGCGACCGCGGTCTGGGCGCAGGCGCACGCGCCGGCGCCGGCGCAGGCGCCACCCGCCACTGTGCGCGACCCCGTCAGCGAGACCCTGCACGGCACGACCATCGAGGACCCCTACCGCTGGCTCGAGGATCAGGACTCGCCGCGGACCCGCCGGTGGCTCGACGCGCAGAACGCCTACACGGAGGCGGTGCTCGGCACGCGTCCGGGGCTCGAGGCCATCGAGAAGCGGCTCGGCGAGTTGATGAAGATCGACACGGTCGCCGCGCCCACCGAGCGCGGCGGCCGGTTCTTCCTGTCGCGCCGCGCGGCCAACCAGGATCAGCCGGTCCTCTACGTCCGCGAGGGCCTGCAGGGCCGCGACGAGGTCCTCGTCGATCCCCACCCGCTCTCGCCCGATCGGACTACGTCGGTCACCTTCCTCGACATCGCCGACGACGGGACGCTCGTCGCTACGGGGTGCGGTCCGGCGGGGCGGACGAGGTCGAGGTGAAGCTGGTGGACGTCGCCTCGAGGACGACGCGCCCTGGCGGCTTGCCGCTCGCGCGCTACTCGGGCGTCAACATCTCGAGCGACAACACGACGATCTACTACTCGCGGCAGACGCCCGCGGGGCCACGGATCTTCGAGCACACGATCGGCCAGGACCCAGCCACCGATCGCGAGCTGTTCGGCAAGGGGTACGGCCCCGAGAAGATCATCGGCGCCAGCCTCTCGCCCGATGGGCGATGGCTGATGGCCACGATTCTCCACGGCTCGGCCGCCAAGAAGACGGAGGTGTACCTGCGCGACCTGTCAGCCAGGGACGGGAAGTTCGTCGCGCTGGTCAACGACGTCGAGGCCGTCTTCGCGCCGACGCTCGTCGACGGCCACGTCATCCTGCGCACCAACTGGGACGCGCCGCGCTATCGCGTGCTGCTCGTCGATCTGAAGCAGCCCGCGCGCGACGAGTGGAAGGAGATCGTGCCGGAAGGCGACCATCCGATTTCGGCCGTGTCGGCCGCGGGCGGCCGCCTGTTCGTCACGAGCCTCGAGAACGTGCAGGCGCGCGTGCGCGTCATGGACCTCACGGGCAAGGTGGTGGCGGAGATGCGACCGCCCCTCGTCGGGTCGATGAGCGCCCCGTCGGGCCGGTGGTCGTCGAACCACGCCTTCTTCGTCTTCTCGTCGCTCGCGCAGCCCACCACCGTCTACCACTACGACGTCGCGACGGGGGCGCAGACCGAGTTCGCGCGGCTCGACGTGCCCGTCGACTCGTCGTCGGTGGCGGTGAAGCAGGTCTGGTACGAGTCGAAGGACGGCACGAAGGTGCCGATGTTCATCGCCCACAGGAAGGGCCTCGTGCTCGACGGCCGGACCCCGACGCTGCTGACCGGGTATGGCGGCTTCAACATCTCGCAGATGCCGTCGTACTCGCCGCGGGCGGCCTACTGGATCGAGCGGGGCGGCGTGTTCGCGCTGCCGAACCTGCGGGGCGGCGGCGAGTTCGGCGAGGCGTGGCACGAGGCCGGGATGCTGGCGCGCAAGCAGACGACCTTCGACGACTTCATCGCCGCGGCGGAATGGCTCGTCGCCAACAAGTACACGAGCGCCGATCGGCTGGCGATCTCGGGCGGCTCGAACGGCGGGCTGCTGGTGGGCGCCGCGCTCACGCAGCGGCCGGCGCTCTTCCGTGCGGTGGTGTGCTCGGTGCCGCTGCTCGACATGATCCGCTACCACCAGTTCCTCGTCGCCCGCTACTGGGTGCCGGAGTACGGCTCGTCGGAGAACCCGGAGCAGTTCAAGACGCTCTTCTCCTATTCGCCCTATCACCGCGTGGTGAAAGGCGAGAAGTACCCCGCCGTCCTCTTCGTGACGGGTGATGCCGATACGCGCGTCGCGCCGCTGCACGCGCGGAAGATGACGGCGCGGCTCCAGTGGGCGTCGGCCTCCGGCCGGCCGGTGCTGCTCCGCTACGACACGAAGGCGGGCCACAGCGGGGGACTGCCGCTGTCGAAGCAGATCGAGGATCTCGCCGCGGAGCTGCACTTCCTGACCACCGAACTGGGGATGACACCGTAACATGCGGCTGCTCGACGAGGACCAGGATCACGGCCACGAGGGGGGGCGGGGGCGCGGGATCGCGCTCTCGCTCGTGCTCCTCGCCCTCTTCGCGGGCGCCGCCGCCATCTGGTGGCTGAGCGGCGGGGAGCCCGCGGCGCCCGGCGAAGTGCCCTCGGCCATCACCGCGCCGTCGCCCGCCGAGACCGCGGCGGACGTCAAGGCGCCGGGAGCGGCCGGATCGCCTGCCCCCGCGCCGCGAGCCGGCGGCCGTCGCACGCCCGCCCCCGCGCCGCGCGAGGAGGCACCACCGCCGGCGCCCGCGCCGGCGCCGGAACTCCGCGTCGACGCCGACGTCGAGGGCGCCTCGGTGTTCGTCGACAGGAAGTTCATCGGCACGACCCCGGTCGTCACGAGGGACGTGACGCCGGGCACACACCAGCTGAACGTGTCGGCCGAAGGTGAAGAGGGCGTCGCGCAGACGATCGAGGTGGATCCAGCCGGTCCCACGACCATCTCGGTCCGCCTGCGCGAGGTGCGTCTCGACGCGCGGGTGGACGTCGTCCACAAGCACGGGGTGGGCTCGTGCGAGGGCCGGCTCGAGGCGACGCCCGCGGGCCTGCGCTACGTCACGTCGCACCCGAAGGACGGCTTCACGCTCCCCTTCTCGTCACTCGAGGTCTTCCAGATTGACTACCTCGAGAAGCGGCTGAGGGTGAAGCAGCGCGGCGGCCGGACCTGGAACTTCACGACGAAGGCCGAGACGGCCGACGCGCTGTTCGTCTTCCACCGCGACGTCGAGAAGGCCCGCGCGAAGCTGGCGGCACGCTAGTCCCCGGCGCTCAGGTGCTGTGTCGCGCGGCCCGGGCTACGCGTTCTCGGAGCGCCGGA
>JAHDVQ010000016.1:0-34876 GCA_023384595.1 Vicinamibacteraceae bacterium | reverse complement strand
CCAAGCGCGGTGATGTGCCCCATCTTCCGGCCGGGCCGCGGCTCCTTCTTGCCGTACAGGTGAAGCTTGACGTCGCCGAGCGCGAGGGCGCGGGCCCAGTCTGGCTCCCCTGCCGTCCACAGGTCTCCGAGCAGGTTCACCATCGCCGCCGGCGCCAGCCGCTCGGCCGAGCCCAGCGGCAGCCCGCACACGGCCCGCAGTTGCTGTTCGAACTGACTCGTCACGCACGAGTCCACGGTGTGATGTCCCGAGTTGTGGGGCCGCGGCGCCAGCTCGTTGATGAGCAGCCGGTGGTCGCGCGTGAGGAAGAACTCCACGCAGAGCACGCCGACCACGTCGAGCGAGTCGAGCACCGCGCGGGTGATGTCGACGGCCTCGCGCGCGACGCGGTCGGGAACACCGGCCGGCGCAATCGTCACGTCGAGGATGTGCCGCGCGTGCCGGTTTTCGACCGGGTCGAAGGCCACGAACGCGCCATCGAGGCCGCGCGCGGCCACCACCGACAACTCGCGCTCGAAGCGGATGAACGACTCGACCACCGCCGGCTGTCCGCCGGCCGCCTGCCACGCGGCCTCGGTGGCCTCGGGGGTGTCGACGAGCCACTGCCCCTTGCCGTCGTACCCGAAGCTGGCGGTCTTGAGCACGGCCGGCATGCCGAGCCGCTGCACGGCCTCGTCGAGCTCGGCCCAGCTCTTCACGAAGGCGAACGGGGTCACGGGAAGGCCGATGCCGGCCAGGAACTGCTTCTCGCGGGCGCGGTTCTGCGTGGTGTGCAGCACCTGGCCGGCCGGCCGCACGGGCGCGCACCCGGCGGCGGCCGCGGCCGTCGCCGCCGGCACGTTCTCGAATTCGAAGGTCACCACCTGGACCTGGCGCGAGAACGCGCGAACGGCGTCGAGGTCGTCGTAGGCAGCCTGCACCTCGACGTCGGCCACCTGGCCCGTCGGGGTGTCGTCGTCGGGCGAGAGCACGTGGACGCGATACCCCATCCGGCGCGCGGCGATGGCGAACATGCGTCCGAGCTGCCCGCTGCCGAGCACGCCGACGGTGGAGCCAGGCAGAATCGGCGCGCTCACAGGACGGAGTCCCCGGCGACGGCCGCCGTCTGTTCGGCGCGCCACGCGCGGAGGCGTTCACGCAGGTCGGGACGCGTCACGGCCAGCATCGCCACCGCCAGCAGCCCCGCGTTGGTCGCCCCGGCCGTGCCGATGGCCATCGTCGCCACAGGGACGCCTCCCGGCATCTGCACGATGGACAGCAGCGAGTCGAGCCCGTTCAGCGCGCGGCTCTGGACGGGCACGCCGATGACGGGCACGAGGGTGTGCGAGGCCACCATCCCGGGAAGGTGGGCCGCGCCGCCGGCGCCGGCGATGATCACCTCGAGTCCGCGGGCCTCGGCCGCCCCCGCGTACTCGGCCATCCATGCCGGCGTCCGGTGCGCCGACACGACGCGGCGTTCGTGCGGCACGTCGAAGCGCGCGAGCACGTCGGCGGCGTGCTTCATGGTCTCCCAGTCGGACTTCGATCCCATGATGATGCCGACAAGCGGTGCGACGGGGTCGCTCATGCCCGACATTGTAGGGCAGGCACGCGCCCGCCGGCGCACGCGCCGCCGATGCGCGGCGCGGAGCGGCTGCCGCCGTTACTGCCGTTCCGGCGCGAACGGCGCCGGCGCGTCGACGCCGCGCAGCGCATCCTCACCGCCGGCGGAGCGAGGCCGGCGCGGGAAGAGGAGCGAGGCCGCCACCGACGCCAGGATCACCGCGAGGATGAAGCCGAGCGACCACGTGATGGGGAACTTGCCCCCGAACGCGTCGTTCAGCCACACCATCTTCAGTCCCACGAACACGAGCACGACCGCGAGGCCGAACTTCAGCAGGTGGAACCGATCGACGGCGCCGGCGAGCATGAAGTACATCGCCCGCAGCCCGAGAATCGCGAAGATGTTCGACGTGAAGACGATGAGGGGCTCGCGCGTGAGGGCGAAGATCGCCGGCACCGAATCGACGGCGAAGATGATGTCGCTCATCTCGAGGAAGAGCAGCGCCACGAGCAGCGGCGTGGCGTGCCACCGCCCCGCGATCTTCGTGAAGAACCGTTGGCCGTCGAGGGCCGGCGCGACCGGCATCACGCGCGTGAAGAGCCGGATGACGGGGTTTCGCGACGGGTCCATGGGCTTCTCGGGCGCGAACATCATCTTCACCCCGGTGAGGATGAGCAGCGCACCGAAGGCCACCACCACCGCGTGGTACTGCATCAGCACCGATCCCATGGCGATGAAGAGCGCGCGGAAGACGAGCGCCCCGATGATGCCGTAGAACAGGACCCGGTGCTGGTACTTCGCCGGAATGGCGAAGTACCCGAAGACGACGACGAACACGAAGATGTTGTCGACGGCGAGCGCCTTCTCGACGATGTAGCCGGTGAGGAACTCGAGGCCGACCTGCCGGGCGGCGTCGTCCGGACTGAACCCGGGAATCGCGAGCAGCCGCGGGTTGTCGTCGAAGGTCGACGCGGCGTACAGGTAGAACCCGTAGTTGAACGCGAGGGCGAGGGTCACCCAGACGACGCTCCAGATGGTGGCTTCGCGAAACGACACCTCGTGCGCCTTGCGGTGGAACACGCCGAGGTCGAGGGCGAGCAGGAGGAGGACGAACGCGGAGAAGGCGGCGTAGAGCCACCAGTACTCGGCAAACGGGAAGAGCAGGGTGTTCATGTGCAGGGAGGCGCTCGACGCGCAGGATCCAGCATCGCCCTCGGAAACATATTGGACAAGTCGATTGTTATGATGCCATACTTCGTTTGAGTCGATACGGAGGGGTACGCATGCAGTGGCTGAACTACCACCACCTGCTCTACTTCTGGATGGTCGCCCGCGAGGGGAGCGTCGTGAAGGCGGCCGCCGAGCTCAACCTGACGCAGCCGACCATCAGCGGCCAGATCAAGGCGCTCGAGCAGGCCCTGGGCGAGCAGCTCTTCCAGCGCGAGGGGCGCGGGCTGGTGCTCACCGAGGTCGGCCGGCTCGTCTACCGCTATGCCGACGACATCTTCGCCCTCGGCCGCGAGCTGCTGAACACGCTGAACGACAGGCCGACGGGCCGGCCGTTCCGGCTCGTGGTGGGCGTCGCCGACGTCCTCCCCAAGTTCGTGGTACGGCGTCTGCTCGAGCCCGCCCAGGCCCTGGACGTGCCCGTGCACCTCATTTGCCGCGAGGACAAGACCGAGCGTCTCCTGGCCGAACTCTCGATCCACGAGCTCGACCTGGTGCTCGCCGACACGCCCATGCCGCCGGGCACGAGCGTCAAGGCCTTCAACCACGTGCTCGGCGAGAGCGGCATCGGCTGGTTCGCCGGCAAGGCGGCCGCCGCCCGCCTGCGGCGCCGGTTCCCGGAGAGTCTCGGCGAGGCCCCGCTGCTGCTGCCGACGAGCAACACGGCGCTGCGCCGCGCCATCGACCAGTGGTTCGACACCCACGGCATCCGCCCCCACATCGTCGGGGAGTTCGAGGACAGCGCCCTGATGAAGGTCTTCGGCGAAGGCAGCGGCACCCTCTTCCCCGGGCCGTTGGTGGTCGAGAAGGACATCGTGCGGCAGCACGACGTGGCGCTCGTGGGCCGCACCGACGAGATCAAGGAACGGTACTTCGCGATCTCGGTCGAGAAGAAGCTCCGGCACCCCGCGGTCGTCGCCATCTCCGAGGCCGCCCGGTCGAAGCTCTTCGGGTAGCCCGGTCCTAGCTCTTCGGGTAGCCCGGCTCCGGTTGATCTCCGACTCCAGAGGTCGTATATTGGAATACCGACCAGTTTGGTCGGGTTAGCACCGGGCCCGGCGCCGCAGGTGGATACCTGCGCCGCTTCGGGCCTGGCCGCCGAGCCCGCCGCACCGCCGGCACGGAATGGGGCCCATCGAGGCCGATCCGTAGGAGCACCATGAGCACGTCCACCCAGACCATCGAGGAACTCGCGTCTCGCGAGTACAAGTACGGTTTCGTCACCGACGTGGAGGCCGACACCCTCCCGAAGGGACTCAACGAAGACATCGTGCGGGCCATTTCGCGGCTGAAGCAGGAGCCCGAGTGGCTGCTCGAGTGGCGGCTGCGCGCCTTCCGGGCGTGGCAGCAGATGACCGAGCCCACGTGGCCGAACGTCCACTACCCGAAGATCGACTACCAGGACATCATCTACTACGCCGCGCCGAAGCCGAAGAAGACCCTCGCCAGCATGGACGAGGTCGATCCCGAGATCCGCGCGACGTTCGAGAAGCTCGGCATCCCGCTCGAGGAGCAGAAGATGCTCGCGGGCGTGGCAGTCGACGCCGTGTTCGATTCCGTCTCGGTGGCGACGACCTTCCGCGAGAAGCTCGCCGAGCTGGGCATCATCTTCTGTTCGTTCTCGGAGGCCGTGCAGAACCACCCGGACCTCGTGCGCAAGTACATGGGTTCGGTGGTGCCCCACACCGACAACTACTTCGCGGCCCTCAACTCGGCGGTCTTCTCCGACGGGTCCTTCTGCTACGTGCCGAAGGGCGTGCGCTGTCCGATGGAGCTGTCGACGTACTTCCGGATCAACGCCAAGGACACCGGGCAGTTCGAGCGGACGCTGCTCGTGGCCGACGAGGGCGCCCACGTCAGCTACCTCGAGGGGTGCACGGCGCCCATTCGCGACGAGAACCAGCTGCACGCGGCCGTCGTCGAGCTCGTCGCGCTCGACCGCGCGACGATCAAGTACTCGACGGTCCAGAACTGGTATCCCGGCAGCAAGGACGGCGTCGGCGGCATCTACAACTTCGTGACCAAGCGCGGCAAGGCGCTCACGGGCGCGAAGATCACGTGGACGCAGGTCGAGACCGGCTCGGCCATCACGTGGAAGTATCCGAGCTGCATCCTGCAGGGCGACGACTCGGTCGGCGAGTTCTACTCGGTGGCCGTCACCAACAACATGCAGCAGGCCGACACGGGCACGAAGATGGTGCACCTCGGGAAGAACACGAAGAGCACCATCGTGAGCAAGGGGATTTCGGCCGGCAAGGGTCAGAACACCTATCGCGGCCTCGTGAAGATCGCCAAGGGGGCCTCAGGGGCGCGCAACTACTCGCAGTGCGACTCGCTGCTCATCGGCGACAAGTGCGGCGCGCACACCTTCCCTTACATCGAGGTGAAGAACACCTCGTCGACGGTCGAGCACGAGGCCTCGACGTCGAAGATCGGTGAGGATCAGATCTTCTACTGCCGCCAGCGCGGGCTGTCCACCGAGGACGCGGTGAACATGATCGTCAGCGGCTTCTGCAAGGAGGTCTTCCGCGAGCTGCCCATGGAGTTCGCGGTCGAAGCCCAGAAGCTCCTGGGCGTCAGCCTCGAAGGATCGGTGGGGTAGGTTCGACGGCTGCGGCCGGAACACGGAAGGACGAAGGACGAGATGCTCGAGATCAGGAATCTGCAGGCCCGCGTCGAGGAGAAGCCCATCCTGCGCGGCATCGACCTGACGGTCAACAAGGGCGAAGTGCACGCCATCATGGGGCCCAACGGCTCCGGCAAGAGCACGCTGGCCGGCGTGCTCGCGGGCCGCGAGGCCTACGAGGTGACGGGCGGCGAGGTGCGGTACAAGGGCCTCGACCTGCTCGAGCTCGATCCCGAGGAGCGGGCGCGCGAAGGCGTCTTCCTCGCTTTTCAGTACCCCGTCGAGATCCCGGGCGTGAACAACGCCTACTTCCTCAAGTCGGCGCTGAACGCCATCCGCAAGCACCGCGGGCTCGAGGAACTCGACGCGATGGAGTTCATGACGCTCATGCGCCAGAAGGCGCGGCTGCTCGACATGGACGCGGCGCTGCTGAACCGCCCCGTCAACGAGGGCTTCTCGGGCGGCGAGAAGAAGCGCAACGAGATCTTCCAGATGGCGGTGCTCGAGCCGACGCTCGCCATCCTCGACGAGACCGATTCGGGCCTCGACATCGACGCGCTGAAGATCGTCGCGCAGGGCGTCAACGCGCTCAGGAGCCCCGAGCGCGCGATCGTCGTCGTCACCCACTATCAGCGGCTGCTGAACTACATTGTCCCCGACTTCGTGCACGTGCTGTCGGACGGCCGTATCGTGAAGTCGGGCGGTAAGGACCTGGCGCTGGAGCTCGAAGAGAAGGGCTACGGCTGGATCGAGGCCGAGGGCGCGGCCGTTCGCGCCTAGGAGGCATTCAGACATGGCCGTGGCTTCCGCGCAGGCGTCCTACGCCGCGCAGTTCGAAGAGCTCTCCGCCCGCCGCGCCTCGGAACCCTCGTGGCTCGCCGGCACCCGCCGGTCGGCCATGGACGCGTTCACGCGCCTGGGCATCCCCACGACGCGTGACGAGGAGTGGCGGTTCACCA
The DNA here is from genome assembly GCA_023384595.1 of Vicinamibacteraceae bacterium. Classification (GTDB taxonomy): domain Bacteria; phylum Acidobacteriota; class Vicinamibacteria; order Vicinamibacterales; family JAFNAJ01; genus JAHDVQ01. The sequence continues at coordinate 28,521 of JAHDVQ010000016.1, read as the reverse complement.
ACGTCACCGCGCTCGCCGATCAGGCGTTTGGCGAGGCGCCGGCGGCCGAGGTCGCTCAGGCGGACCTCGCTCCGTTCCTCGTCCGCCAGCTCTCGGCGACGCTGCTCGTCTTCGTGAACGGCCGGTTCGCGCCCGCGCTCTCGAGCGCGCGCTCGCTGCCGAAGGGCGTCATCATCGGTTCGCTCGGCGAGGTGCTCGCGAGCGATCCGGGGCTGGTCGATCCGTACTTCTCGAAGTGCGCGGCCTTCGACGCGCACGCCTTCTGCGCCCTCAACACCGCGTTCACCGGGGACGGCGGGTTCCTCTACATCCCGTCGGGCGTCTCCATCGCCGACCCCGTGCACGTGCTCTACTACACGACCACCGACGCCCCGGCGGCGACCCACCCGCGCACCATCGTGGTCGTCGGCGACCGCAGCAGCCTGACGCTCATCGAGAGCTACGCGGGCCGGCCCGGGGCCGCCTACTTCACCAACGCGGTGACCGAGTTCGTCGTCGGCGAGCACTCGCACACCGAGCACTATCGCGTGCAGCGCGAGAGCATGGCCGCGACGCACATCTCGAGCACCCACATCTACCTCGAGAAGGCGGCCGTCTTCGCCCAGCAGAGCTTCACCTTCGGCGGCGCCCTCGCCCGCAACGACGTCAACGCGTTGCTCGACGCCGAGGGCATCGCGTGCACGCTGAACGGCCTGTACCTCGGACACGACCGGCGGCTCATCGACAATCACACGGCCATCGTGCATGCCAAGCCGCACTGCGAGAGCCACGAGATCTACAAGGGGATGCTCGACGGCCATTCGAAGGGCGTGTTCAACGGCAAGATCTTCGTACGGCCCGACGCGCAGAAGACCGACGCCAAGCAGACCAACAAGGTCCTGCTGCTCTCCGACGACGCCACGATCAACACGAAGCCGCAGCTCGAGATCTTCGCCGACGACGTGAAGTGCACGCACGGGGCGACGGTCGGCCAGCTCGACGCCGAGTCGCTCTTCTACCTGCGCGCGCGCGGCATCGGCGCGGCCGAGGCCCGGGCGATGCTCGTGCACGCCTTCGCCAGCGACGTCATCGACCGGGTGACCATCGAGCCGCTGAGGGCCGCCCTCGAAGACACGCTGCTCGAGCAGCTGCCCAAGGACCTCGTCGCCTGATTCCGACAGTGGACTCCGCACCCATCGCCTCGACGCCCGGCCTCGACCTCGCCGCGATCCGTGCGGAGTTCCCCATCCTGGCCCAGCAGATCCACGGGCGGCCGCTCGTGTATCTCGACAGCGCCAACACGACCCAGAAGCCGCAGGCCGTCATCGACGCGGAATCGGCGTACTACGCGACGATCAACGCGAACATCCACCGCTCGACGCATCTGCTGAGCGAGCGGGCGACGCAGGCGTACGAGGGGGCGCGCCGGCGGGTCCAGCGGCTCATTCACGCGCGCGAGTCGCGCGAGGTGGTGTTCACGCGCGGCTGCACCGAAGCCATCAATCTCGTCGCGCAGTCGTGGGGCCGCGCCAACCTCCGGCCCGGTGACGAGGTGGTGCTCACCTGGATGGAGCACCACTCGAACATCGTGCCCTGGCAGCTCGTGTGCGAGCAGACGGGCGCCCGCGTGCGCGCGGTCCGCATCACCGACCGGGGCGAACTCGACCTCGACGACTTCCGCGACGCGCTCGCGGGGCCGTCGGTGAAGTTCGTGAGCCTCATCCACGTCTCGAACGCGCTCGGCACGGTGAACCCCGTCGAGGAACTGGTCCGGCTGGCGCACGAGCGGGGCGTGCCGATTCTGGTCGACGGGGCGCAGGCCGTGCCGCACCTGGCCGTCGACGTGCAGGCGCTCGACTGCGACTTCTACGCGTTCTCGGCGCACAAGCTGTACGGCCCGACGGGCATCGGCGCGCTCTACGGCAAGGCGGCGCTCCTCGAGCAGATGCCGCCCTGGCAAGGTGGCGGTGACATGATCGCGTCGGTCACCTTCGAGCGCACCACCTACAACGAAGTGCCGTACAAGTTCGAGGCCGGCACGCCGAACATCGCGGGCGTCGTGGGCTTTGGCGCCGCCGTCGAGTGGCTGCAGCGATTCGACATGGCCGCCCTCGCGCGCCACGAGCGCTCGCTCGTCGAGGCGCTCACCGCCCGCCTCGACGCGATGGACGGCATCCGCATCATCGGGCGGGCGCCCCACAAGGCTGGCGTCGTCTCGTTCGTCGTCGAGGGGGTGCACCCGCACGACGTCGGCACCATCCTCGACTCCGAGGGCGTCGCGGTGCGCACCGGCCAGCACTGCGCCCAGCCGGTCATGGACCGCTACGGCGTGCCTGCGACGGTTCGCGCCTCTTTCGGCATTTACAACACGACCGACGAGGTCGAGGCCCTCGTGGCCGCGCTCGGCCGCGTCCGCGAGCTGTTCGGTTGAGCGAGCCCGTGCGGGACGGCTGGTCGCGGCAAGGCCGAGACGGTAGCATGGAGAGAGGGCCGGCCTGACAGGGGCGTTCACGATATGTCCGAGCTTCGCGACCTCTACCAGGAGGTCATCCTCGACCACAACAAGCGACCGCGGAACTTCGGACGGCTCGAGCACCCCACGCATCAGGCCAACGGTCACAACCCGCTCTGCGGCGACCGCCTCACGCTCACGCTGCGGCTCGAGGACGGGCGCATCGCCGACATCCGCTTCGACGGGTCGGGCTGCGCCATCTCGAAGGCGTCGGCCTCGCTCATGACCGACGCCGTGAAGGGCCGTTCAATCGAGGAGGCCGACCGGTTGTTCGCCGACGTGCACGCGATGGTAACGGGCGAGGCGGGCCACGAAGTCGACGTCGATCGTCTCGGCAAGCTCGCCGTGCTGAGCGGCGTCGCCGAGTTCCCCGCGCGCGTGAAGTGCGCGAGCCTCGCGTGGCACACGCTCGAAGCCGCGCTGCACCACGCCGGCGCCGAGGTGTCGACCGAGAGCGAAACGCAGTAGGCGGCCGCGGCCGCCCGTCATCGAACTGGAGGACGCCCCCAATGTCCTGGTTGTCATTTCTCGGCCAGCGCGGCGGCGACGAGACCGAGCGGCGCGAGGCCACGCCTGACCCGGCGTCGGAGCGCGCCCCGGACACCACGACGACCGACACCGCGGCGGAGTTCGCCACCGCGGAGGCGGCGACGCAAGGCGGCGCGGCAGGCGGTGCGGCAGGCGACGCGTCGGGCGACGCGTCGGGCGGCCAGCCTGGGGACGGGTCCTGGAACTTCGAGGCGCTCAAGCCGGAGCCGCCGGCGCCCGCCCAGGCCGCGCCGGGCTTCGCCAGCGACCCGCTCAAGACCCTGGAGCTCAAGCCGCAGATCGTCGAGGCCCTGTCGACGGTGTTCGACCCGGAGATTCCGGTCAACATCTACGAGCTGGGCCTCATCTACGATGTGATCATCGACGCCGAGGCTCGCGTGCAGATCAAGATGACCCTCACGAGCCCCGCCTGCCCGGCGGCGCAGCAGCTGCCCGGCGAAGTGCAGGACAAGGTGCGCCGCGTGCCGGGCGTGAAGGCGGCCGCCGTCGAAATCGTGTGGGATCCGCCGTGGTCGCCCGAGCGGATGTCCGACGTCGCGCGCCTGCAGCTCGGCTTCTTCTGAGCCCGCCGGACGGCCGTCGCTGCACCGCCGTCCCGCTCCGACGCCCCATGAAACGCCGTCTTCGCCCTCTCGCTCGTGGCATCGCCTGCGCGGCCCTCGCGCTCGCCGCCGCCGCCGCGTCAAACGCGAGGCTCGGGGCCGACGTCCGCCAACCCTCGCGGCCGCTGCCCGGCGTCGAAACGGTCAAGGACGCGATCCGCGAGCATTTCCGGCTCGATCCGGTCCGCGAGTCGAAGTTCACCTACCTCGAGACCCGCCGCCGGATGAAGCACGACGGCAACGGCCGCGCGGAAGTCATCGAGGAAAAGGTCTACGAGGTCTACCCGGACCAGCCGGTCGGGCGCCTGTACCGCAGGCTCATCCGCCGCAACGGCGTGCCCGTGCCGCCCGCGGAGCTCGCCAAGCAGGACGCCGACCGGCGGCGCGACCTGGAGCGCCGCGCCCGTGAGACCCCGGTCGAGCGCGCCCGCCGCATCCGCAAGCACGCCGAGAAACTGCGTGAGAACCAGGAAGAGCTCGAAGACGCGCTGCGGGTGTGGCACGTCAGGCTGACGGGGTACGAGCGCCTCGGCCCGAGGACGCTGCTGGCCGCGGAGCTGACGCCTCGCCCCGACGCGCGCGTCCGCACGCGCCTCGGCAAGTACCTCCGCAGCGTCAAGGGGCGGGCCTGGATGACGCCCGACGACTTTCAGCTCGTGCGCGCCGAACTCGAGGTCGTCCGCCCCATCAACATCGGGCTGGGGCTCGTCGGCCGCGTGCACAAGGGCGGCCGGGCCGTCCTCGAACGGACGCTGGTCGACGGCACGTGGATGCTGACCCTGGCGCGCCTCGAGGCCTCGGGCCGGGCGTTTCTGGTCAAGCCCGTGTCCATTGACGCGGTCTACGAGTACTCCCGGTTCCGCCGCGTGGACGAGCCGGCGTCGGCCCGGCGCACGACGCGCTGAGCCGGACGGCCGCGGGGTGCGGTTGGCCGGGCAAGGTCTGCGGTAGTACGATTCGGCCGAGCTCGGCTCCCATTACAACGAGGCCACCTTGTCGCGTCTGGGCATTCGATTCCAACTCCTCCTGCTGGCACTGCTGCTCTTCTTCGTGGTGCCGTCGTTCGTCGACTTCTACGCCGACTGGCTCTGGTACGGCGAAACGAACTACCAGCACATCTTCCTTCGCGTCCTGACGACGCAGATGGCGCTCGGGGGAGTCGCCTTCGTCGTGGCATTCCTCGTGTTCGCGGGGAACCTGCGCCTGACGCTGCGCGTGACGCCGCGACGCGAGTTCGTGGTGATGACGCCCGACGGGCCCCGCACGATCGCCGTCGATCCCCTGCGCCTGCGGCCGCTCCTGTACGGGCTGTCGGCCGTGGCCGCGCTGCTGGCCGCCACCTACGCGTCGTCGCAGTGGGAGCGCCTGCTGTATTTCATCTACGCCACGCCCTTTGGCACGGCCGACCCCATCCTGGGCCGCGACGTGGGGTTCTACGTCTTCAGCCTGCCCTTCTATCAGTTCCTGCAGGGACTCGCGCTCACGCTGGTCGTCGCGGTGCTCATCGGGGTGGGCGTCGCCTACGGGCTGTCGGGCGTCGTGCAGTTCGATCCGCTGCGGGGTCTGAGGCTGCAGCGGGTCGCCGTGCAGCACCTCACGTGGATTGGCGTGGTGCTGTTCCTGCTGCTCGCCGCCGGCGCCTGGCTCGGGCAGGCGGGGCTGCTCACGTCCGACTCGGGACTGTTCTATGGGGCTTCGTACGTGGACGTCCACGCGCGGCTGCCGGTGCTCCGCATGACGATGGTGGCGGCGCTCGTCGCCGCGGCCCTCGCCGTCTACCAGGCCTTCACCGAGCGCCGCTGGCCGATTGTGTCGGCCATCGTCCTGTACCTGGGGGTCGCCTTCGCCGGTTCCGCCTACGCCGCGATGGTGCAGCGCTTCGTCGTCGCGCCCAACGAGCAGGTGAAGGAGACCCCCTTCATCGTGCACAACATCGAGGCGACGCGCCGCGCCTTCGGGCTCGAGGGCGTGGCCGAGCGGGAGCTGAGCGGCGACGCCCTGCTGTCGCGCGAGGACATCGACCGGAACGCGGCCACGCTGAGGAACGTGCCGCTCTGGGATCACCAGCCGCTGCTCGACACCTTCAGCCAGATCCAGGAGATCCGGACCTACTACGACTTCGTGTCGGTGCACAACGATCGCTACCCCATCAACGGCGAATACCGGCAGATCATGCTGTCGGCGCGCGAGCTGAACTCGGCGAGCCTGCCGAACCGCACCTGGATCAACGAGCGCCTCACCTTCACCCACGGCTACGGACTCACGCTCGGCCCGGTGAACCAGGTGACGACCGAGGGGCTCCCGGTGCTCTTCATCAAGAACCTGCCCCCCGAGTCCTCGGTGGACCTGCAGGTGACCGAGCCGAGCATCTACTACGGCGAGCTCGCCAACGACCACGTGTTCGTGCGAACCCGCACGCGTGAGTTCCACTACCCGAGAGGCGAGGACAACGTCTACTCGACCTATACGGGCGATGGCGGCGTGCCGGTGGACTCCTTCTTCCGGAAGCTCCTCTTCAGCATCAAGTTCCGCTCGCTGAAGACGCTGCTGAGCAACGACCTCACGCCCGAGAGCCGCGTCATGTACTACAGGCAGATCGGCGAGCGGGTGCGGAAGATCGCGCCCTTCCTCACCTTCGAGGAAGACCGCTACCTGTCGATCGCGGGAGGCCGCCTCTTCTGGGTCCAGGACGCCTACACGACGAGCGCGCGCTACCCCTATTCCACGCCGTTCTCCGACAACATCAACTACATCCGCAACTCGGTGAAGGCGGTCGTCGACGCGTATCACGGGCGGACGTCTTTCTATCTGGTGGACGACCGCGACCCGATCGCGCAGACGCTCGCCAAGGCGTTTCCGGGGCTCCTGCAGCCGCTGGCGGAGATGCCGGAGGGGCTGCGCACACGGCTGCGGTATCCGCAAGGGATCTTCCAGATCCAGACGGCGGTCTTCTCGACCTACCACATGACCAACCCGGCGGTCTTCTACAACAAGGAAGACCAGTGGGAGGTGCCGTCGCTCGACACGCGCGCCGGTCAGAGCTCGCGGATGCTGCCGTGGTACACCATCATGCGGCTGCCCGGCGAGCAGGACACCGAGTTCATCCAGATGCTGCCCTATACGCCGCGGCAGAAGGACAACCTCGCCGCGTGGATGGTCGCGCGCTCCGACGGGCAGAACTACGGACGGCTGATGGTGTTCCAGTTCCCGAAGCAGAAAGTCATCTTCGGGCCCCGACAGGTCGTGGCGCGCATCAGCCAGGATCAGGTCATCTCGCCGCAGGTGACCCTCTGGAACCAGCAGGGGTCCGAGGTGATCCAGGGGACGCTGCTCGTGATCCCCATCGAGGAATCACTCATCTACATCCGGCCCCTCTATCTGAGGTCTGCCGGCGGGCGCATTCCCGAGCTGAAACGGGTGATTGTCGCGTATCAGAACCAGATCGTGATGGAGGAGACCCTCGAGGCGGCGCTCAACCGGATCTTCCCGCGCGGGCGGTCGGCAGAGGAGATTGCGGCTGCCGCCGCTCTGTCCCCCGCCGAGGGCGCGGCCCCGGCGCCCCCCAGGGCCGCCACCGAGCCCACGCCCGGCGCCGCTGCGCTGCCGGCCCCGCCTTCCGCCGTGCCCGGCGCGGCGGTGGGGACGCTCCCCACCGACACGTCGACGCTCATCCTCGAGGCCCGGGCCACGTACCAGCGTGCGCTCCGAGCCCAGCGCGATGGGAACTGGGCGCTCTACGGTGAAGAGGTCCGCCGACTGGGCGACATCCTGGAGCACCTGCAGCGCGTGACCCAGGAGGCCCCGCCGCGCACGCCGGCGCCACGCGAACCGCGCTGAGCCCCCGGCCGGTGAGCGCTGGCACTAGTGTGTGAGTCCCTCGCGGCCGTCCTCGGGCGGCCGCGCCACGGCCGCGACGGCGCGAAGCAGGGTGAGCTCGTCGACCGGCTTGCGCAGGTGCGCCTGGAAGCCAGCCTGGCGGGCCTCGTGCTCGTCGGCCGCGCTGGTATACGCCGTCAGTGCCACCGCCGGCACGCGGCCGCCCTCGCCGGGCGGGCGCTGCCGGATGCGGCGCATCAGGCGCAGGCCGTCTTCGCCGGGCATCCCGATGTCGCTCACGACGATGTCGGGCGTTCGCGTCTCGATCGCCCGCCACGCCTCGTCCGCTGAATCGGCCGTGCGCACGTCGGCCCCCGCCTGCCTGAGCACGATCTCCGCGTACTCGCGCGCGTCGGGCTCGTCGTCGACGACCAGAATCGACAGGCCGTGGAGCGACGGCTTCCCGCGCGAGCGCGCGGCGCCCTCGATGTCCGCTGTCTCGTCGCCGGCCTCCGCGGCCCGCGCCGGCAGCGTGACGGTGAAGCGACTCCCCTTGTTGGTCCCTTCGCTCGCAACCGAGACCGTGCCCCCGTGCAGCTCCACCAGGTGGCGCACGATGGCCATGCCGAGGCCGAGCCCGCCGTGGCGCCGGCTCACGGAGCTGTCGGCCTGCGTGAATCGCTCGAAGACGTGTGGGAGGAACTCGGGCTCGATGCCCTGGCCGTTGTCGCGCACGACGAGGCGCAACTCCTGATCGGGGCGCTCCAGCTCCACCTCGATCCGTCCGCCCTTCGGGGTGAACTTCACCGCGTTCGACAGCAGATTCCAGACGATCTGCTGAAGGCGATCGCGATCGGCCATGATCGGCGGCCCTTCGTCGAGCCTGGCGGCAATGGTCGTCTGCCTCGCCTCGGCGGCCGGCCTGACGGCGTCGAGTGCGAGTTCGATCACCTCGCGAGGCGCCACCGGACGGATCTCGAGCGACATACGGCCGCTGACGATGCGGGAGACGTCGAGGATGTCGTCGATGAGCTGGCGCTGGATTGTGGCGTTGTTCCTGATGATGGCGACGGCCCGCCGCGAGGCGTCGGCGTCGAGCTGGCCGGCCTCGAGCATGTGCGCCCACCCGAGGATGGCGTTGAGCGGCGTGCGCAACTCGTGGGACAGCGTCGCGAGAAACTGGTCCTTCGCGCGGTTGCTGGCCTCGGCCTCGAGGCGCGCCCTCTGCTCGCGCTCGAAGAGCTCGGCGCGCTCCGACTCGATGCGCCGACGCTCGGCGATCTCGGCGCTCAACATCTCGTTGGCATTGGCCAGCTCCGCCGTCCGCGCGCGCACCCTGGCCTCGAGTTCGTCGTGCGCGCGCCTGAGCGCCTCGGCCTGCTCCTCGAGCGCGCACGACTTGCGATAGAGGTCGACGAACACGTCCACCTTCGAGACGAGCACCTCGGGCGAGAACGGCTTGAACAGGTAGTCGACGGCGCCGACCGAGTACCCCCTGAAGACCTGCGAGACGCTCTTGCTGTTGGCCGTGATGAAGATGATCGGCGTGTGCCGCGTGCGGTGGCGCGATCGAATCAGCTCGGCGACGTCGAAGCCGCTGAGGTCGGGCATCGACACATCGAGGAGCACCAGCGCGAAATGCTGTTCGAGCAACAGCTTCAGCGCCTGCCGGCCGGAGCCCGCCTTCACCAGGCGGTAGCCCCGCCCCTCGAGGACCGCCTCGAGGGCGAGGAGGTTCTCGGGACGGTCGTCGACGAGCAGGATCTGGACGGGTTCCATCGAAGTCATGACGCCGCTCTGTCGACGCACCCCATGCGCCCGAGGTGCCGTCCGATCGCGGCGAGGGGCAGCACGAGGTCCACGCCCGCCGCGATGGCCGCCCGCGGCATGACGGGCGACTCGGCCGTCGCAGGGTCCTGCGCGATGGCGAACCCGCCCTGCTCCCGCACCCTCGTCACGCCCGCCGCGCCGTCGGTGCTCGCGCCTGTCAGTACCACCGCCGTGAGCGCCGGGCCGTAGACGTCGGCCGCCGACTCGAACAGCACGTCGATCGACGGGCGCGCCCAGCGCACGGGCGGGTCGATCGACAGCGAGAACGAGGCGTCGGGCTCGACGAGCAGGTGGTAATCGGCCGGCGCCACGTACAGGTGCCGGGCGCGAATCGGCGTCTTGTCGTCGGGCTCCACGACGGTGAGCGTCGTCTGCCGCTGCAGCAGGGACCCGAGCACGCCGTCGACGGTCGGCCCCCGGTGCTGGACCACGGCGACGGGACACGCGAATCCCGGCGGCAGCGTCGCGAGGATCTCACCGAGGGCGGCCAGCCCCCCGAGCGAGGTGCCGATGACGATGAGCTCGGTCATCTACGCCACCCTTCGATACAGACGCTCGCTCTCGACGAGCGGCTCGTAGTTCGTCTCGACCGAGGTGAACCGCAGTGTCTCCTTCGAGCCCAGTCCCAGCACGCCGAACGGCGTGAGACTCTGGTGCAGCAGCGTGTGGACCTGGTCCTGCAGCGGCCGGTTGAAGTAGATCAGGACGTTCCGGCACAGCACGACGTGGAACTCGTTGAACGGCCCGTCGGTCACCAGGTTGTGCTGCGAGAACACGATGTTCCGCTGCAGCGAGGGGCGCAGCGCCGCCTGCTCGTGGGTGGCCGTGTAGTACTCCGAGAACGCTCGCGTGCCGCCGGCCTGGATGTAGTTCTGCGTGTAGCGCTGCATCAGGTTCAGCGGGTACACGGCCTCGCGCGCCTGTCGCAGCACGTCCTCGCTCATGTCCGTGGCGTAGAGGCGGCACCGGTCGTACAGGCCCGCCTCCTCCAGCAGGATGGCCAGCGAATACACCTCCTCGCCCATGGAGCATCCGGCCTGCCAGACACGGATGAACGGGTAGGTCCGGAGCAGCGGCACGACCGCGTCGCGGAACGCCTTGAAGAACGGCGGGTCCCGGAACATGGCGCTCACGTTCACGGCGATGCTCGAGACCACGCGCTGCATCGCCGCGGGATCGTGCAGGACGAGCTCGATGAGGCCGCTGATCGTCCCGGTGCCCTCGCGAGCCACCGCGCCCAGGATGCGGCGCCGCAGCGACGACCACGCGTAGCCGCGGAAGTCGAATCCGTGACAGCGCACGATGGCTTCGACGAGCAGGTCGATCTCGGTCTCTTCGATGCCGTTGCGCCGGTGCATGAGCCTCACCTGAACAGCCAGACGCGCAGCAGCGACACGAGCTGGTCGTTGTCCACGGGCTTGGTCACGTAGTCCGAGGCGCCCGCCTCGATGCAGCGCTCCCGGTCTCCCTTCATCGCCTTCGCGGTGAGCGCGATGATCGGGAGATCGGCAAACCGCGCCTGCTGCCGGATTACCCGCATCGCCTCGTACCCGTCCATCTCGGGCATCATCACGTCCATCAGGACGATGTCCACCGGCTCGCTGCCCTCGAGCTGCGTGAGGCCCTCGCGCCCGTTCTCCGCGTAGAGCACCTCCATGCCGTAGCGCTCGAGCACACTCGTCAGCGCGAAGATGTTGCGGATGTCGTCGTCGACGATGAGGACGCGCCGGCCGGCCAGGACCGGATCCGCGTGCTGGTACTCTTCGATCATCCGCTGCTTCGACTCGGGCAGCCGGCTCTGCACGCGGTGCAGGAAGAGCGCCGTCTCGGCGAGCAGCCGGTCGGGCGACTTCACGTCCTTCACGATGATCGTCTCGGCGAACCGCCTCAGCTCGACCTCCTCGCGGCGGCTCAGGTCCCGTCCCGTGTAGACGATGATGGGCATCCGGCCCAGCCGGCCCTCGGCCTTGAGCTGCTCCATCAGCTCGAAGCCGCTCATGTCGGTCAGCCCGAGGTCGAGCACCATGCAGTCGAACCGCTCGCGGCGCAGCAGGTCGATCGCCTCGGCGCCGGTCCCTACGGCGGTGGTCTTCACATCACCGTTCCCAATCAGCTCGACGATGCTCTGACGCTCCGTCTCGTCGTCCTCCACGACGAGCAGCGTGCGCATCGCCCGGTCGACGAACTCGCGGATGTCGCCGAGCGCCTCGGTGAGGCTCTCCCGCGTCACCGGCTTGGTGAGATGCGCGATGGCGCCCTGGCGGAGCCCGCGCTGCCGTTCGTCGGACGCCGAGATGATGTGAACCGGGATGTGCCGCGTCGCCGCGTCGTGCTTCAGCCGGTCGAGCACCGTCCAGCCGTCGACCTCGCCGAGGCCGATGTCGAGCGTGATCGCGTCGGGCTTCATCCGGTGGGCGAGGGCGAGCGCGGTGTCGCCGCGGGTGGCGATGACGACCTTGAACCCGCGCGCGTGCGCGAGGTCCATCATCACGTGCGCGAACGCCACGTCGTCGTCGACGACGAGCAGCACCCTGTCGTCGGGCCCGATCGACTCGCGGTCGTCGGGCACCTCGGGCTCGGGACCGAGGTCGATGACCGTCCCGGTCACGTGCGAGCGCGCCGGGCGCCGGAGCGCGACGCGCTCGCCGTTCCCGTCGCGCCGCTGGCGCAGGTGCTCGTCGAAGTCCGCGGGAAGGTACAGCGTGAAGGTGCTTCCGACGCCGGGCTCGCTCTCGAGCCGGATCTGGCCCCCGAGCAGCCGCGCGATCTCGCGGCTGATCGACAGGCCGAGGCCCGTCCCGCCGTAGCGCCGGCTGGTGGTGCCGTCGGCCTGCTGGAACGCCTCGAAGACCAGCGCCTGCTTCTCGGGGGGGATGCCGATGCCGGTGTCCCGCACCCGGAACGCCACGACTCGCGCAGCGCGATTGAGCACGGCTTCGTCGGCGCTCCAGCCGCTCGTCGCCGGCTCGATCCGCAGCACGACGCTCCCCTGCTCGGTGAACTTGACCGCGTTCGACAGCAGGTTCTTCAGGATCTGGTGCAGCCGGCGCGGGTCGGTCTCGACCGAAGCCGGCGCGTCGGGGGGAATCTCGACCGCGAAATCGAGCCCCTTGTTGGCGGCCACCTGCGAGAAGTTCCTGAGGGCCTGCTCCTCGACCGTGACGAGCGGCACCGGCTGCACGTCGACGTCCATCGTGCCCGACTCGATCTTCGACAGGTCGAGGATCTCGTTGATCAGCTCGAGCAGGTCGGCGCCGGCGCCGTGGATGGTCTCGGCGAACTCGATCTGCTTCGTCGAGAGGTTGCCGTCGCCGTTCTCCGACAGCAGCTTCGAGAGGATGAGCAGACTGTTGAGCGGCGTCCGCAGCTCGTGCGACATGTTCGCCAGGAACTCGGACTTGTAGCGCGAGGTGAGCGCGAGCTGCTCGGCCTTCTCCTCGAGCGCCAGCCGCGCAAGGTCGATCTCGCGGTTCTTCTTCTCGACCTCGGCGTTCTGCCGGGCGAGCAGCTCGGCCTTCTCCTCGAGCTCCTCGTTGGTCTGCTGCAGTTCCTCCTGCTGTTGCTTCAGGCGCTCCTCCGAGGCCTGCAGCGACCGCGCCTGGTCCTCGAGCCTCACGTTGGTCTCGGTCAGCTCCCGCTGGCGCGTCTGCAGCTCGCCGGCGAGCGTCTGCGACTGCTGCAGCAGCGCCTCGGTCCGCATCGTCGCCTGGATGGTGTTGAGCACGATGCCGATGCTCTCGGTGAGCTGACCGAGGAAGGTCAGGTGGATCTCGCTGAAGCGGTAGAACGAGGCCAGCTCCAGCACCGCCATCACCTGGCCCTCGAACAGGACGGGCAGCACGACGATGTTGAGCGGAGGGGCCTCGCCGAGCCCCGACGACACGCGGACGTAGTCGCCGGGCACGTCGGTGAGCAGGATCATCTGCTTCTCGAGCGCGCACTGCCCGACGAGCCCTTCGCCGGCCCTGAAGTGGTTGGCGAGGTGCTTCCGCTCGCTGAAGGCATAGCTCGCGAGCAGCCGCAGATCCGGCGTCCCGCCGACCGCCTCGTTGACGAAGAAGACCCCGTGCTGCACCGAGACGAGCGGCGCGAGCTCCGACAGCACGGTGCGCGACACGGTGATGAGATCGCGCTGGCCCTGGAGCAGCCGCGTGAACTTCGCGAGGTTCGTCTTCAGCCAGTCCTGCGAGGTGTTCTTCTCGGTCGTGTCCCGCAGGTTGACGATCATCTGGTTGATCGTGTCCTTGAGGGCCGCGACCTCGCCGAGCGCGTCGACGTCGATCGAGCGGGACAGGTCGCCCTTCGTCACCGCCGTCGCGACCTCGGCGATGGCGCGCACCTGCGTCGTCAGGTTCGCGGCCAGGCGGTTCACGCTGTCGGTGAGGTCCTTCCACGTGCCGGCCACGCCCTCGACTTCGGCCTGGCCGCCCAGCTTGCCCTCGGTGCCCACCTCGCGCGCCACGCGCGTCACCTCCGACGCGAACGCGTTGAGCTGGTCGACCATCGTGTTGATGGTGTTCTTCAGCTCCAGGATCTCTCCGCGCACGTCGACCGTGATCTTCTTCGACAGGTCGCCCATGGCGACCGCCGTCGTCACCTCGGCGATGTTGCGCACCTGGCCGGTGAGGTTGCCGGCCATCGCGTTGACGTTGTCGGTGAGGTCTTTCCACGTGCCCGCCACGCCCTCGACCTCGGCCTGGCCGCCCAGCTTCCCCTCGGTGCCCACCTCGCGCGCCACGCGCGTCACCTCCGAGGCGAAGGAGCTGAGCTGATCGACCATCGTGTTGATGGTGTTCTTCAGCTCGAGAATCTCGCCGCGCACGTCGACCGTGATCTTCTTCGACAGGTCGCCCGTGGCCACCGCCGTCGTCACCGTCGCGATGTTGCGCACCTGGGCGGTCAGGTTGCTCGCCATCTGGTTGACGCTGTCGGTCAGGTCCTTCCACGTGCCCGCCACGCCCTTGACTTCGGCCTGCACACCGAGCTTTCCCTCGGTGCCCACTTCGCGCGCGACCCGCGTCACTTCCGAGGCGAAGGCGTTGAGCTGGTCGACCATCGTGTTGATGGTGTCCTTCAGCTCGAGAATCTCGCCGCGGACGTCGACCGTGATCTTCTTCGACAGGTCGCCGCGCGCCACGGCCGTCGTCACGTCGGCGATGTTGCGCACCTGGCTCGTGAGGTTCGCGGCCATCTGGTTGACGCTGTCGGTGAGGTCCTTCCACGTGCCGGCCACGCCCTTCACCACCGCCTGGCCGCCCAGCTTCCCGTCCGTGCCCACCTCGCGGGCGACGCGCGTGACCTCGCGCGAAAAGGTGCTCAACTGATCGACCATCGTGTTGACGACCTTTGCCGTGCGGAGGAACTCACCGCTCAGCGGCCGGCCGTCCACGTCGAGGGCCATCGTCTGCGACAGGTCGCCCTTGGCGACGGCGCCGATGACGCGCGCCACTTCCGTCGTCGGCTGAACCAGATCGCTGATGAGCGTGTTGATGGCGTCGACCTTCGCCGCCCACGCACCGGATGCACCCGGTACCGACGCCCGCGCCTTGACGTTGCCCGCCTTGCCGACCGTCGCCCCGATGCGCTCGAGTTCCCGGAAGACGCGCTCGCTCGTGTCGATGATGTCGTTGACCGCGTCGTAGACCTTGCCCGCGATGCCGGTCGCGTCGACGGGCAGGCGTGCCGTGAAATCGCCCCGGCGATAGTCACTGAGCACCTTGAGCAGCAGGCGTACGTCGAGCTGGTCACCCGGCTCGGACGCCACAGGCCGACGCCCGTCGGGCGCAGGCCGGCCGGCGAGCAGCGCGCCTGCCGGCACACCGGAGACCGGTGCGGGGGACTCCGGCGCGGGGGACTTGGGAGAACGGGGAGAACGTGACGGCACGATCGACTCCTGGGGGCGGGCCGGGGGATACCTGGCCGCAGACCGGCATCGCGTCGCTGGGCGCGAGGTGCTTCACCGGGCGTTGTCTGAAATCACGTCAGACCACGCCCGTGCGATGTTGGCAATTGCGACAGCGGCAGGGATAGAGACACCTGTTCCGAGATCTGATCAGCAAGGTCCGAGCCGGTTCGGGCCACGTGACGCCGTGCTACCATGCGGCCCGCTCGACCCATTGGCGCCCCTTGCGCGAGAGACGCACCATGCCCGTGTCACGACGCTCGTTCCTGGGTGCAGCGGCGGCCGCCGCCGCCATCGCCCCCTTGCGGCCTTCGGCCGCGGCCCTCGAATCCCGTCAGGCCGACGCGGCCGTCGCCAGGCCCGTCGTCAGGCCGCCACGCCTCCGCGCCGGCGACACCGTCGGGCTCGTCGATCCCTCGAGCGCCACCTGGGAGCCCGTGGACGTGGAGATCGTCGTCGAGTCGCTCGCGGCGCTCGGGCTGAAGTCGAAACGCGGCGCGCACCTGCTCGAACGGCGCGGATACTTCGCCGGGACCGACGCGCAGCGCGCCGCCGACGTGAACGCGATGTTCGCCGACCCCGAGGTGAAGGCCATCCACTGCGTCCGGGGGGGCTGGGGCGCGGCACGCCTGCTGCCACTGCTCGACTGGGACGCCATCGCCAGGCACCCCAAGGCGGTGATCGGCTACAGCGACATCACCGCGCTGCTGCTGTCGCTCCACGCGCGCACGGGTGTCGTGACCTTCCACGGCCCGAACGGGTCGTCGGAGTGGAACGCGTTCAACGCGGGCTGGTATCGGCGCGTCCTGATGGAGGGCGAGGCCGTCACCTTCGAGAACCTGAAGGAGAAGGGCGACACGCTGGCGCAGGTCGAGCATCGTGTGCAGACGATCACGCCGGGCGTCGCTCGCGGACGGCTGCTCGGCGGCAACCTCACGGTGCTCACGGCCATCATCGGCTCGAGCTACGTGCCGGCCTTCGACGACTGCATCCTGTTCCTGGAGGACGTCAGCGAGGCGCCGTACCGCATCGACCGGATGCTCACGCAGCTCGCGCTCGCCGGCATCCTGGAGCGGGCGCGCGCCGTCGTCTGGGGCACGTGCCGCGAGTGCGATCCCGGCGAAGGGTTCGGCTCGCTCACCATCACGGACGTGCTCGACGACCACGTCAAGCCGCTCGGCGTGCCTGCCTGGCAGGGCGCCATGATCGGCCACGTGAAGCGCCAGTTCACCCTGCCGGTGGGGTGCGAGGTCGAGGTCGACGCCTCGGCGGGCACCATCCGGATGCTGGAGCCGGCCGTCACCTGACTTCCGGCTCCACTTCCACCGTCACGCGCTCGATCACCGCACCCTCGGCGACGCCGTCGAGCACCTCCATCCCCCGCTCGACCTGCCCGAAGACCGTGTAGGTGAAATCGAGCCGCGGGTTGTCGACGAGGTTCACGTAGAACTGCCCGTCGCCGGTGTCCCGCCCGCGGGTGGAGAGGCCGACGCTGCCGCGGACGTTCGACTGCAGCCCGACCTCGTCGCGCGTGAACGGACCGTCGCCCGAGTGCTCGTTGGCGCCGGGACTCCCTCCCTGCACGATGAAGTTGGCGACGACGCGGTGGAGGGTCAGGCGCGTGTAGTACCCGGACCGGGCGAGCCGTGCGAACCGCCACGCGTTGAGCGGCGCCTCGCGGGCGAGCAGGCGCACCACGACCTCGCCGCCGTCGATCACCATCACGACGCGCGTGCGCCGGAGCGCGTCGAACTCCGCCGGCGACGGCAGCGGGGGCGGGCCCTGCGGGCGGGGCTCGGCGGCCACGGGACGTCCCAGCCAGCGCGACACGAGCGCCGCGGCGCGGACCGCGACGACCGGGTCGAAATCGCGGACGAGCGGGGCCACCTTGTGCTCCAGGCGGACGTCGCCGTGCTCTTCCAGGCGATCGAGCAGGGCCAGCCGGGTGTCGCGAGAGGTCTCCTTCCGTTCAGCCGTCACACGTTCGAGTGCGCCGGCGACCGCCTCGCCGATGACGCGGTCGGGCGTGGCCCCCTGCAGCTTGTTGGCCGCGACGAGCAGCAGCTCGTAGTCGCGCCCCTCGAGCGCCTGCAGCGCGCCGCGCACGGCCAGCAGGTTGCCGGGCTCGGTGAGCTCGAGCGCGACGACCCTGACGTTGGGCTCGGGGTCCTCGAAGAACGGCACGAGCGCCTCGCGATCGCCTCTGGCCGCCAGCGCGCGGGCGGCGGCGGCGCGGGCGCGCCACACGTCGGCGGCACGGAAGCACGGCAGCCACCGTTCGAGGTCGGTGGTGCCGGTCTGGGCGAGCGCCACCAGGGCGGCGTTCGGGCGATGCCAGTCACGAACCGGGAGCGGACGGCAGGCGCCGGGTTCGTCGACGGCCCGCACGGCAAGCAGCAACGCCTCGAGGTGCTCCTCGGCGGTGGCGTTGCCGCGGCACCGGCTGCCAACGAGCTCGATGCCGAGCAGCTGGACGTGCAGTGCCGCGTCGCGGGCCGCCGCCAGCGCCTGTTCGCACGAGGGCCTGCCGTCGGCGCGGCTCGAGAGCGCGCGCAGCGCCTGCACGCGCACGGCCGGCTCGGCGTCGCTCAGCGCGAGCGCGGCCTGGTCCGTGTTGTACGGCTCGATCCGCGCGAGGGCCGACGCCGCCAGGCGCCGCAGCTCGGGATCCGCATCGGCGAGTCCGCGGGAGACGTCCTCGACGGCGGGTGTCCTGACGGCGACGAGCGCCGACATCGCGCGATGGCGCGCCGTCGCGATGCCGACCGCCGACGCCTCGGGGACGCCGGAGGCGGACGGCGGCGAGGCCGAGGGAAACGCGACCTCGCGGAGCACGGTCTCGAGATCGACGGCGCCGGCGCGCAGCTCGCGGTGCCGCTGCGCGAAGCTCTCCACACCCCGAAGCACACCGAGGAGCACGGCGGGCGACGCCGGCCGGCGGCGTCCGTCAACCTCGGGCCAGCCGGTGCCGAGCAGCCCCGCCGCCGCCCGCTCACGCGCGGCCGGGTCGGGGAGGGCGAGCCGCCCGAGCGAGGCGGCCACGACGCCGCGGACGAGCGGGTGGCCCTCCTGACGTAGCCGGTCGAGCAGCGGCTCGAGCGCCGCGGTCCCGTCTCCGCCAAAGACGGACTGCGCCAGGGCGTTGGCCAGTTCGGCGCGCACCACCGGGTCGGCGGTCCTCGTGATGCCGGCCAGGTATCCCACGAGGTCCGGGCGTTCCAGCCGGCCGAGCGCCCTGACCGCCGCACGCTGCACTTCGAGATCGGGTGCGCCGGCGGCCGCCCGCTTCAGCAGGTCGAGGGCCGCTGGCGTGGCCGCGCGCGAGTCCTCGGCCGCAATCACCTGGAGCAGCGCGGTCGTCGCGGGTCGCGCCGGCAGTCCCTGGCGGACGGTCCCCGCCCCTTCACGCCCGGTCCCCCCGGCCGCGACTGGGGAGACGGCGCCGCAAAGCCACGCGCCGAGCAGGACCAGGACCGGCCTCACCGCGGTCCGCATAACGATGCCGGCGCGGCCGCGGGGTGCCGCAGCGGTGAGCGCCGCGAGTAGTCGAGCATCTGCGCGGCGAAGTCGCAGGAATAGGAGATCGTCACGTCGACGACGGCCCCCGTCGCGTCGCGCGTCGCCTCGAGCGTCGGCATTACGAAGCCCGTGTACGACGGAAGGCCGATACGCTCGACGCGCGCCACCACTTCGTCGCGCAGCGCCGGGTCGAACGAGACGCCGAAGGTCTCGAAGAGACGCCGTCCCGCATCGTAGTCGCCCTCCGACTTGATGCGCTGCACCTCGGCGAACATCTCGGCCACGCCCTGCCGCATCCGCTCGACGTCCTCGACCACGTAGCAGGTGCGTCCCTCGCGGCGGCGTCGGACGACGCCGGCCTCCCGGGCCATCAGCCAGTGAGTGACGGCCTGCCGGTTGCGCATGTGATCTTCCTCGAGCTGGCTGCCGGTGCGGACGCGCCGCAGTTGCACGAGCGCCGCGCGTACGAACGCCTCGTAGGCGGTCCTCGCCACCGCCGCATGCTCGCCGGCCTCGACGACGCCGAGCTCGACGAGCCGGGGATCGGCGATGAAGTAGAGGGCGACCAGGTCGGCCCTCGTCTCCTCGAGCGACGAGTAGTGCTCTTTCAGGTAGGCCTGCGGCGAGGCGGTGAGCGACGGCGACAGACGGCCCGATCCGTGGCCGAGCACCTCGTGCAGGTGCGTGTGGAGCTCCTGCGCCAGCGCGCCGAACCGCTCGGCGCGGTCCACTTCCTCGTCGGTCCACGCGAACTCGCGGCGGAACTCAGGCGGCGTCGATCGCTCGTAGGCCTCGACCACGTTGGCGAGCAGCACCGACTTCGACCCGTGCCGCTCGCGAATGACCTCGTCGTTGGGCAGGTTGATCCCGATGGCGGTGAGCGGGCCTGCCTCGCCTGTCTCCACGATGACGTCGATGGCCCGTGCCGCCATGCCGACTACCCGGTCGCGGCGGAACTCGGCACGGCAGGGCAGGTGCGCCTCGAACCAGGCGGCGTTGGCGGCAATGGCCTCGACCAGCCGGGTCTTCTCCTCGTTCACATGGCAGACCAGCGCTTCCCAGGCGCCCTTCTGCCCGCGCGGGTCGAGATAGACCTCGATGAACCCGTTGACGGTGTCGACGGGCGACCGGGTGTCGGCGGCCCAGGCGATGTCGTACGCCCGCCGGTCGTCGTCCTCGCCCGTGCGGTAATAGCGCACCAGTGCGTCGAGCGCCAGACGCATGGCGGGCGTCGCGTCCTCGCGCGCGGCCTCGAGGTGCGCGACGACGGCCTCGATGGCGGCCCCGCAGCGTCCCCCGACGCGGTAGACCTCTTCGACGATCGTCCCGTCGCGCCGCACGATGCGCGAGTTGAGGGGGTGGCGCTCCTCGAAGGTCGCCAGATCGGCGAGCGTCACGCCCTCGTACAGGTTGGAGGCGCTCGCGACGAGGATGTCCTCCCCGTTCTCGGGGTTCTTGTTCGTCACGACCGGATCGACGGCGGGGTCCAGCAGGAACGGCGCCAGCCGATCGAGCAACTGGCCGATCCCCTCGCCCTCGCGACGCGGCAGCGCCGCTCCCGCAGCGGCTGCGGCGGCCACGGCCTCGTCGAGAGCCTCCCGCGTGAGCCCCAGGACGAACTTGCGGGCGGTGTGCGCGTTGTACGGTCCCGAGTTGAGCCAGAACAACTTCGTATAGCGCCAGAGCTCCCGCGCCGTCACGGGACGAAGCGCGGCCTCCGAGGTGACGAGCGCCTCGAGCAACGCGCGCGCGTCGAGGTTCAGGCGGTGCCGCTGATCGAAGTAGATGTCGCGTCCGGCAATGGCCGCCTCGGCCAGGTGGAATGCGAGCCGGCGCTCGGCAAGCGGCAGCTGCGCGAATCCGTCGGCATAGAGCTGCACAATGGCCGCATCGTCCACCCGCTCGAGCAGGTACGGACGGGCGGCCGTGTCGTCAGAACTCGACCGCATCGAGATACTCCGGCGTTTGCACCTCCCATCCGAGCCGCGTGCGGATCTCGGCGCCGAGGGCGTCCATGGGCTCGGGCTCGCCGTGCACCAGGTAGGTGGTGCGGGGCGGCGAAGTGAAGCTCCCGAGCCACCGCAGCATCTCCTGCTGATCGGCGTGCGCCGACATCGAATCGAGCTTGGCGACGCGCGCGTTGACGGGCACGAGCTGCCCGTGAATCTTCACCGTGTCGGCCCCCTCGAGCATGGCGCGCCCGCGCGTGCCGGCCGCCTGGTAGCCGACAAAGAGCACGGTGACGCGCGAATCGGGCAAGCCTTCCTTCAGGTGGTGCAGGACGCGGCCGCCCGTCGCCATGCCGCTCGACGAGATGATGACGGCGGGCTTGCGCGCGCGCATGACCTCCTTCGACTGCTGCGGCGACGAGACCTGGGTGAACCGTGCCGTGGCGAACGCCGAGACGTCGTGCCGGCCGGGACGGATGTCGGGATCGAGTTCGTGATAGCGCGCCGCATAGAACCGCAGCGCCTCGGACGCCATGGGACTGTCGAGGAACACGGGCACGATCGGAATCCGGCGTTCTTCCTCGAGCCGGCGGATCCAGTAGAGGACCTCCTCGACGCGGCCGATGGCAAAGGCCGGCACAATCACCCGTCCGCCGCGATCGATGGTCGTCCTGATGATCTCCGCGAGCGCCTCGCCGTCGTCGTCGGGCTCGTGGATGCGGTTGCCGTAGGTGGACTCGGCCAGCAGGATGTCGGCCTCGGTGACCGGCGAGGGATCGGGCAGCACGGGCCGGTCGTAGCGTCCGAGGTCGCCCCCGAAGACCAGCGTGAGGGGCTCGCTGCCGTTGGCCGCCACGCGCATCCGGACGATCGAGGATCCGAGCAGGTGTCCCGCGTTGACGAACTCCGCCGTCACGCCGGCAGTGACGGGCATCGATCGGTCGTAGCCGACGGGCTGCAGATGCGTCAGGGCGCGGTAGGCATCGGTCTCGGTGAAGAGCGGCAGCGCCGGATCGTGCTTCGAGTACCCGTGCTTGTTGGCCTGCCTCGCGTCCTCCTCCTGCAGCCGGCCCGCATCGGGCAGGACCACCTTCGCGAGATCGGCGCTGCCGGCCGTGCAGAACACGCGGCCCTTGAAGCCTCCCGCGACGAGCCGCGGCAGGTAGCCCACGTGGTCGAGATGCGCGTGCGTGAGGACGACGACGTCGATCGAGGCGGCGTCGACGGGCAGCGGCTCCCAGTTCCGCTGCCGAAGCTCCTTCAGCCCCTGGAACAGCCCGCAGTCGACGAGGATCCTGTCGCCGTTGGCTTCGAGCAGGTACTTGGATCCGGTGACGGTACGAGCCGCCCCGAGGAAGGTCAGGCGTGGCAACGGCAGTCTCCTGTTCTGCGCCGGTGGACGCGCCGTGCGGTTTCCGACAGAATCTGCTGGCGTCCGGTCCACACTGGAGGCAGGATTCCGCTCATGGCACCAACGACACTGACCAGCCGCATCGTCTGCGCGCTTGCCCTGCTGGCCCTCACCGCCTCTCAGGCGGCGGCGCAGGCCGGCTCGCAGCGCTTCACCATCGACGACCTGTACGACCCCGCCAAGCGCGCGGCGCTCGCGGGGACGGCGACCACGGTGGTCGCGTGGCTCGATGATCGCACCTATTTGGTGGCGAAGCCAGACGAGGGGGACGTCCCCGGCGCCCTGCTGCGCGTCGACGCCCAGACGGGCCGCAGCACTCCCTTCCTCGACGTCGCGAAGGTGCGCGAGGCGGTGGCCGGCATCCCGGGCATCGGTGCCGACGAGGCCCGCCGCGCCGTGCCGATACGGGGGCTGGTGTTCGACACCGGCCGGACGGCCGTGCTCGTCGCCGTCGCCGGCGACCTCTATCGGTACACCATCGCGACGGGGGATCTGACCCGCCTCACGAGCTCACCGGGCGAGGAGCACGACCCGGCCTTCAGCCCCGACGGCCGCCTCGTGGCCTTCACGCGCGAGGGCAACCTCTTCGTCGTGGACGGCGCCGGGCGCGAACGCCAGCTCACCACTGACGGGCACGCGCGCCTGCTGAACGGCCGCCTCGACTGGGTCTACCAGGAGGAGATCTACGGCCGTGGGCGCTACCGGGCCTTCTGGTGGAGCCCCGACTCGGAGCGTCTGGCCTTCTTGCAGCTCGACCTCGCGCGGGTGCCCGACATGACGCTCATCGACGACCTCTCAACGCGGCCGGCGCTCGAGGTCTTCGGCTACCCGAAGGCGGGCGATCCGAACCCGGTGGCGCGCGTGGGCGTGGTCGGCGCCGCGGGCGGCGCGGTGACGTGGATGGACCTGGCCCGCTACACCCCGGTGGAGCCCCTCGTCGTGAGCGTCGACTGGAAGCCCGATGGCGCCTCGGTCGTCTTCCAGGTGCAGGACCGCGAGCAGACCTGGCTCGATTTGAACCTCGGCGATCCGCGCACCGGCTCGGTCCGCACGCTGCTGCGCGAGACGACGAAGGCCTGGGTGTCGGTCAACGGCGACCCTGAGTGGCTCGATGACGGGACGTTCCTGTGGTTCTCGGAGCGGAACGGCTGGCAGCACCTGTATCACTACAAGGCCGACGGCACGCTCGTGCGGCAGGTCACCGACGGGAAGTGGGAGGCGCGCACGCTGCACGGCGTGGACGAGACGAGCGGCAGCGTCTACTTCTCGGGCACCGAGCGGAGCCACATCGGGAGCGACCTCTATCGTGTGGGCCTCGACGGCACGGGCCTTCGCCGGCTCACCGAGCGCGCGGGCACGCACTCGGTGCGCTTCAACCCCTCGTATTCACTGTTTCTCGACACCTGGAGCGACGTGACGACGCCGCCGCAGCTGCGCCTGCACGCGGCCGACGGCCGCGAGGTGCGCCTCATCGACGAGAACCGCATCGAGGCGCTCACCCGGTACGCGATGAGCACGCCGGAGTTCGTGCAGGTGACGACGCGCGACGGGTTCGTGATGGAGGCGATGCTCATCAAGCCGCCCGACTTCGATCCGTCGAAGAAGTACCCCGTCTATCAGCACACCTACGCCGGGCCTCACGCCCCCCAGGTCCGCAACGCGTGGACCGGCGTCAACGGGCTGTACAACCAGATGCTCGCGCAGCACGGCATCGTGGTGTGGGTGTGCGACAACCGGTCGGCCAGCGGCAAGGGGGCCGAGTCGGCGTGGGCGGCCTACAAGCGGCTGGGCGAAACGGAGCTGGCCGACATCGAGGAGGGGCTCGACTGGCTCACCTCGCACCCGTGGGTGGACGCGTCGCGCATCGGCATCAACGGGTGGAGCTACGGCGGCTTCATGGTGAGCTACGCGCTCACGCACAGCACGCGGTTCCGCATGGGCATCGCGGGCGGATCGGTGACCGACTGGCGCCTCTACGACTCCATCTACACGGAGCGTTACATGCGGCTGCCGCAGAACAACGCGGAGGGCTACGCGCGGACGGCGCCGTCGAAGGCCGCGAAGAACCTGCACGGCGACCTGCTGCTCGTGCACGGCGCCATCGACGACAACGTGCACGCGCAGAACACCATGCAGTTCGCCTACGAGCTGCAGCGCGCCGGCAAGCCCTTCGAGCTGATGATCTACCCGAAATCGCGGCACGGCGTGACCGACCCGCGGCTGGCCAGGCACATGCGCCAGATGATGTTCGACTTCGTGCTGCGGACGCTCGCACCCGAGGCGCGGACCCCGGCCACCAACTGAGCGCGCCGCCCGGGACGCCGCGCGCGCGGCGTCCCGGCGGGCCGGCTCACTCGTCGAACTCGCGCAGTTGAGGCGTGACCGCCTCCTCGCCCAGCAGGAGCGCGCCGGCACGGCTCACGACCACGCGGTTGCGCCCCTCGGCCTTGGCGCTGTAGAGCGCGAGGTCGGCCGCGCGGAGCACCGTGTCGGCCGTGGGTCCGTGATTCGGGAAGATCGCCACGCCCGCCGACATCGAGACGGGGCCGAGCGTCTGCCCCGCGTAGGCGAAGGTGAGTCGGCGCGCGAGATCGCACAGGTACTCGGCACGCTGCCGGGCCTCGGCGAGCGAGGCATCGGGCAGGATCAGCGTGAACTCCTCACCGCCGTAGCGGCACGCGATGTCCTCGGCGCGAATGCTCCGCTGGAGCAGCTGCCCCACCGCCTGCAGCAGCGCGTCGCCCGCGCCGTGGCCGTGGCGATCGTTGAAGTCCTTGAAGTGATCGAGGTCGACCATGATGATGCCGACCGGCTGCTGGCCGCGCGCCGCGCGCCGCATCTCGCGCTCGAGCGACTCCTCCATGTAGCGCCGGTTGAAGAGTCCGGTGAGCGGATCCCGGATCGACTGGCTGCGGAGCGTCTCCTGCAGACGCAGGTTGGCCACCGCCAGGCCGATGTGCTCCCCGACGGTGACCGCCAGCCGGCGCTGGTTCTCGATCTTGCCGCCCACCCCCTCGAAGAACACCGTGAAGAGTCCGATCAGCTCGCCGTGCGCCATGATCGGCACGCACAGGTAGGGCCGATCGATCCAGTCCGCCAGGTGGCGGCACACGAGCCCGTCGACGACGTTGGTGACCACGTGGACGCGGCTGCGGCGGATGGCCCAGCAGTCGTCGATGGCCGAGGGCGCCGGGAGCATCGCGCCGCCCCATGACGCCACGGCCTCGAGGGCGGTGCCGTCCTCGGTCACCACCGCGAGCACGCCGCCCGTCCGGGGGAACATCTGCGCCGCCATCGGGCCCACGACGCCGTAGGCTTCCGACGTCGTGCGGCAGGCCTGCAGCAGCTCGCCCAGCTCGCCGAGCAGGGTGATCTCCCGCGTCCGCTGCTCGAGCTCCTCGACCCAGACCGAGAGCCGCTCGTTGGTCTCGACCAGGTCGCGCTCGGCGCGCTTGCGCTCGGTGATGTTCTCGAGCATCACGATCGTGAAGCGCAGGTTGCCGTGCTCGTCGCGCACGGCCGAGGCCGAGACGTCGGCCCAGAGCACCGTGCCGTCGCGCACCGTGTAACGGCGCTCCGCGCGATAGGTGTCGGACTCGCCCCGCAGGAGCGTGGAGAAGTCACCCTTCACCGCCTCCAGATCGTCGGGGTGTGCGAAGTCGGTCATCCGGCGGCCCCGCAGATCCTCGATGGCGTACCCCGAGATGCGGGCAATGGCGGGGTTGGCGTCGAGGATGCGGCCCGCGGGGTCGACGTGCGCGATGCCGAGCATCGACGACTCGAACACGGCCCGGAAGCGCTCCTCGCTCTCCTTGAGCGCGCGGATGGCCTCGCGGCGCTCGGTGACGTCGCGGAAGTTGATGACGATGGCGCCGAGCGCCGGGTGGTCGAGGCGATTGACGCCGACGCCCTCGATGTGACGCCAGGTCCCTTCCCGGTGGCGCACGCGGCAGTCGGCGTGCACCGGAATGCCTGGCTTGCTCAGGCAGTCGGCCACGATCCAGGCCAGGCGCTCGCGGTCCTCCTCGTGCACCATGTCGACGGCCTGACGGCCGACGAGATCCTGCAGGCCGGAGCCGAGGATGCGGCTGGCCGGCCGGCTGGCGTAGAAGATGACCCCATCGGGCGCGAGCAGGCAGATGCCCTCGCTCGCGTTCTCGACGAGGATGCGGAATCGCTCCTCGCCATGCCGCAGCGCGTCCTCCGCGCGGCGGCGGTCGCTCACGTCACGGGCGACCGCCTGGACGCCAACGGGCACGCCCTCGCGG
This sequence comes from Vicinamibacteraceae bacterium, assembly GCA_023384595.1. Classification (GTDB taxonomy): domain Bacteria; phylum Acidobacteriota; class Vicinamibacteria; order Vicinamibacterales; family JAFNAJ01; genus JAHDVQ01. Next base: position 2,184 of record JAHDVQ010000016.1, on the reverse strand, counting down.
TGCACGAGGCGCGAGTTCACCTCGAGCGGGATGCGGCGGCCGTCGCGGGCCACGACCTCGAGCTCGTAGAGCGTCTGCTCCTCGCCTTCGAGCTTGCGCCGCAGCATCCGCCGCGTCAGGTCGCCCGTCTCGGGCGCCGCGAGGTCGTGCACGCTCATCGCCTGCAGCTCGCCCGCCGAATAACCGAGCAGACGTTCGCCCGCCCGGTTGATGAACACGAAGCGGCCCTCGAGGTCGAGGGTGTAGATGATGTCGGTGGCGTTGTCGAGCACCGCGCGCGTCAGGTCCTCGGAGGCGACCCACGCGGGGCTCGGAGACGTCCCCGCCCGAGGGGCTCCCGCCGGCGGCTCGCTGTGCTGTGAGTCCATCATTCGACCTTCGGCCGCCACGTCGCCCGCTGCCCGAAATCTCGAGAGACGGCGCCGCCATGACGGCTGGAACACTGCTCGCGCGGGGGAGCGGAAGCCCTATTGTATACTCCATCCCAGCCCACGAACGCGGGGCCACCGCCGCCCGTTCGAGCCACCCCCACAGGAGAACACAGAATGCGACGTGTGTTGGGTACGCTGACGATTTGCCTCGCCCTCGCCGTGCCGGCGGGCGCCCAGGTGACGCTGACTTCGACTTCCACCGGCAAGGCCCTCGGCATGCAGGGCGACGGGCAGGTGGTCACCTACGTCAAGGGCAACAAGTCCCGCGCCGAGGCCACCTTCCGCGGCAAGAAGACCATCACCATTACCGACCTCGATGCGCGCCAGTTCATCCAGCTGAATCCCGACAAGCGCGAGGCCGAGGTGAGTGACATGGGCGAGGTGAGCACCGAACTCGCCAAGATCGGCCTCGACGACATCACCGCGAGCGTCACGCCGAACGGCCAGACAAAGACCATCGCCGGCTTCGAGGCCACCGGCTACGACGTGAAGATCGCCGTGCCGATGTCCGGCGAACAGGGATCGCCCATGGCCGGGATGCGCGTCGTGATTTCCGGTCCCGTCTTCGTGAGCAAGGACGCCCCCGGCGCCGCCGACTACGCCGCCTACTTCGCCACGATGGCCGAGCGAGGGCTCTTCCTCGGCGATCCGCGAGCCGCCAAGGCGCAGGCCGGCAACGCCCGCGGCATGGCGCAGGCCTACAAGCTCATGGCCGACGCGGGCCTGCCGCTCGAGTCGGTGCTCTCCATCTCCTTCGAGGGCGAGGGCATGATGGCCGCCATGATGCGGAAGATGGGCAACACCACGCTGTCGAACACCGTCACCACCGTCAGCGACGCCCCGATCGCCGACGACATGTTCACGGTGCCGGCGGGCTACAAGGTGAAGAAGAAGTAAGCCGGAGTGTCCACACCGCGCCCCGATCGGTCGCTGGCCGACGCGCTGCGGTCCGAGGACCGCGTGATCGCCGCCGAGCTCCGCCCGCCCAGGGCGGAGCTCAGCGCGCACGCCGGCATCGACGCCTGGATCGACACGTACCACGCCGTCCGAAGCCTCACCCGGCGCGGCTCGTTCGTCTGCCTCACCGACAGCGCCGTCGGCTCACACGAGGAGGACAACCTCCGCCACCTCACGATCAACCTCGGCGCCGACGTCCCGCGCGCGCGCGTGGTCCCGTTCCTGACCGCGAAACACTCGCTCGACTACTGCTTGTCGTACGCCGACCGCGCGGTAGAACAGGGGTTCCCGGCCCTCGTCGTGCTCGGGGGCGACCGGTCCGTGGGACCGCCGCGGGCCCTCGCGCATGCGTGGCAGCTCCGGGAGCTGATTCGCCGGCGGCAGCCCGGGCTGGCACTGGGCGGCTGGGCCAACCCGCACTCCGATGCCGCCCGGCAGGTCGGCTTCCTGCTCGAGGCCCACGCCACGGCGGACTTCTACCTGACCCAGGTGGTCTCGCACCACGACGCGGCGCGCGTGGAGCGCTACCTCGCCGAGGCCCGGCGGCTCGGCCTCGGACTCGAGGGGGTCTTCGGCGTGTTCTTCTACCGCAGCGCCAATCCGCAGACGCTCGCGCTGCTTCGCGGCTTCATGCCGGTGCCCGTCGAGGCCATCGCCGCGGAGTTTGCCGCGGGCGCGACAGCCGAGGAGATTTGCGCCCGCACGCTGCGCCAGCTCGCGGACCTCGGCGTGCGCCACTTCTACATCAGCAACCTGCCCGTCACGCGCGCCGCCGCCACGCTCGACCGCATTCTGC
>JAHDVQ010000238.1 GCA_023384595.1 Vicinamibacteraceae bacterium | reverse complement strand
CAACACCGAGTACGGCTGGTAGCGTCAGGCATTTCGCCTGCCGTTGTTGAGCAGGTCGATCGGTTCCTAGGTTCGGGACAACAGATGATCGGAGGTGAATGATGGCACTCTTGATGCGACGGATGCGGAGGACCCGCGTCGTGTTCCTGTGCGCTCTGCTGCTCTACACGTGCACGTTTGCTGTGGCTAATCTGCGAGCGGAGGCTGAGGGCTGCTGCGGTGTCGGTGATGTCGGTAGTTGCGTGCTTGAGCCCAACTACGTCCCTTGCGACAGTGACCCTGACTGCAGGCTCACGCCGGACTTCCCTGTTTGCTGCGCTGCGGGAGGCTTCTGTAATCGATAGTCTCGTGGGACGATCTCGGTGATCAGGAGTGTCGGAAAACACGATATGGCGGTGTTGCCTATCCTGAGGGTCGCGCCATGGGCGGCTGCGGTGTTCATCGCGGTCTGCGACGTCATCCTGATTGAAGGTAACCTGCGTCTTCGGACGGATCTTCGTGCGGTGGGCGAGCCCAGCTACCCTAGAGTCACAGCAACTGCAATTGCGGATGCCGAATGGTATGAGCCTGTGGACGCACCGACGGAATCGGAATGGAGCCTGCAGCCTGGTAAGTCAGTTCTCCTCGTGGTAACAAAGTCGGAGTCTAGCCGGTGTACGGACGCCTTAGCTCTCTGGCAGCGGGTGCTCCACGCGTCACCGCCGCCGGCCAACGTTGAGGTCTGGCTGGCCGAGCCAGCTGGCGCGGCTCGCTCATCTCCGGAGCGGACTCCTTGGGTGCTCGCCGGCGTCACGGTTCGCCATCTGCAAATCCGCGACCTCGATCGCTTCGCTGTTGTGACCGGGATCAAGGCGGTACCCGCCACCTTCGCAGTGACGCCGACAGGCTCTGTTGCAGCACAGCTTCTTGGCGTCCCTTCTGAAGCGGCCGCCAGAGAGGTACTCGCCACCCTGGGATCCGGCTCCTCCGGCTGCATGAGGGTTATCCGACGCGCTGGCATTGAACCGCTTCGGCACAATCGTCTCATCACTGCTGGTGGTTCTTGAGCGGCTCGATCATGCGCGATTTGTGGCAAGAGCTCTCGCACGCCTGGCGGCTGATTCGCCGCACGCGAGCTTCGTCGCTGGCGGTTGTGGCCATCATCAGTCTGGGTGTCGGCGTCATCACCGCGCTCTTCTCCATCCTGCAGGCAGTCGTGTTCCGGCCGCTGCCGTACACCGAGCCTGATCGACTCGTCGTCGTGGGCGCCTCGAGGTTGTCCGGCGGGGACGAGGGGCTTCGCTATGTGCTGGCCGGGCCAGAGATCGACGCCATTCAGACGCTCAGTGTCTTCGAGGCCGTCGCCGTAGCCGAACTCTGGAACTACACCGTCAAGTCCAGGCCAGTCGCACTGGAGGGCGAGTTCGCCGCGCGCCTGCGCGCCGGGCGCGTCACGCCGAACTTCTTCGAGGCCCTCGGGGTCCGGGCGGCACGCGGGCGAGTGTTCCAGGCCGGAGACGTCCCGCGGGACGAGGTGGTCATCAGTCACGAGTTCTGGACGCGGGAGTTCGGCGGCGAGGCGGAGGCTGTCGGGGCCAGCCTGGCACTCGACGGCCGGCCGCACACCGTGATCGGCGTGCTACCGCCGGGGCTGCGGTTCAGCTATCCGGACGAAACCGAGGTCTGGGCGATCCGGCCCACGCCGGTCTTCACCTACGGCTTCGCCTATCTGGTCGTCGCGCGGCTCGGGCCAGGCGTGTCGCTCCCCAAGGCGAATGCCGCCCTGACCTCTCTGGCCTCGCCGCTGCCGGGGCGTGACCGTCGAGCAGGCCCCGCCTTCGTCGCAGAGCCACTGCAGTCGTGGACGACCCGTGGCGCCATCCCCGGCCTGACCTTGCTCGCGGGTGCCGGTGGCCTGATCTTCTTGATCGTCTGTGCCAACGCAAGCCTCCTGCTGCTGGCACGCGCCACGCTCCGAACGCATGACGCCGCCATTCGTCTCGCGCTGGGGGCGAGCCAGCGGCGGCGTTTTCGCGAACTTGCCATCGAACACGGCCTACTCGGCCTCGCCGGGACCATCGGCGGCGTCGTGATGGCGACGCTCGCCCACCCGTTCATGCGAACGGCCGTCCCTCGCACCGTGCCCCGGATTGACGAGCTGGGGCTCGACGGCCCGACCCTCCTGGTGGCGAGCGCAGTCGGGGTGTGCTGCGCGCTCGGCAGTGGGCTGGTGACCTTCGTGGCGTCGGATCCCACGCGGATTTCCCGGGCGCTGGCCCAGGACAGTGCCACGGCGACCTCGAGTCGACAGCGTCTCGGCTGGCGCCGGACCATGCTCACCGCGCAGATGAGCACCCTCGTCGCGCTGCTCATCGCGGCGGGGCTGCTGCTGCACAGCTTCTGGCGGGTGTCGCGCGTGGACCCCGGCTTCGACACCACCAACATCGCCGTCATCCAGATGGGCCTCGATGTGGTGCCCGGCGATCCCGACTGGGAGCAGCGCGCGGTGGAGTTCAGCGAGCAGGTCCGTGAGCGCATCGCGGCGCTCCCGGGCGTTGCCGTCGCCGCGGTCTCGGGCACAGTGCCCTTCGAAGGCATCCACAACAGAACGTTGGGTCTACGGCATGGAACCTTGACCTTCGACCGCCCTCGGGTTGACGTGTACGTACGCAGGGTCGGTCCGGATTTCTTTCGCGTGTTCAACATGAGGCTGCTTGCCGGCCGGACGTTCAACCCGGCCGACACGCGCACGGCGCCGAGAGTCGCGATCGTCTCCCAGGCGCTCGGCCGGGCGCTCTTCGGCGAAAACCCCATAGGCCGGCACCTGCAGTGGGACGAGGGCTATGAAATCGTGGGCGTGGTGGAGGATGTCCGCTGGGTGCACCCGGAGCGGCCCGCGGCGCCGGCGTTCTACCTGCCGTTCGCGCAGAATCCGGCGGGCGTGGTGTCGGTGGTCGCGCGCACGCGGAGCAGGCCGACGGGCTTCGCCAGCGCCGCGCAACGGGCGGTGCAGTCGATCGCGCCAAACCAGCCGGTCGAGTTGAACAGCACCCTCGACACGATCATGGCCAAGGTGAGGGCCGAACGTCGCTTCTATGCGGTGACGACCGCCGCCTTCGGCCTGCTCGGTCTCGTGCTCGCGGCCCTCGGCGTCTACGGGGCCGTCGACGTCGGCGTCACCGAACGCCTCCGCGAACTCGCGGTCCGCGTCGCGCTCGGCGCCGATGCGCAGGACATCGGCGGGGTGGTGCTGCGCCAGGCCGTCGTGCCCGCGCTCTCGGGCGTATTCGTCGGCGGACTCGGAGGGTTATGGGCGGGTCGGCTCCTGGCGCGCTTCCTCTTCGAAGTGCATCCCGTCGACCCGCTCACCTTCACCGTCGTGCCGGCGCTGCTCGTGCTGGTGGCCGTGATCTCCGCGCTGCCGTCGGTCTGGCGTGCCCTCAAGATCGATCCGGCAGCGCTGCTACGCCAGCAATAGTGCGACATCCTCGGCCTACGGGCTGCCCGGGCCGCCGGCCGCGCGCGCCAGCAACTCCTCGATCTGCCGCTCGAGCAGGGCCTGCGTCTTGTCGTCGTGGAGCCGGGGCGTGAAGACGATGCGGCCCGCGCGATCGACGAGGAAGTTGGCCGGGTAGCCACGCACGCCGTAGGCCTTCACCATCTCCTCGGTGGCGCGCAGGGGGAAGAAGTCGTACTTGTTCCCGTCCATGAAGGGCAGCACGAACGGATCCTCTTCGGGATGCCCGTTCACGGCGAGGACATGGAAGTCGCGCCCCTTGAACTTCTCCACCACCTTCTGCAGGTACGGGAACTCGCCACGGCACGGACCACAGGCCGGGTACCAGAAGTTCACCAGCACCACCTTGCCGGCGTAGTCGGCGAGGCTCACGTCCTTCCCGGTCCTGTAGGCGTAGAGGGTGAACGGCGTCGCAGGCTTGGCCGTCTCGTCGCGCTTCGCCCAGATGTCGCCGTCGATATCAGCGGGCGTCTTGCCGAGCGCGGAGGCATAGCGATCAGCCGCTTCACGGACCCTCGGCTCAGGCTCACGGGCCAGGCGCGTCACGAGACTGGCGTACGCGCCCGCGGTGTCGCCGCTGGCGTGCAACGCTTCGGCGCGCACCAGGTCGAGCCTGAGCGGATCGGCGATACGGGGCGCCTTGACGTCCTTCAGGCGCGCCACGGCGTCGGCACCCTTGCCGCCCGCGACGAGCGCCTTCGCCTCGGCAATCGCGGTGTCGTACGCGAGCAGGTCGCTCCACATCTTCTTCGAGCGCTCGCTGGCTCCCGCCGCCATCGACTCGGCCAGCGCGCGGGCCTTCCCCGGATCCGATGCCGCGTACACCTCGTAGAGCGCCATCGTCCCCGAGTCGGACCAGCTGAACTTCTCCGGGGGGAAGTCACGCCGCAGCCGTTCGAGCATCGCCATCTTCTCGGCCGGATCCTTCGAGCGCACGCCCAGCCAGTACAGCGCCTGTGCCCCCCGCTCGTGCGTCGGAAACTTCTCGGCCACCTCGAGCGAGAGCTTGCGGTACAGCGCCTCGTCATCGCGCACCGAGCTCGCGTAGTAGAAGAGGTACTGCGGGTCGTCGGGATTCAGATCGGCGGCCTTCTTCCGGTACTCGAGTTCCTTCGCGTTGTCGCCGCGGAACTCCGCGATGAGCGC
>JAHDVQ010000237.1 GCA_023384595.1 Vicinamibacteraceae bacterium | reverse complement strand
CACGACGGCGGCGCGGCTGCGGCCGATTCTGGAGCGGCTGGCCGGGGCGTAGGGATAGTTCAGTTATCAGTTATCAGTTATCAGTTATCAGTTATCAGTTCGGTTCGGGGGCTCGGCAAGGGTCGCAACGCCGGCTGACAGGGCCGGAGGCCAAGGCTGCCGCAGCAGCAGCCTGCGAGGGCACGCGGTGCGCCCCGCGCGGAGCCTGCCTCTCTGCATGCTGAGCCAACCGCCACTCAAGACCCGTTGGCCGTTAATCGGAGGTCGTCGATGAAGTCAAGGTTCCATGACTTCGAGGCTTCAGGACCCAAGCCACTCACGCACCGGATTTCAGTCCATCGCTTGATGCGTTGTCTCGGTATCTGCCGAGCGACTGAACGTCAGGTCAGACGAAGTCGGCCCGTCGCCAATCGCGAATGGAATGCGGGACACGCTGCAGACGGCACCCGCACGCTGCTCGCCGATCTGCCCAAGCTCGGGCACTTGAATCGCCGGCAAATCGCGGCATTGGTCGGCGTCGCGCCGCTCGCCCACGACAGTGGCACCCTCAAAGGCCGGCGCCTGGTCTGGGGCGGCCGCGCGCCCGTCCGCGCGGTGCTCTACATAGGTGCGCTGGCGGCCACCCAGCGTAATCCCCTCATGCGCGCCTTCTATCTCCGCTTGCTCGCGGCCGGGAAGCCCAAGGAACTCGCCCTCACCGCGTGCATGCGTAAGCTCCTGACGATCCTCAACGCCATGATTCGCACCTACACCCCGTGGCGCCTCCAACTGCAGTCCGAGACCCCTTGACTTCACAGACAGTTGCCAACGCCTTCCGCACCCGCCCACGTTAACCGACTTGGCGAGACGCCGACGATGCGCGTCGATCGGCTGGCAGCGCGGCCCCGGAACCCGCGAGGCGGCTGGCCCGACCAAGACGCCGTCAGTGTCGGCGTCCTCAACGACGCGTTCCAAGCCACGGCCTGGCAAGTCGCGCACTGTCGCCGTCTCGCCAGTATTCGAGCTGACCCGTCCCCGCGGACGTCCTCCGCAGATCGAGCGGGACGGTCGCTCGGGTGAGGTACTCGCGCAGGGTTGCAGGCCCACGAGCCGCTGCGAGCACGCGACCGCTAGCATTACGCACTCGCACTTCGTAGTCGTCTGGTTCCGATCCAACCGGCAGCACGAGCGTCAGCCTCACATTGGCTCGAGGCAGCACCAGTGGTGGCGGGAGCTCTCCGCTCTGCCCGTCGCTCCGCGTCACGCTGTACTTGCGCTGGTCGAGTTCCACAGCGACCGACGCCAGGTCCGCCGCCACCGCAGCCTGACTCGGGACCGATTGCCTGTTCGAGAACACCCACCACCCACCGACCCCGGTGGCGAGAAAGACCGCGGCGGCTGCAGCCGCTGGCCACCAGGCTCGCGACGCCCAAACGGACTCGGCGGGGCTGATGCCCTGCGCCTGCTGCATCGCCCACATCTCGCGGTGGCAGGGCGAGCACCTCATCACGTGCTCGCCGACTGGGTCACCGACGGGCACCTGCCGGCGAGCGAGCGCGGTCAGGGCCTCTCTCGTCGGGAAGCCCTCGCGGGCCGGGTTGGGATTGGCGCCGCCGAGCAGCAGGTCGACTTCGCTTTCGGCCTTGAATGCTGGGTCGGCGTCACGTCGCGCGTCATTCGCCTGACAGCCGGAAGCCAACTGAAAACTGAGAACTGAGAACTGAAAACTGACTACTGTCCGGCCACCACGGCCTCGGCGATGATCATCCGCTGCACTTCGGACGTGCCCTGGTAGATCTCCGCGGCGCGGGAATCGCGGAAGAGCCGCTCGACGGTGGATCCGCGGCGGTAGCCCGCCGACGCCAGAATCTGCATCGCCTTGTCAGCCGCCTTGTGCGCCGCCTCGGAGGCCGCCAGCTTGGCCATGGCCGCCTCGGTCGCCACGGTGGCCTGCCGGCCTTTCAGGGCCGCCGCCTTGTAGGTGAGCATGCGCGCGGCGTCGAGCTCGGTCGCCATGTCGGCCAGCATCCACTGGACGGCCTGGTAGTTGGCGATGGGCTGGCCGAAGGTCTTGCGGCGCCTCGCGTACGCGAGCGCCTCGTCGACGGCCGCCTGGCCGACGCCGAGCGCCTGCGCAGCAATCGCAATCCGGCCGCCCTCGAGCGCCCAACGGGCGACGCCGAAGCCCTGGCCCGCCGCCCCCAGCATCTGGCTAGAATCGACGGCCACGTCCACGAGGTCGAGGTCGACACAGCCCAGGCCGCGCACGCCCAGCGAGTCGTCGCGATGCGTGCGCACGAGTCCGGGCGAGTCGAGCGGAACGAGGAAGGCGCTGATCTCGCGCCCGCGCACATCCGAGTGGTTGGCGGCGAAGACGATGGCGACGTCGGCGGCGATTGCGTTGGCCACCCACACCTTGCGGCCGTTCAGGCGATACCCCTCGCCATCGAAGGTGGCCAGCGTCTGCTGGTTGGCCGCGTCGCTGCCGGCCTCCTCCTCCGAGAGCGCAAAGGCGCCGATGCTGCGACCGGTCGCGAGCGCGCGCAGCCACCGGTCCTTCTGCTGGTCGGTGCCGAACTCGGCGATGGCCTCGGCCACGAGCGAGTTCTGCACGGTGAGGATGGCGCCGACCGTGGCGCTGGCGCGGGCCACCGTCTCGACGGCGAGGGCGTACGCCACGTAATCGCGTCCAGCGCCTCCCCACACCTCGGCGACTGTCACGCCGAGCAGCCCCAGTTCGCCCGCCTGCTTCACGAGCGCGAGCGGGAACTCGTTCCGCTCGTCGATGGCCGCGGCCTGCGGAGCCACGTGCTCGCGCGCGAAGGCTTCGACGCGTTCACGAAACTCGGTCTGTGCCTGGGTAGGTTCGAGGAACATGATGGGGGGATTATAGCGGCCTTGGGCCTTGGGCCTTGGGCCGGACCTTGGGCCTCGGACCTTGGGCCTCGAGGCTTGGGGCTCAGTCGGCCGGCCGGGTCATCACCGCCCGGGCATAGAGTAGTGCGAAACCCTGGCGCACGACGTTCTGCTGCGACATGGACCCCGGAGCCGTCGTCACGACGGCCAGCGCGCAGCCCTCGGCGGCTGCGTCGGCCAGGCGCCGGCGGAGGAGCGCCGTTTGCACCCCGCGCCGGCGGAAGGCCGGCAGCGTCGACGCGCCGGAGAGCAGCGCGATGTCGTCGACGAGGCAGAGGCTCGCGCCTCCGGCGGGCGCTCCGTCGACCGACGCCAGGTAGCGCCTGAACATCCGAAGCGCCTCGTAATCGCTGAAGACGCGCTCGAGCACATCGCGCGGAAATTCCTCGCCGGTCACGCCGGTCTCGGTGACATCGGCCGCGACGAACCCGTCGACGACGATGCGGATCCACTCACCGGCGTTCTCGGGCCCCGAGAGCGAGATGTCGATGCCGGGCGGAGCCGTCCGGTCTCCCGTCGCGCCAGCCAGGCGGCAGCCAAGCACGTGCTCGACGGTCTGGAACACGTAGCCGCGGTCGGCGAAGGCCCCGAAGACGTCCGGGTGCGCGAGCACGCAGACCTCGGCTCTGACGGACGAACCCCGTTCCTCGAACGCGTGCTCGGCTCGCGCGAGGGCGTCCAGATCGAGCGTCGGGTCGAGGCCGACGCCGATGACCTTCGAGAACGGTGAGCCGGGGCCGCCGTAGACGGCGTAGCCGCTGCCAACGGGCTCGACGAACGCGAGATCGGGCGGGCGCTTTCGCTGGACGGCCGAGACGATCTCGGCCGACATGACGGCTTCGGCACGCTCGATTCGGCGGGCGAGGGCGACGTCGGCAAACATGAGAGGGGGATTCTATATCGGCGTTGGGCGGTGGGCGGTGGGCGGTGGGCGTTGGGCGCTGGGGGTGCTGGTCACGGCGGCGCCAGCAGCCACCGGCCCGGACCCTCGAGGAACTCGTCGAAATCACCGACGACGAAGTGGGGCGGTTCATCGAGCGCCTCGAGCTGGGCCCGCGTGAAACTCGTGGTGAGCCCGCACGTCTGCATGCCGGCGCGGCGGGCCGCTGCGATACCCATCGGCGCGTCCTCGAAGGCGACGCACAGCGCGGGGGGCACCCCGATGCGGCGGGCCGCCGCCAGGAACACGTCCGGGGCGGGCTTGCCGTGCGGAACCTCGTCGCCGCGTGCGACATACGGCAGGAGATGCGCGAGGCCCAGTTCCCGGAGCGTGTGCTCCACGTTCTCGCGTGGTGCCGACGTGGCAACCGCGATGGCGATGTCGCGCTCGCCGGCCAGCGCCAGGAGGCGCTCGAGGCCGGGCGTCGGGACCAGCCTCCCCACCGACAGCTCACGGTAGAGGGCCTCCTTTTCGTCTTCGAACGCCCGCCACTCGGCGTCGGTCAGCGTTCGCCCGAACACGGTGGCGAAGACCTCGGCGTTGCGCTTGCCGTCGATGCGGGCGCGGTCCGCCATCGTGAGCGGCGGAAGGCCGTGCCGCTGGCCGAACCGTGCGAACGCCTCGAGGTGCGGCGCCATGTTGTCGACCATGGTGCCGTCGAGGTCGAAGACGAAGGCACGAACCCCGGTCACCGGCATCCGCTGGTTCCGATCCGCCGATCCGCTGATCCGCTGATCCCCTGATCCACCGATCCGCTCAGCTCCCGACGATCTGCTTCGCGATCGTCATGAGCTGCATGTTCGACGTGCCCTCGTAGATCTGGCCGATCTTCTGATCGCGGTACA
>JAHDVQ010000236.1:2274-4687 GCA_023384595.1 Vicinamibacteraceae bacterium | reverse complement strand
AGGGATTCGCCTCGTCGGCGTCGATCGCTCCGGCGCCATGTTGCGGATCGCCCGCGGCCGATGCGGAGACGTCGCCTGGATTCAGGCCGACGGCGCCACGCTGCCGATTGCCGACGGCCGTATCCTCTATGCGACCAGCCAGTTCTCGTACCCGCACATTGGCCGGACGCGCGCGCTGGTGGCCGAGGCGGGCCGGGTGCTCGCCCCCGGCGGCCGATTCGTGGTGACCAACATCGACCCGTGGTCGATGCCGGGCTGGCTGCTGTACCGTTACTTCCCGGAGGCGCTCGCGCGCGACCACCAGGACTTCGTGCCGGCCGAACATCTGGCCGCCGACATGGGGGCCGCCGGCTTCGACAACGTCACCGTCTCGCGCGACGATCGCTCGCACGACGAACGGCTCGACGCGTTTGCGGCGTACGTGTCGGTCAGGCACCGCGCCTCGCAGTTGATGATTCTCTCCGACGAGGCCTACGCTCGGGGCCTCAAACGTCTGAGACGAGCCATCGACGCGGACCCGGACCGCATCGAGCGGTCCCAGTTCGTGCTCGTCACGGTGACGGGCGATCGGGGGATCAGCGGATCAGCAGATCGGGGAACCCCATGACCTTCGCACGGCGCGTGTTCCTCGTCGCGGGCCTCTACGGCCTCGTCGTTCTGCTGCCGCAGTATTTCTTCGAAGGCCGGATCGCGGAGCGGACGCCGCCCGCCATCACCCATCCCGAGTACTTCTACGGCTTCATCGGCGTCGCCCTCGCGTGGCAGATCGTGTTTCTGCTCATCGCGCGGGACCCGGTGCGGTACCGCGTCATGATGGTGCCGTCGGTGCTCGAGAAGGCCAGCTTCGGGTTCGCCGCCGTGGCGTTGTGCGTCCAGGGGAGGCTGAACGGCGAGATGCTGGCGGCCGGCCTCATCGATCTCGTGCTCGGAACGCTGTTCGTCGTGTCGTACCTGCGCACGTCCACTCCACCCATTGCCCCCGCTCCTCAGAAGCCATGACCAGGTCCACTCCCTTCGTGCTCGCCCTCGCGCTGACCGTCCTCGCCGCGGCGCCAGCCTCGTCCGATACCCCGGCCACGCCTCAGGCCAAACCCACCGCGGCCTCGGCGCCGGCGCCCGAGCGGCCCTTTGGCACGCTTCGGGAGCAGGCCGCCATGCAGCAGGAGTGGCTGAAGAAGCGGCTCGACACCTTCCTCCCGGCGCTCATGCGCTCGCACGGTCTCGACATGTGGGTGGTGCCCATGCGTGAGTACAACGAAGACCCGGTCTTCCTCGCGCTCGTCTCGCCGCAGACCTTCGCCGCCCGGCGCCGCACGATCTACGTGTTCTTCGACAAGTGCGCCGCGACCGGGGCGCCCGTCGCGCCGGATTGTGTCGAGCGCATCGCGCTCGGCGGCTCGTCGCAGGGCGGGGTGTTCGAGGCGCGTCGCTCCACCAAGCCGGCCTCCGACGGACGCGGCCAGGCGGAGCTGTGGGGCGACGAGCAGTGGCAGATCCTGAAGACCGTCATCGAGGAGCGCCAGCCGCAGGTCATCGGCATCAACCGGTCCACGGTCTTCGCCTTCTCCGACGGCCTCTCGAGCGGCGAGTTCCAGGGGATGAGCGCCGCCCTCGGCGACACGTGGACCTCGAAGTTCAGGAACGCCGAGGCGCTGCCGCTCGAGCTCATCGCCGTGCGCCTGCCCGAGGAAGAGGCCTTCTACGAGCGCATGCAGCGGCTGGTCTGGGCGCTCACCCAGGAGATGTTCTCGGAACGCGTCATCACACCCGGCCGCACGCGCACAAGCGATCTCGTCTGGTGGTGGCGGCAGCGCGTGAACGATCTCGGCCTCGGCACCTGGTTCCAGCCGAGCGTCGATGTGCAGCGTAAGGGCGCGACCGCCGAGACGCTCGGCGCCGATCCGGTCATCGAGCGCGGCGACGTGCTGCACTGCGACGTCGGCATCACGGTGGCGCGTCTCAACACCGACACCCAGCACCTGGCCTACGTCCTGCGCGAGGGCGAGACCGACGCGCCCGAGGGGCTGAAGCGCGCCCTCGCCAACGCGAACGCCATGCAGGACATCACGGTCGAGGAACTGCGGCCCGGCCGCACCGGCAACGAGACCCTGAAGGCGGCCCTCACCCGCATCAAGGCCAAGGGCATCGACGGCACGCTCTACTCGCATCCCATTGGCCTGCACGGCCACGGCGCCGGCCCGCTCATCGGTCTCTGGGACTACCAGGACGGCGTGCCCGGGCGGGGCGACGCGAAGGTCATCCCCTCGACGTGGTTCTCGATCGAACTGCAGGCGACGACGCCCGTCGCCGAGTGGGACGGCCAGCCGGTCCGCATGGCGCAGGAAGAGGACGTCATCATCGACGCGGCCGGGCGCGTCCGCTGGGCGCTCGAGCGGCAGGACGCGCTGTTCCT
>JAHDVQ010000236.1:0-2174 GCA_023384595.1 Vicinamibacteraceae bacterium | reverse complement strand
CGCGCGCCTCGTCGTGGCGCCCGAGCTTCTGCAGCAGATCCCCGCGCACGCTGGGCAGCAGGTGATAGGCCGCGAGCGCCGGTTCCGCGCCGAGCGCGTCGACGATCTCGAGGCCGGCGGCCGCGCCCGACGCCATCGCCACCGCCACCGCCCGATTGAGATCCACGACGGGCGACGGCGCAATGCGCGCGAGTTCTCCGTAGAGCGCGACGATGCGAGTCCAGTCGGTGTCGGCTGGGGTCGCGGCGAGCGCATGGCAGGAGGCGATGGCCGCCTGCAGTAAGTACGGCCCGGGCGGTGTGCCCAAGGCGATCGCGCGCGCGAGGGCCGCCTGCCCGCGGCCGATGAGCAGCCGATCCCACCGCGACCGATCCTGATCCATCAGGAGCACGGGCTCGCCCGAGGCTCCGGTGCGCGCTCGCAACCGCGACGCCTGGAACTCCATCAGGGCGACGAGCCCGTGGACCTCCGCTTCCTGCGGCATCAACCCGGCGAGGATCCGGCCGAGCCGCAGCGCCTCTTCACAGAGCGTCGGGCGGATCCAGTCGTCGCCGGCCGTCGCCGTGTAGCCCTCGTTGAACACGAGGTAGACGACCTCGAGCACGGCCGGCAGCCGCGCGGCCAGCTCCGCTCCTCGCGGCACTTCGTAAGGCAGGCGCTTGTCGGCAATCGTCTTCTTCGCTCTGACGATGCGCTGGGCGAGCGTCGACTCGGGCACGAGGAAGGCGCGGGCGATCTCGGGCGTCGTCAGGCCGCACAGCAGCCGCAGCGTCAGCGCGACGCGCGCCTCCAACGACAGGGCTGGATGGCAGGCCGTGAAGATCAGCCGCAGCAGATCGTCGCCCACCTCGTCATCGATCGCGTCGGCGGGGTCGGGCACGGCACGCCGCTGCTCGTCCTGCAGGTCGCGTCCCAGCTCGCCGTGCTTCCGCTCGAGCATCGTCTGCCGCCGCAGCAGGTCGATGGCGCGGTGCTTGGCGGTGGCCATCAGCCAGGCGCCCGGGTTGCGAGGGATGCCCGACGACGGCCACTGCTCGAGCGCCGCGACGAGCGCGTCCTGCGCGAGGTCCTCGGCCGCGCTGATGTCGCGCACCACGCGCGTCAACGCGGCGATGAGCCGTGGCGCCTCGATGCGCCAGATGGCCTCGATGGCCCGATGGGGGTCGGCCGCCGTCATGGCGGCCGATCACACCATCGGACCGGTCGTCCCTGCAAGCGCGGCGGCTGACGCAGCCGGATCCCGCACCCGACCGAGGCGTCAGCCGATGGCGCCGCCAGGAGGGTCTAGCCGTGGCCGGTGCGGCGCTGCCCTGCCTGCGCCTGCATCTCGACGAACCCGGCGGCGGCTTCCTGGACGTCGGGCGGGAAGTCTTCCATCTCCTGCACCTGCCGCACCTCGATGATCGAGTCGTCGGTGATCGGGCAGCGCGACGCCCACTCGACGGCCTCGTCCTTGGAGCGCACCTGGATCATCCAGTAGCCGCCGACGACCTCCTTGGCTTCGGCGAACGGCCCGTCGGTCACCACGGGCTTGCCGCCCGGAAACGACACGCGCGCGCCCATCGAGGGCGGGTGCAAGCCGTCGAGCGCCAGCAGCACGCCGGCTTTCTGCAGCGCGGCGTTGTACTCCATCATCGCGGCCACGCCCTCGGCATCGGGCACCGTGCCGGGGGCGGCCTTCTCGTATCCCTTCGGAATGACCAGCATCATGAAGCGCATGGGGGCTCCTTTCTGGGCCTTGGGCCTTGGGCCTTGGGCCTTGGGCCTTGGGCCTTGGACCTTGGGCCTTGGGGTTCAGGTCTGGTGTTACGAGGGCGGGTCCCATTCCGAGATCTGCCGGACTTCGCACTCGCCTTCCCACTCCGGGCCGAGGATGTCGGCGTGCAGTTGCATGAATCGGCTGGCCAGCTGCAGGGCCTCGTCGCGCGAAGCGGCCTTCAGAATGGCAAAGCCGCCCACGACTTCCTTGGCCTCGGCAAACGGCCCGTCCGTGATCGAGATCCTGCTGCGCACCGCGCGCACGAGCGCCCCTTTCGAGCTGGGTTCCAGTCCCTCGGCCGCGAGCAGGATGCCGGCCTCCGTCATCTCCTGCATCAACTGGCCGATGGCCGCGCCCAGGCGTGCATCCGGAGGCTGGCCCGCTTCGTAGTTCCTGTCGGCTTTGATCATCATCA
>JAHDVQ010000235.1:1556-4690 GCA_023384595.1 Vicinamibacteraceae bacterium | reverse complement strand
GTGCTCTGGCGCGTGCGCAGCTTGGTCGCGCGCCACGTGAGTTCCTCGACGCGGCCTTCGTGGTCGCCAATCCTCACCCACTGCCCCACCTTGAAGGGCTTCTCAGTCTGGAGCGCGAGGCCGGCAAACGCGTTCCCCAGGGTGTCCTGGAGCGCGAAGCCCACGACCACCGCGCCGACGGCCGACGTGAGGAGCAGCGTCTCGCGCAGCAGGATGGTGGCCACCACCAGGAACAGCAGCACCACGATGGCGTCCTGCACGATGCTCGGCAGGTGCGCGGGCACCCGATCGGCACGCAGCGGATTGAGGAGGACGACGACGAGGAAATTGGCGAGGGCGAGGGCGACGAGAAGGTTGCCAAGGCTCCGGAGGCCCGGAGCGATGTCGGCCGGGATGAGCCCCGATCGCTCTGCGGCACCAACCAGCAGCGAGAGCGCCGCGAGCGCGAGCGTCAGCCGCAGCTTGCGGCGGACGAGGCGGTTGAGCGTGAAGGCCTGGACCGCCAGCGCGAGCGCCAGCAGGCCCAGGCCCAGCCACAGGTGGATCGAAGCCGCGTCGTGCAAGGCGTTACTTCAGCTGGCCTTCCTTCTTGAAGGCCGCAATGTCGGCCGCCGTGATGTTCACGGCCACGAGCGCCGGGTTGCTCCCGCCCTTGGCGTTGCGCTCGGTATCGACTCCGCGCGAGCCGCCGGAGCCCGTCACCTGGGCCGACTTCTTCTCTTCTCCCCCCGGCTTGAGGAGATTCCCGAGGCCGAAACCGCGCTTCTTCGGCTTTTCCTCTTCCTTCGTCCCGGCCGTCGCGGACTTGTCGCCGGTCTTCCCTCCGCCAGCGAGGCCGGCGGCGCCCGCCTCGACCTGCGCGACCTCGGTGATCGGCTTCGGCTCGTAAGCGATGAACTTGCTGTACCGCTCGGCCAGCGTCGCGGTGCCGGCGGGCGAGAGCCCCTTGGCGCGCGAGGCGAGTTTGTCGAGCCGCTCCTTCATCTCGGGGTGGGACGCAAACAGTCCCTGCTTCTCCTCGCTGGCCTTGTTCCTCTCCTGGAGGCGCATGAGGAAGCCCGAGAGCCCGAGCGGCTGGTAGCCGGCCTCGTTGGCGATCGCGAGGCCCTTGTTGTCGGACTCGAGCTCCTCATTCCGGCCGAAGCCCGCCATGACCATCTCGGCCGCCTTGCCGGCGATCTTCTCCATGGCCGCCTGCCCCAGGCCCCCGCCGGGCGCCTGCGCCGCGCCCGCCTCGATGCCCAGATCGGTCATCTTGCTCTTCTTGATGGCCTTGATGGTGTGCTGCTCGGTGATGTGGATGATCTCGTGCCCCAGCACGCCCGCCAGCTCCGCCTCGTCGTCGAGCAGCGCGAGGGCGCCCCGGGTGATGTGCACGAACCCGCCCGGCGCGGCAAAGGCGTTCACCCCATCGGTGTCGAGCACGATGAACTGCCACTTGATGTTCGGCCGGCTGCTGCGCGTGGCGAGCGTGGCGCCGACGAGCGTCACGTAGCGGTGCACGCTCTTGTCCTGCACGACGCCGTACCGCTGGCGGATCTTCTCGCTGACCATCGCGCCGATCTCGTACTCGTCCTGCTCCGAGATGTTCAGGTCGGCGATGGTCTTGGCCGTCTTCGCCACCTTGCCGAGCATCCCGAGCTGCGCCCAGGCCGGAGCGGCGACGCCCAGCATCACCGCGGCGGCCAGCACGCGACTCATCATCTGCTTCATCTCCCCTCCTCGACGGGTCAGGCCTCTCGCTCCGGGGACGCGAGGGTCCCCTCCGCCCCGAGCGCCTGGCCTCCGCCGCGCACCTCGAAGATGCGCGCCGGAACGCTCTTGCCCTTCACGACCACCTCTCCGAGTGGACGCATATCATACCGCCCCTTCAGCCGCGTGACCGTGTGCTCACTGACGATAATCGACGTCCGGTAGTCCTTGTTGAGCGACTCGAGCCGCGAGGCCAGGTTCACGTTGTCGCCGATGACCGTGTAGCTCCTCACGCGCTCGGAGCCGATGTTGCCGGCAATCATCTCGCCGCTGTTGATGCCGATGCCGATGCCGAGCGTGGGCCGGCCCCCGGCCCGCCAGCGAGCGTTGAGCGCCTCGAGCTCCCGGACCATGGCGAGCGCCGCCTCCACCGCGTGGTCCGCATGCGCGTCGTCGTCGAGGGGCGCGCCGAAGAGCGCCATCACCATGTCGCCGACGAACTTGTCGAGCGTGCCCCGGTGCGTGAACACCACCTCGACCATCACAGAGAAGTACTCGTTCAACTGCGCCACGAGCGCCTCGGGTTCGCCCTTCTCGGTGAGCGCCGTGAACCCGCGGATGTCCGAGAAGAGCACCGACATCTCGCGCCGGCGGCCGCCGAGCTCGGCCAGGGCCGGGTTGGCGAGCACCTGCTCGTAGACGTCGCGTGACAGGTACCGCGAGAAGAGCCGCTTCACCTGACGCTTCTCACGGCCCTCGGTGAAGTACTGGAACGCCAGACCGCCGACGGCCGCCAGGGCCACCGCGAGCACGGGCGCCGTGAGATCGATCCACCAGCCCCGCGCGAACGCCAGGAACCCGCCGCCCACGAGGAGAGTGGCGGCCAGGACGCTTCCCGTGACGCTCCACCTGAGCGACGTGCCCGCGACGACGAAGGCGACGGCGAGCGCGGAGAGGATCAGCACGGCCAGGTTCAGGAGGGGCCCCACCGGCCGGATGAACCGGCCCGAGCGCAGCTGATCGACGATGCTCGCGTGCACCTGGCTGCCGGGCATCTTCCCGCCGGAGCCGAAGGGCACGGTGAACACATCGTGCAGCCCCGCCCCCGTGGTGCCGACAATCACGATCCGATCGCGGAACTGGCCAGGGTCGACGTCGGGGGTCACGCCCTCGAGCAACTGCTGCTCGCTGTAGAAGAGGTCGTAGAAGGAGTACGTCCTGTAGGTCGTCGTGCGCCCATCGGCGAGCACCGCCGGGCCGCGGTAGTCGATGAGCAGGCGGCGCGTGCGGACGTCTGTGGCGCCGCCATCGAACCCGGGCAGCCGTTCGGTCAGGAGCGGGACGTCGCGTCCGGCCAGCCGCATGCCCGCGTCTGTTTCCGACAGGCCGTCCCGAGCGGCGCCGGCCGCCAGCACCGTGGCCACCGACAACGACGGCACGAT
>JAHDVQ010000235.1:0-1456 GCA_023384595.1 Vicinamibacteraceae bacterium | reverse complement strand
CGGCGAGTCCCTCGAAGCTGACGTCGGCGAGCAGCACGACGTTGCCGGCGCGCGCGATGGCCTCGGCAAACGCCGCGTCCGAGGCCTCACCCGTCCACCGGGCGCCGCCGATGTCGACGCCGGCCGAGCGGTCGCGATCGGTGAAGAGCACGTCGTAGGCCACGACACGGGCCGGGGCCCTCGCGAGGAAGTCGATGAGCGCCCCGTGGATGGCCCGGGGCCACGGCCAGCGGCCGACCAGCGGCTCGAGCTGGCGCAGGCTGTGCTCGTTGATGTCGACGAGCACGATGTCGCGCGAGGCCTGGGACGGGTCGGCCGCGGCGCGCACGCGCAGGTCGTACAGCTTCAGCTCGATGGTCCGGAAGAGCGGGGTTCGGCCGAGTCCCCATCCCGCAGCGGCGGACAGGAGGCCGAGGAGCAGGGCGACGGCGATGCGGCGGCGGGACACGGGGCGTCGGAAGGGTACCGCGCGACGCCTTGGATGACAACGCCCCGCCGGGCGGATTCGTCGAGCGGCCGCTCCGGGCGATCCGACGGGGATCGCCCGAAGCGACGTCGCTCGAGGAGCACCTTACTCGCGACGACGGATCCGGCGCGTGGCCACCAGGAGGCCGAGGCCGAGCAGCGAGAGCAGGGCCGGCTCGGGGACGAAGCGGAGATCGTCGATGGCGAAGGCGTCACCGGAGGCCAGCGACGGGCCGAACTGGATGGCCAGGATGTCGGCCGTCGCACGTGAGAACCCCACGAACGCGCCGCACCCGAGCGTCGACACTCCGGTTGCACAGCCGCCAGTGAGCGTGGCGCCCGGCACCACGAAGCTCTCGAGCAGGACGTTGCCCGCACCGAAGGCGGAGATGGTGTAGTTCCCCAGCGGGGCGGTGTCGGACATGAACGCGCCGACATCCGACATGGGGGTGGCGAAGGTCGCGATCAGGCCCGAGACCGTGATGAACGGCGCCTGCGGGTCGACCGTCCCCGTGAGGGCGTTCGAGCCGGACCCGGCGGAGTACGCGAAGAACGGCGGCGGAATGGTATCGATCTGCGGGGTGCCACCGCCAGGCTGACTGAACGTGACGCCGACTCCGGCGTACTCGTTGTCGATGAGCGTGCCTTCGGCGTAGCCCTCGAAGTCGATGACCGTGCCTGCGAAGGGCGCCACCGGCGACGGGCCGGCGACGATGATGGGGGCTGCTGACGCCACGGCCGCCGGCAGGCAGACGACAGCGAGCGTCAGAGCCACTCGGGCCAGGTGTTTCATGGTGCCTCCTGGTTAGACCGGGTCCGCAACAGTTCGGTCAGACCCGGAGGGTGCGGGCCCGTTGGGTCGGTAGCGGCTAATTGTGTGCAAACGTCTTACCAGCGGTCTGGTGTCGTTCTGCGGCCAAAAGACACTGAATGAACATCTCTGGCCGAAGATAGGCATCGCGTGAGGTGACTTTTGTCGGCGCTGGACCCT
>JAHDVQ010000234.1 GCA_023384595.1 Vicinamibacteraceae bacterium | reverse complement strand
AGTCCAGCCCTGAGGGTACTCGCCCATGCTTTCAAGCGGCCCAGCCCGGCGACCTCGCTTCGATTGATCGCCGCTGGCCACACGCGGCCTTCCACCGGCGCCAGCTGGCGCGAGAGGCCGGAGACGCCCGCACGCGACGCGAGGTGGCGAGCCGCGGCGATCGACGCGGCGGCGACGTACTCCGTTTCGCACGTGGCGGACACCGTGGACCGTGCCGGAGTGCCGGCACGCGAGGCAGAGGCCGGGGGGAGCCAGCTCTCGTACGCCATCTCGAGTCGCGCCCTGGCGTCGGCCGCGAGCGGCACGATCTTCGTCGTCGTCGCCCATTCGACGAGATCCCCCGGCACCTCTTCCGGCAATCCCGTCGCGACGACCGTCGTGCCGGTGCTGTTTCCGAGGCGGAGCAGATCGAGAAACGGACGGCGGGCGGCGAGGTCGGTCCAGAGCGTGCGGAGCCGTCCGACGCTGAGCACGACGGGGCTGGCCAGACCGCGCACGTGCCGAAAGGCATCGACGGGGTCGACGACCGGCGGCAGACGCGTCGTGCCGTCGCGCGAAGCCAGGCCGCCCTCGAAGGCCCAACGCGCCAGCACGTGCGTCGGCGGCGCGGCTCCGTCGAGCAGGGTCTCGACGGTCTCGCGGTCGCCGTCGATCATCACGAGCGGCCGCGAAGACGCAATCAACCAGGCGAGGCTGGGATGGACGCAGGCCTCAGGGATCACAGCGGCGGGATTCTATCAGTGGATCGGGGGATCGGGGGATCGGGGGATCAGCCGCCCGATGGCTGTCCTATGATCCCTCCATGCCG
Source organism: Vicinamibacteraceae bacterium (assembly GCA_023384595.1). Lineage (GTDB taxonomy): Bacteria > Acidobacteriota > Vicinamibacteria > Vicinamibacterales > JAFNAJ01 > JAHDVQ01. The sequence continues at coordinate 3,887 of JAHDVQ010000234.1, read as the reverse complement.
CAGCCCGCCATTCGCATCGCTTCTGCCACGCCGGCCGACGCCGCGCTCGTCCTGCGATTCATCCGCAAGCTCGCCGAGTACGAGCGGCTCGCCCACACGGTGGTCGCCACCGAGGATGGCCTGCGCGAGGTGCTGTCCGGCGAGCATCCGCAGGCCGAAGTCCTCCTGGCATACGCCGACGACGTCCCTGTCGGCTTCGCGCTCTTCTTCCACAACTTCTCGACATTCATGGGGCGACACGGGCTCTATCTCGAAGATCTCTTCGTCGAGCCCGCCTTTCGGGGGTCCGGCATCGGCAAGGCGCTCCTGGTCGAACTGGCGCGGATTGCGGTCTCGCGCGGCTGCGCGCGCATGGAATGGGCCGTACTCGACTGGAACGAGCCGGCCATCGGGTTCTACAAGCGCCTCGGCGCCGTGGCGATGGACGAATGGACGGTGTTCCGGCTCACGGGAGAGCCGCTGGCCCAGCTCGCGCGGAACGAGCCCGGATAGGGATGCCGGACGCCGGATGCCGGTAAGATGGCCTGATGGAGACCTCCGAGGCGATCACCCGCGGCGTCCGCGTGCAGGTGCGGGCGGAATACGCCCCAGGGCATTCATGCCCCGAGCAGAGCAAGTGGTATTTCATCTACACGATTCTGATCCGCAATGAGAGCGACGTCCCCGTGAAGCTGGTGACGCGCCACTGGATCATCACCGACGCGACGGGACACGTGCAGGAAGTCCGCGGGCCCGGCGTGGTGGGCCAGCAGCCAGTGCTCGAACCGGGCGAGGCCTTCGAGTACACGTCCGGGTGCCCGCTGACGAACCCGTACGGTTCGATGCGGGGCAGCTATCAGATGGTGGCGGCGGGAGGCGAAGCCTTCGACGCCGACATCGCGGAGTTCAAGCTGAGGGCGCCCTACACGGTGCATTGACAGGCATCCGGCGTCCGGCATCAGGACAGGCGTCCGGCATCAGGACAGGCGTCCGGCGTCCGGCATCCGGCATCCGGGGCTCTAGGCTGTAGCCCAGAGCCTATTTCCCCCCTCCCTCGAGCGGCGCGGCGGCGATCACGAACTCCTCGACGGGCTGCCCCCCGATCAGGTGCTGCTGGATGATGCGTTCGAGCACCGGCGGGTCGCAGCGCCCGTACCACACCCCCTCGGGATAGACGACGGCCACCGGGCCCTCGGTGCACACGCGCAGGCAGTTCGCCTTGGTCCGCGCGACCTCGCCATCCTTCGACAGCCCGAGCTCCTTCAATCGGTCCTTCAGGAACGACCAGGCCACGTTCGTACGCTCACGATCGCAGCACTTCGGCTTGGTGGGATCGGCACAGAGGAAGATGTGACGCCGACGGGCCGGAAGCCCTGCCTTCTTCGCGGCCCGTGCGGCACGGCGCCGATCGTTGTCCGAGAGTTCCTTCTTCATGCCGTCACTCCGCGACGCGATGGATTCGAGATCCTCCATTCTGTCTCTTCAGCCGGGTCGCGCACAAAGTTCGCGCCGCGCACAACGTGATCCGACTCTGCGGTAGCTTCATCGAGATCCAAGATTCTGCTCGAAAAAACCACGAATCTGCATTAACGGACGGCGGAGTTCATTCACGGATTCAGGGACGAACGGTAACCCCATCAGGGACGACACGTTACAGGGCAGGGACCTGCTGACTCGACTGGTACGGCTGATGCACCTTCTCTGGCTGAACTCCAGGAGGTTTGCACCATGAAACGAGTGCTCATCGCATGGCTCCTGGCATTCGTGACCCTGCCGTTCGCGACGATGGTTTCGGCCCAGGGTGTCCAGACGGGCATCATCACGGGCACGGTCGTCGACACGAGCGACCTCGTCCTGCCAGGAGTGACCGTCACGGTGACCTCTCCGGCCCTCCAGGGTGTCCGGAGCACCGTGACGGATGGTAACGGCGTCTACGTCCTGCGTGGGCTGCCGCCGGGCGTGTACGAAGTCACGTTCGAGCTGGCCGGCATGCGCACCGAGCGGCGCACGACGACCGTGGAGGTCGGCAAGCCCGCCGAGGTGATGGCGACGCTCGGCGTGGAGGGCATCGCCGAGACGGTGGTCGTCGTGGCCGACACGGTGGCGTCGACGATCACGTCGACCACGGGCGGCGCCAACTACACGAACAAGGAGATCGACACGCTGCCGACCCCTCGCACGCTGGCGGGGATTGCCGAGCTGGCGCCCGGTCTCACGGACAACACACCGAACGCCGGCCAGGTGACCATCTCGGGGGCGTTCGCGTATGACAACGTCTTCCTCATCGACGGCGTCGACGTGAACGACAACCTGTTCGGCAATGCGAACGCGTTGTTCGTCGAGGACGCCATCGAGGAGACGCAGGTGCTCACGTCGGGCATCTCGGCCGAGTACGGCCGCTTCTCGGGCGGCGTCATCAACGCCGTGACCAAGTCGGGCGGCGACATCTTCTCGGGCAGTTACCGGTTGAACCTCACCAACGACGCGTGGACCGACGAGACGCCGTACGAGAAGACCAACAACATCACGCGACCCGACAAGACCAACAAGACGCACGAGGGGACGCTGGGTGGCCCGATCCTGAAGACACGGCTCTGGTTCTTCGGGTCGGGGCGATACACCAAGACCGACACCCAGACGACTCTCCCTTACACCGGCGCCGTGTTCAACGGTTCGACCGAAGAGAAACGCGGGGAGATCAAGCTCACGGGGACGGTGGCCCAGAACCACACGTTCACGGGCAGCTACTTCAAGATTGCCCGCGAGGCGGTCCGCATGGGTCTGGCCGCGTACATGATCGACCCGACCATCTTCGAGCAACCGTCGTTCCCGAACGACCGCTGGGTCATTGGCTATCGCGGCGTGCTGAGCCCGCGCCTCTTCGCTGAATTGCGCTGGTCGCAGAAGACCTTCAGCTTCCAGGGCTCGGGCGGCACCAAGACGGCGATCACGGATTCACCGATCTGGTCGCTGACGCAGGGCGCCTACCTGTACAACGGTGCCTACTTCGACGCGACCGACCCCGAGGATCGCAACAACTGGCAGGTGGCGGGCAGCGTGTCGTACTTCCTGACCACACCCAATCTGGGCAGCCACGACTTCAAGGGCGGCTTCGAGGTGTTCAACAGCCGGCGCACGGGCGGCAACTCACAGACGGCCACCGGTTACGTCTTCGACGCCGACTTCCTGACCGACGCCTCGGGCGACCCGATCTACGACAGCAACGGGAAGTTCATCCCGGTGTTCGTCCCTGGCGAGAGCTACCTCGAGAACTGGCTCGCCACGCGCGGCGCCAAGGTCGACATGCGGACGACCTCGGTCTTCCTGCAGGACAGCTGGAAGGCCACACGCAACCTGTCGTTCGACCTCGGCGTGCGGTACGAGCGGGCGCGAGGTGAAGCCACCGGCGACATCGTGCCGTTCGACACCGACACGTGGGTGCCGCGTCTGGCCGCCACGTACGACATCAAGGGCGACGGACGCCTGGTCGCACAGGCCACCTATGCCTGGTATGCCGGAAAGTACAGCGAGTCCCAGATGGCCGCCAACACCGATGTCGGCAATCCCAGCCTGGTGCTGGCGTACTACGACGGTCCGGCGGGCCAGGGCCTGAACTGCACGGCGTGTTTCGACCCGAACAACTACGTCATCTTCGGCGGCGACTTCCCGACCGCCAACATCTTCATGGACGACAACCTCTCGTCGCCCGTCAACAAGGAATTCACGCTCTCGCTCGGCGCGCAGGTCGGCCCCGGGTACGTGAAGGGCACCTACGTCCAGCGGTCGGTCGCCAACTTCGTCGAGGACTTCCGCACGCTGGCCGACGGCAGCACGACGGTCGTGCGTGACGGGATCAACTACGGCACCTTCACCAACATCGTCTACCGCAACAGCGACGATCCGACGCG
>JAHDVQ010000233.1 GCA_023384595.1 Vicinamibacteraceae bacterium | reverse complement strand
CTGCCGGAACAGCGCGTGGCCTCGCCGGCCTTCACGAGGCTGCTCTTCGTGGCGTTCGGCATCGCCGCCCTGGTGGGGCTCGTCTGCGGCCTCGTGTGGGTGGGGTGGCACCTGCTGAGGCTGCACGTGTTCTGAACGGAGGCTCGCCATGAGCGCGACCGTCGCCGACCTGCCGCCGAAGTCGCTCGAGAACGCGAAGCGCCAGTTCGTGGAGCTGTACGGGTCGGCCCTCGTGATGAACACGTATCTCAAGGTGGCTTTGGTGCTCGTGTCGCTGGTCGCCCTGGGGCTGCTCGCGCTCAACTTCCACACGGCCGCGAAGTACGCCCAGGTGAAGCCGCTCGTCGTCCGCATCGACGAGGTCGGCCGCGCCGAGGCTGTCCAGTACGACGCCACGAGCTACCGGCCGCAGGCCCCCGAGCTCCGCTACTTCCTCACGCAGTTCATCGTCAAGCACTTCAGCCGGCTGCGGTCGACGATTCAACGCGAGTATCCCGACTCGCTGCTGTTCCTCGAGCCGACGCTCGCCGAGGCCACCCTGGCCCAGAGCCACTACAGCCGCGTCGTCGAGACGTTCCTGACGGACCCGTCGGCCGACGAGGTGGATGTCGTCGTGCAGAACGTGAGCCTGAGTCAGCTGACCGCGGCTCCCTACAAGGCGTCGGTGAGCTTCCAGACGGTGCGTTACACGCCGCGGACGCGCCACGAACGTGGCCGGCAGACGCACATCGCGCAGGTCGACTTCATGCTGCGCGACCACGTGCCCAACGAGTTCGTGCGCGTAAATCCCCTTGGACTCCAGATCACGTACTTCCGCGTCGACCAGGCCTTCGAGGAGGCGACGCGGTGATTGCCAACACCGCATTCCTGGCCGCCGTCACGACGTTCCTGTTCGTGGCGTGGCTGGCCGGCGAGCTCAGTTACCTCACCCCGTACAAGACGGCGCTGTTCTCGGCGCACGGCGGCCGTATCGGGGTGGCGATCGTGCTCACCTTCCTCAACCTGTGTGGGATCTACTACTGGGTGGCCCGCCTGCTGTTCCTTCGCGATACCGGCCGCAAGCTGACGCACCTCGACCGGCAGCTCGACACGGCCGATACCGTCATCCACGAACTGCGCCACCAGCTCAAACGATAGGAGGGCAGAGCCATGTGGCGCGACCACGAAGACCGGTGGCCGGAGGACGGACGCGGGCGGCTGGAGGCGCCGGAACGGGCCGAGATCACGCGTGGGAGTCGCGCGGGAGGTGACCTGCGCGAGACGCGACCTCGAGACCCGCACGACGTCTTCAGCCGCGACCTTGGGCTCCCGCGCGGCGCACGCCGCCAGCGCGTCGTGCTGCGCGGCCGCAGCTACGAGCTGCGGGGCTCCGAGGTGCGGCTGCTGGCCACCGTCGGGGCGTTCCGCACCGTTCCCGAACGCGACCTCGAGCGCGCTGACGGAGGCGCGCGACGGACCAGGGACCGCGAGGTCGACCACCTGCGCACCGCTGGCCTCGTCGAGACCCGTCCGTTCGGAAGCGGCACGTCGCGGACCACGCTCGTCACGCTCACGGTCGAGGGACGAGATCTGCTCGAGGCGGCGCAGGAGCGCTCCCATCACGAGCGGCAGGAGTTCTACGCCGGCGTCGCCCGGCGTCCCGAGCTGGCCCACGACGCGCAGTTGTACCGGGCCTACCAGCGCGCGGCCGAGGGCATCCACGAACGTGGAGGACGCATCCGCCGGGTGGTCCTCGACTACGAGCTGAAGCGCGAGTACCAGCGCTTCTTGCAGGCGCACAACCGCCGCAGGCGTGACAGCGACGGCCGGCCCGGCCGCACGCGGGACGAGGTGCGGGAGTGGGCGCGCGACCACCAGCTCCCGTACGAGGACGAGCACGTCCAGTTCCCGGACGTGCGCATCGAGTACGACGAGCGTGATGGCCGCCGCGCGGTCGAGGATCTCGAGGTGGTCACGCCGCACTACCGGGGCGCGCACGCCGCGGCCAAGGGACGTTCGGGCACGCAGTACCGGTCGACCGGCATGCGGATCGGTGGCCGGCGCGGCGGCGGGCGCGGACGTCCGTTCGACCCGCGCATCGCCGAGGACCTGCTCCCATGACCCACCCGGAGCGCGTCGACGCAGTGGCCAGGTTGGGCTTCACCCCGCGCCAGGCGGCCTTTCTGGTGACGGTGGCGCTTCATTCCGGCGTGTGCCTCGCCCGGCACTACTGCACCTTCTCGGGCGTCGTCTGGGGGCAGGTCGTCCGCGACTTCTTCGCGCAGTTGGTCAAACGCCGCGTGGCCACGGCGTGCCCCTGCGCCCGGCACGGCGCGCACCTCTATCACGTGCAGAGCAAGACCATCTACCGCGCCATTGGCGAGCGGGACAGCCGGCTACGCCGTCCGGTACCCGTGGCGCGGGCAGTCGAGCGGCTGATGGTCCTCGATGCCGTGCTCGCCGAGCCGACCTTGACGTGGCTCGCGACCGAGCGCGACAAGCTCGCGCACTTCACCTCGTGCACGAGCCTGCCACGCGAAGAGATGCCGCGCCTGGTCTTTCGTGGCCGGGCCGCCACCACGGTCCGCTACTTCCCGGACCGGCTGCCGATTGGCTGTCAATCCGACGGTCGCTCGCCCGTCTTCCTTTACCTCGTCCAGCGGTGGGATCCCTTCGACTTCAGAGGTTTCCTCCAGCGCCACGGGCCGCTTTTCCGCGCGCTCCCCGAGTGGCGCATCCGGCTGCTCGTGCCGCCCCACCTCGCGGGCGCGGAGGAGCGCTATCAGACCACGTGCTGGAACGAGCTGGCGACGCCGCTCGAGCCCAGAGCGGTCGACGAGTTGCGCTGGTACTTCGAGCGTCGCCGCGCCTCGAATGGCGCGAGGGGAGAGATGGACGAGGACCGCTTCCGCCGGGCCCACGTGAGCTTCTCGGCGCCACGCTATCGGGCGCTCTATCGGCAGTGGTGTGAGGTGGGCGACCGCGTGCTCGAGTTCCAGGAATCGCGCCTGTTGAGCGACGCGCTGCAGCGTCGCACGGGAGGAGTCGAGATCCATGTCTTGCGGCGTCAGTATTCTCATCTCTCTCCCCTGGTCGGCACGGTGTAGGGCCGACGCCGGGGGGCCGCGAGGGGGGCCGCGACACCGCGCGGTGGTTGGCGTCGTGTCGAGTGGTCGTGCGGAATGGCAGCGCGCGTACGGCTCAGGCCGCGCGGCCCACGGCGCCGTTCCCGCAAGCGGCGGTTGCGCTGCGGGTTGCCGCCTGACGGCCCCCACCAGCCTCGGCCCGCGGACGGCGCTCTGCGCCGGCCGCTCTCGCCCGATCCTGCCGGCCCGAAGGGTGCAGGGGGGGGGGGGGGGGCCCCCCCCGGGGGGGCCCCCCCGGGGCCCCCGGGGGGCCCGCCGGGGGGGGGGGCCCCCCCCCGGGCGGGGGGCGGTGCGCGCCCCCCCGGGTGTTCCGCCCCGGTCGCCCCACGGGCGACCCGGAGGGTCGCTCACGCCCCCGCTGGCCAGTGCGCCGGCAGGCCTGTTCGTGGCTCGCGAATGCAGCGACAACACGTCCTGCCATCGCGCCCACTTCCCGTCGCCGTTTCGTCGCGCGTGGCGCCTCGAATCGATGCGCACATGTTCCACCCGTTGTGCGTCCGAAGGAGGACCCATGCCGCTCATCAAAGCCCGCACGCGAGGCAAGCAGTTCGTGCGCCACATCACGCGCTTCGATCGCGAGACGAACGAGACCCTGTACGCCTACGCGCACTTCCTCGGCGAGTCGGCCGAGTACGTGCTCACCCAGCTTGTCGACACGGTGCTCGCGAAGGACAAGGAGTTCGTGGCCTGGCGCGCTGGCCATCCCGAGTCGTACGTGCCGCGTCGCACGTCACACCACGCGCGGGGTGTGCGGACCGGGCCGATTCGGAAGCCCGTCGCCGTCCAGGGGCACCCGTCGGCCGAACACGGGGCCGACCAGGTGCGCGCGTAACGACGCATCAGGAAGCACGACAGAGGAACCCCCATGCTGCACGCGCTCGTCGCCATGCGTGGGCCGATGGCCATGGTCGCCGCGGTGGCTGCCGGGGCGTGGGGGCTCTCCACGTATCCCGTCGACGTCGATGACCCCTTTCTGGGCCTCGTGGCGCTGCGCAGTCCCGGCGTCTTTCAGGTGGTCGTGTACGGCTACGCGGCGCTGTGGTTCAGCACGCCGTTTTTCGCCGCGTCGCTCGTACTGTCGCTGCTCGCCATCCTTGCGTCTCGGCACGACCCCACGGCGCGCGTGCGGCCGTTGCCGCACTACACGCCGCCAGAGCTCCGGCCGGCGCCGTCGCTGGTCCTCGGCGAGACGCACTTCCAGACGACCCCGGGCCCTGCGCCGAGTCCAGGTTGGCTCACGATTCCCCAACGGGGCCTCTACACCGGCGTGATGGTGCTCGGCGCCGTCGGCACCGGCAAGACGTCGGCGTGCATGTACCCGTACGCCGAGCAACTCCTGCGCTGGCGGGCGAACGACCCGGACCATCGCCTCGGCGGCCTGGTGCTGGAGGTCAAGGGAGACTTCTGCAAGCAGGTGCAGGGCATCCTGCGCGGCGCTGGTCGGGAACAGGACTATCTCGAGGTCGGCCTCGACTCGGGGGTCTGCTACAACCCGCTCCACAACGACCTCGACCCCTACGCGGTGGCCTACGCGATCGCGTCGCTCCTCAACAACCTGTTCGGCAAGTCGAAGGAGCCGTTCTGGCAGCAGGCGTACACCGACC
>JAHDVQ010000232.1:2110-4733 GCA_023384595.1 Vicinamibacteraceae bacterium | reverse complement strand
GTGTCGAACGTGACGTTCGTGTAGCCGTTGACGGACTCGCCGGGCGCGAGCGAGGTCTGGGCGTGGAGCGGCCGCGGCAGGCAGCAGGCCATCGCGAGGAGGGTGACGATGAGGACGGGTCGGGACAGCATGGCCGTCGATCCTATATCGGTCCGGCCAGTAGACTGTGGCGATGCAGGCATCACGACTCCGCTGGCCCCTCGCTGGCCCGGCCACCCTGGCGACGCTGACGACTCTGGCGATGCTGGCGAGCGCGGTCGCACCGCTGGCCGCCCAGGGCGCGTTCGACCACGACTATCGCGGGTACGCCGCGCTGCTCCAGGAGCACGTGCGAGGCGACCGCGTCGACTATCGATCCCTCCAAGCGGATCGCGGCTCGCTCGAGGCCGTCGTTGGCGTCTTCGATCGGGTCTCCGAGTCCGACGTGCAGGCGTGGACGCGCCCGCAGCAGATCGCCTTCTGGATCAACGCCTACAACGTCTTCACGCTCGACGCCATCGTCGATCACTACCCGATCAGGGGATCGTGGTTCAGTCTCCAGCCGCGGAACAGCATCCGGCAAATCGACGGCGTGTGGACGTCGCTGACGTGGAGGGCGGCCGGCCGCGCGGTGACGCTCGACGACATCGAGCACCGCATCCTGCGGCCGGTCTTCCGCGAGCCTCTCGTGCACTTCGCGATCAACTGCGCCTCGGTGAGCTGCCCGCCGCTGGCGGCCGATCCCTACCGCGGCGCCGACCTCGAGGCGCAGCTCGAGGCGGCCGCTCGCCGCTTCCTGGCCAGCCCGCTGGGGCTGACCGTGCGCGGGGCGACGCTCTCGGTGTCCAGCATCTTCAAGTGGTACGGCGAGGACTTCGTCGAGCGGTACGCGGGATCGGGGACGGCGGCGCGGCCTGCGACGGAGCAGGCGATCCTCGGCGTCGTCGCACGATTCGGCCCCGGCGAGGCGCGCGCGGTTGCGGCCCGTGCCGATGCGCGGGTCCGCTACCTTCGCTACGACTGGTTGCTCAACGACGTCCACGCACGCTGAGGTCAGCGCCGCCAGGCGAGAAGTCCCGACAGCACTCCCTTCGCGAGCGGCGTCAGCTTCCGCCGCATCCAGGCGTCGCCGAGCTTCCTGGCGACCTCGCCGACCGTCGGGTACGGGTGGATGGTGCGCGACAGCGCCTTCATCGCCAGTCCCGCCGTCATGACGAGCGACAGCTCGCCAATCAGGTCGCCCGCGTGGCGCGACACGATCGTGGCGCCGAGCAGGCGGCCCGATCGGGCATCGACGTGCGCCCGGGCGAAGCCCCCGGTGTCGCCGTCGAGCACGGCTCGATCGACCTCGTCGAGCGGAACCTGGAGCGTGACGACCCGGTCGCCAGCCTCGCGGGCGCGAGCGGCGTTCATCCCCACGTGCGCGATCTCGGGGTCCGTGTAGGTGGCCCAGGGAATCACCAGCGCCGAGACGCGCTGCCGCCCGAAGAAGAGGGCGTTCTGGATGACGAGGCGTGCCATGGCGTCGGCCGCGTGCGTGAACCTGAATCGCGTGCAGATGTCACCGGCCGCGTAGATCCTCGCGTTGCTCGTGCGCAGGAAGTCGTCGACGGTCACGCCCTCCCGCGTGAAGGCGACGCCCGCGGCTTCGAGACCAAGGCCCTCGACGTTCGCGGCCCGGCCCACGGCCACGAGGATCTCGTCGGCCTCGAGCGTCTCCTCGCTCCCGCCGCGCTCGATGATCACCCTCCGGCCTTCTGCCGTCCGCTCTACGCGGGTGGGCGCCGCGCCAAGGCGGAGGGCGATGCCCTCACGATCGAAGACGGCCGCCAGCAGACGCCCGGCATCGGCGTCTTCCCTGGGCAGCAACTGCGGGTCGCGGCCGACCACGGTGACGCGCGAGCCGAGGCGGGCGAATGCCTGCGCCATCTCGCAGCCGATGGGGCCGGCGCCGACCACGACCAGACGCCGGGGCAGGGCGGTGAGCGAGAAGACCGTCTCGTTCGTCAGGTATCCGGTCTCGGCAGACCCCGGCGTCGTCAGCGGTGCGGCCCGGGCGCCGGTCGCGATCACGGCGCGCGAGAAGGCGAGGCGCTGACCGCCCACCTCCACGGCATCGGGAGCGACGAAGCTCCCGTCTCCCAGGAACACGTCGATGCCGAGATCCGTGAACCGGCGGACCGAGTCGTGCGGGGCGATCCCGGCGCGCAGCCGCCGCAGCCTCGCCATCGCCCTTCCGAAGTCCGGCTCGATGGGTCCCGCGACGTCGACCCCGTAGGCGGACGCGGTCCGGACGTCGTGCGCGGCGCGGGCGGAGCGCAGCAGGGCCTTCGACGGGACGCACCCGTAGTTCAGGCAGTCGCCGCCGAGCAGGTGACGTTCGACCAGCGCGACCTTCGCCCCGAGGCCGGCGGCGCCGGCGGCCGTGACGAGACCCGCCGTACCCGCGCCGATCACCACGAGGTTGTAGCGGCCGGCCGGCCGCGGGTTCACCCAGTCTGGCGGATGGACCGCCGACACGAGGGCACGGTTGTACTCGTCGTCCGGCTGGACCAGCCGGCGCGCGGGAGCCGGCGTCAACGGCGTAGAGGCGGGCGTCAACGCGGATGGCGTAGGGGCGGGCTTCAGCCCGCCCTGTCGTCCC